>NZ_CP046902.1:4380000-4682747 GCF_009789555.1 Stutzerimonas stutzeri
CAGGCTGGGAACTGATCCCGGATCGCCGAATACAGCGGAACCAGATTGTCGGGCAGCTCCCCCATGCCGGTGGTCGCCGTCACGACCAACAGGGCCTGCGGCCCGAAATCGAGTACCTGCGAGAGCTGCGCACGTGGGTCATGCCAGGCCTCGAATCCCGCCGCTTTCAAAACAGCGGCCGCATGGCGGGCAACGTCTTCGGCGGTGCCGTAGACCGTACCGGAGAGAATCGCGACTTTCATGGTGGGCTCCGTGACAGATGAAGCCGGGCATTATGCCGCATTCGGCCCACGCGCCCACGTGCACGGTTCTACACTGACAACAGGCACGGGCGGGCTTGAAGGGAATTAACAGGCCAGAACGGTGTCGCAAGGCGGTCCTGCATAGGATATTGGGGGCGCCCCCGCCTGAACGCGTCGGCGCACCGGAGCATTGAAGGCATGGATGGACCTGTCCTGCTGCCCTTGAGAGGGAAATCGAAATGCCGAAGAAGACCGTTCTCACCAGCGCCGAGCTGGAATATATCAACGAGCTGGTGACCGGCTCGCCGGTGGACCCGGGCGAAACGCGGGCCAGCTTCCGTGTGGACGGCGGGGAAAAGTCCAACAACCTGCTGTTGCAGTTGGCCGCAAAAGCCAACCTGACCCTGGAAGCCGAGTTCGAAGATTACTGCATGTCGTTCCCGCTGCGGTTGACTCAGGACGAGTTCCACGCGATCCAGTTGCGACTCGCACCGCCAACCATCTACGAGCGCGGGCCGGTGCTCCGCGCCTGGCGCCTGCACCTGGATGAGCCGTTGCCTTTGCTGTCCGACGACGGACACGAGACCGCGCTGAGCGTCCACGAACTCTCGCCCAATGGCCTCTTGGTTGACGTTGGGCCGGAGCAGCACGCGCCCAAGCATCTCCACCTTCACCTGGCGCTGCCGGGTGAGCAATCGCTGGAAGTCGATGGGCACCGGATCCGCAAGGCCGAGGGTGGAATGATCGCCTATGAGGTGGACTACCCACAGGACAAGGACGCCGAGCGGATCCGCTCGTATCTGTACGAGCAGCACCAGCGCTTGCACCCCGAGCTGCAACCCGAACTCCCGCCCGAAGCCCTTGCCGAGATGCCTGA
This sequence comes from Stutzerimonas stutzeri, assembly GCF_009789555.1. Taxonomy (NCBI): domain Bacteria; kingdom Pseudomonadati; phylum Pseudomonadota; class Gammaproteobacteria; order Pseudomonadales; family Pseudomonadaceae; genus Stutzerimonas; species Stutzerimonas stutzeri. Next base: position 4,381,120 of record NZ_CP046902.1, read on the forward strand.
ACACTCCTGAGCCCGGCGCAGGATTCGGGCCTGGCGGACGTCCAGTGCCGGATACGACCGCGTGCGCCCTGGTGTAAGCTGCCGCTACAGAACGGCGCGCTCGGTATGGCCACCCGCCGACCCGAAATCCTCGATTACCGATTCCCTATGATGACCATGACCCCGCCAGCGGCTCCGATCCTGATCACCGGTGCCAGCCAACGCATCGGCCTGTATTGTGCCGAACGGCTACTCGATGAAGGGCAACCGGTGATCGTCACCTACCGGACACCCCGAGCGAGCCTCGCTCGCCTGCGCGAGCGCGGGGCCGTGACGCTGCCCGCGGATTTCTCCGGCGCGCAAGGTATCCACGCGTTCATCGCGGCGTTGAAGCAGCACACCGGAGCGTTGCGAGCAATCGTCCATAACGCATCGGACTGGGACGTCGAGGCCGAGGGCGAGGAAGCCGAGGTGTTCCAGCGCATGTTCGAAGTCCACATGCTCGCGCCTTACCTGATCAATCTCCATTGCGCCGCGCTGTTGCAACACGGCGGGGCGGCGGACATCATCCACATCGGCGATGATGTCACCCGGACAGGCAGCAAAAAGCACATTGCCTATGCGGCCAGCAAAGCCGGGCTGGACAATCTCACGCTTTCGTTTGCCGCAAGCCTCGCCCCGGCCATCAAGGTCAATGGCATCGCCCCGGCCCTGATACAGTTCAACGAAGGCGATGACGACGAATATCGGCGTAAAGCGCTGGCGAAATCGGCGCTGGGCATCGAGCCCGGTGCACAGGTGATCTACCAGAGCCTGCGGTATCTGCTCGATAATCCCTATGTCACCGGCACCACCCTGACCGTCAATGGCGGCCGCCACCTGATCTGATTGCGAAGGAGTCCCATGCCTAGACTGGAACCTGCCATGGCGCGAATCCGCGTCAAAGACCTGCGACTGCGTACGTTCATCGGCATCAAGGAAGAGGAAATCCTCAACAAGCAGGATGTACTGATCAACCTGACGATGCTGTATCGCGCCGCTGATGCCGTACGCGACAACGACATCGAACACGCGTTGAACTACCGCACCATCACCAAGGCCATCATCCAGCACGTCGAGGACAACCGTTTCGCGCTCCTCGAACGGCTCACCCAGGAGATTCTCGACCTCGTCATGCAGCACCCGCAGGTGCGTTACGCCGAGGTCGAAGTCGACAAACCACACGCCCTGCGCTTCGCCGAATCGGTATCGATCACCCTGGCCCAGCATCGCGACTGAACCGTCGCATCAGTCGCTGCCGTAAGCCAGGGTGGTCATCAACGCCCGGTCACCGCTACGGGCATCCATGCGGGTGTGCTGGATCACCACCGGCACGCTGGAGACGAACACGCTGGCATAATCGGTTTCCCGGGGCACGGCCTCGGGCGTTTGCAGATCATCGAAACGAAGGTGCAGCGTCCGCTGTGCCGGTACCCGTATCGAGTACGGACCGACCGGCTCGCGATCGGAAAAATAAAGCGTCAGCTCGATCTCCGCATCCTGCGGGCCGGTATTGAGGATGCAGGCCGTCTCGTGGCTGCGAAGTGCAGGTTCATCGGGTTTTGGCCCCAGCGCTGGCAGGTAGCCTTCGGCAATGACCCAGTGTGTTTTTCCAATCACGTTCGCGTTCCTCGGCAACGGGGACAGCCGGCTGGCCATCCTCTTCAGCGGAGGCGGATCGGCACGCTAAAGTTCCCTGCCGGTATCTGGCCCAGGGCAACCGTCAAGGTTATGATCCCGCCCACGTCTGCAACGCCGAGACCCATGAAAATGAATGACCAAGAACGTACCGAACTCGAAGCCGCCGCCTTCCGACGCCTGGTTCAGCACCTGCGCAGCCGCCCGGACGCGCAGAACATCGACCTGATGAACCTGGCCGGCTTCTGCCGCAACTGCCTGTCGAAGTGGTACAAGGCCGCCGCCGATGACCTGGAGATCGCCGTCAGCATCGACGAGGCACGCGAAGAGGTCTATGGCATGCCCTACGCCGAATGGAAGAAGCGCTACCAGAAAGACGCGACGCCCGAACAGCAGGCCGCTTTCGACAAGAGCCAGAAGCCATGAACAGCCTCAGAGATTTTCGCGCCAGCCTGCGCAACCGCAACCATCCCTTCAGCGAGACGCTGGCGTTCATCGCCAATACCTATGATTACCAGCCAAGCCGCTTCTTCAACGGCAGCGTTGAAAATGCCGCCGGGGAAAACGAAGGTTCGTGCAAGACGCTCGGACTGGCGGTGCTGGAAGGGTTCACCACCGAGGAAGCATTGCTGGCATTCGGTGAGCATTATCAATCGGTGCTGGAAAACCCCAGCGGAACCGATCACCGCAACATCCGTGTCCTGATGGAAACCGGGCTGCCGGGGGTACGCTTCGACCAGCAGCCGCTGACACGCAAACCTGTCAGCTTCGAGGGCAAATAAAAAAGGGCCGTCCAGGCACTTGGGGAAGGCTTGATAACGGACGGCCCTGGAAACCAACGAGGTATTTTCGAGGCCAAGTGTGACGGCCACGCGCCACGCAGGCCAGTGAGTCAGGTTGATCGCCCGGATAGGCTTGGACTATCGGCAAACGAGCGAACCGTCAGGCTTTTCCCACTCCCGTAAAGCCGGTAAGGTCCGGATCGATCCCATCCGGAGTACGCCCTATGCCCATCGCCGCCCTTTCCGGCCCGCAATACCTGCGTGAAGGTCTGAAATTGATCTTGAGTCCGGGGCTACGGCTGTTCGTCATCCTGCCACTGACGGTCAATCTGTTGCTGTTCGGCGGGCTCATCTACCTTGCCCTGCGGCAGTTCAGTGGCTGGGTCGATGCCTTCATGCCAAGCCTGCCCGAGTGGCTGATGTTCCTCGAGTACATCCTCTGGCCGCTGTTCGTGATTCTCGTGGTGTTGATGGTGTTTTTCACCTTCACCATGCTCGCCAATATCATCGCCGCCCCGTTCAATGGCTTTCTCGCCGAGAAGGTCGAAACGGTCGCCCGTGGTGAGGACAGCTCGCCGCCGTTCAGTTGGACCGAGCTGGTAGCGATGCTGCCCCGCACCGTTGGCCGCGAAGCGCGCAAGCTGGCCTATTTCGCACCGCGCGCACTGGCCCTGTTGATTCTCTCGTTCATCCCGGTGGTCAACCTGATCGCCGCTCCCCTGTGGCTGCTGTTCGGTGTTTGGATGATGGCTGTGCAATACATCGACTATCCGGCGGACAACAACAAGCTGAGCTGGGCTGAAATGATGGTCTGGCTACGCCAGCGGCGCTGGAAAAGCCTGAGCTTCGGCGCCGTGACGTACGCCGCGCTGCTGGTACCGGTGCTGAATCTGCTGATCATGCCGGCGGCGGTCGCGGGCGCGACCCTGTTCTGGGTTCGCGAAGGCGGTGTGAATCGGCAGCTCGCCGAAAAGAGCTGACGGTCGCAGCGGCGCGCCGTGTTACCACGCCGGAATCAGGGCCGGTGCGCTTCGCGCCGACCCTGCGACCGCCAACGTCCCGCCAACATGGCGCGATCATCGCGCACGGCTGAGCGTCACGGATGTGGCAAGGGCCCGACGAGCGCAGTCGTCTTCGAGCCCCTGAGGCAAGACAACGCTAACGAGCGCAGGACCAAGCGCAAGGCTCGACCATGGGGGTCAGCCCACCGCCAGCCTTGGATTGCGCCCTGTCACGCCAGGCTTTTGAGCGCTTCACGGCTGAACGGCAGAATGTCCTGCATGCGCCCTTCGCGCACTTTCAGCGCCCAGTCGGGATCGCAGATCAGCGCGCGCCCCACGGCAACCAAATCGAACTCCTGCTTGTTCAAGCGCTCCAGCAGTCCTTCGATATTGGCCGGCTGCGCGACCTTATCCGTCTTGACCATGAATTGGAGAAACTCACCGTCGAGCCCCACGCTGCCCACCGTAATGGTCGGCTTGTCGGTGAGCTGACGGGTCCATCCTGCGAGGTTGAGGTCCGAGCCGTCGAACTCCGGTTCCCAGAAACGCCGCGTCGAGCAGTGGAAAATGTCCACGCCGGCTGCCGACAGCGGCGCCAGGAAGTCGCCGAGCGCTTCGGGCGTCGTGACCAGACGTGCGGTGTAGTCCTGCTGTTTCCATTGCGAGAAGCGGAAAATGATCGGGAAATCCGCGCCCACCGCCGCGCGAACGGCTTCGATCAGCTCGATGGCGAAGCGTGAGCGATTGACCAGGCTGCCACCGTACTCATCCGTGCGCTGATTGCTGCCCTCCCAGAAAAACTGGTCGATCAGGTAGCCATGTGCCCCGTGGATTTCCACGCCGTCCATGCCTATTGCCTTGGCGTCAGCGGCGGCTTGCGCGAATGCCGCAATGACCTCCTGGATGTCCTGGCGGGTCATACCATGGACGATGATCTGTCCGTCCTTGAGCTTTTCCATTGGCCCGTAGCCCGGCACGTCCGCTTCTGGCTCGGTGCCTTTGCGGCGGACATTACCGACGTGCCAGAGCTGGGGAACGATCTTGCCCCCGGCAGCATGGACGGCCTCGACCACCGCCTTCCAGCCACCGAGCGCATCTTCGCCGTAAAAGCGCGGCACCTGCGGGTACCCGTTGGCGGCCTTATGGCCAACCGTGGTGCCCTCGGTGATGATCAGCCCGACACCCGACGCAGCGCGGCGGCGGTAATACTCGACGACATCAGCGGTCGGCACCCCATTGGGCGAAAAGGAGCGGGTCATCGGCGCCATCACCACACGGGTCGGCAATTGTAGTTTGCCGAGCTGGAACGGCTCGAACAGGGCATTCACGGCTGCTGTCATTGTGATCTCCTCGTTGATGCATCAATAGAAGCTGAAAGCGACCGGTCGTCTCGCCGAGCGCTACAAAAAATCAGCGAAACGTCAGCAGACGCTCCAGCTGTGCCAGAAAAATCGTCAGCGGCGCCACGGAGCGCCCGACCTTCATGCGTAACAGGGCACCTTCCCAGGCGTTGCCAATGAATTCCGCCAGTGACTGGCAATCGGTATTGGCATCGATTTCGCCGATCCGCCGTGCCTCCTCGAGGCAACCGGCCAGAATTTCCACGCTACGCAGCAGAACCGTTTCCACTCGCTGCCCGATGGGCTGGGAAAGCTCGGCCATCTCGAAGCTCAGGCTGCCGATGAAGCAGTGATATTCAGGGCATTGCTGGCGGGCAAAATGCGCGACCACATCGGCGTAATAGCTCAGGATCCGCTCACAGGGGCTCAGCGCCGTATGGGTGAGCGCAGCCTGGTAGCGTTCGAGGCGAGGCTGATAAAGATGGTCCAGCGCCTGCAAGGCGAAATCTTCCTTGCTGGCGAAGTAGTGATAAAACGAGCCTTTGGGGATTCCAGCCGCCTGGACAATTTCCAGCACGCCTGTGCCGTGATAACCCCGCCGGGTCATCACTTGGGCGCCCTTGGCCAGGATCAGTTCGCGTTTGTCGGTTCGGGCTCGGTTGCTCATCGGCCGAGCATATGACCGGTCGTCTCGCGCGAACACCATCATCCACAGCGCTTATTGCGCCGCCACGATCGCAACGATGGGATGACGCAAGAGGCCGGCGCCGCACAGCGAGTTAATGCGCGCAGCGGCAGGCGCCGCTGCGCGAGGGGAGGCGTTGGTCAGGCCAGCGCGCTTTCGACCGCCTGGATCAAGGCCGGATCGTCCGGAGCCGTCCGGGGAGAGAAGCGCGCCAGTACACGGCCGTCCTTGTCGACGAGAAATTTTTCGAAGTTCCAGCTGATGTCACCTGGAAAGTCGGCGCCCTCGCCCGCCAGCAGACGGTACAGCGGGTGACGCTGCGGGCCGTTGACCTCGAGCTTGCTGCTCAATGGAAAGCTGATGCCATAGGTCTCGCTGCAGAACTGCAGGATTTGCGCATCGCTGCCCGGCTCCTGCGCCGCGAACTGATTGCAAGGAATGCCGAGCACGCCGAAGCCACGGTCCTGGTAACGCTCATGCAGGGCTTGCAGGCCCGCATACTGGGGGGTCAGACCGCACTCGGAGGCCACGTTGACCACCAGTGTCAGCTGGTTTTTCAGCGGCGCAAGGGGCAGCTCCTGGCCAGCGAGGCCGGGTAGGACCAACTCGTGGAACGCGCTCATTCTCTCTTCTCCAGAGGGTAAAAAAGCGCTCCGGCATTACCGAAGCGCTTCCATCGCTCGACCGTGATCGAGCCTTGTCGCCACCCGCCTCGCAGCGAGGGGATCAGTGCTGGTGACCGCCTTCGCCGTGGACGTGGCCATGGGCAATTTCTTCTTCGCTGGCGTCGCGTACATCGACGATCTTGACCTCGAAATTCAGGCGCTGACCGGCCAGCGGGTGGTTGCCGTCAACGATCACGTCGTCGCCTTCGACATCACGGATCGTGACGATCTGCATGCCGCCATCCGGACCGGACGCATGAAACTGCATGCCGACTTCCAGCTCGTCGACACCTTCGAACATGGCGCGATTGAGCGTGGCGACCAATTCGGGGCTGTACTCGCCATAGGCATCCTGCGGTTCGATGGCGACCTTGACCTCGTCACCGCCCTGCTTGCCTTCCAGCGCTTTTTCCAGGCCGGAGATGATGTTGCCTGCGCCATGCAGGTAGACCAGCGGCGCACCGCCGGCAGAGCTGTCGATCACCTCACCGGCGTCGTTGGTGAGTGTGTAGTCGATTGACACAGCCTTGTTAGCGGCAATCTGCATGGGACGAAACCTTTGCTGGGGAGTGTGATGCCAAAGTTTAACCGCGAGCTGCGTCGATTGCGAACCGAGCCCGGATAAACGGGGCCAACGGATGCCTTGACAAACGTCGGCAGCCTCCTGCAATCGAGGGTGTCGCATACAACCTTTGGAGAGCATCGGTTCGTCGGCGCCTATGCCAGAATCCGCGCCACACGCTAGGCGATGCCTTTAACAATTACTACGCATGCAAGGAGCACCGATGCTCGCTCGAAATATCCTGGTGATTAACTGCGGCAGCTCGTCGATCAAGTTCGCGCTGGTCAACGAAACGCAGGCGACCTTCCCGCTGCAAGGCCTGGCCGAGCGTCTCGGCAGCCCGGAAGCGGTGCTTCATTGGCAATTGGGGGACGCCAAGCAGAGCCTGGACATACCGGGTGCCGATCATCGCGCAGCGCTGGAACGACTGCTGCCGCTGGCCCAGGACGCCGCGGGTGGCAAGCTCGACGGCATCGGGCATCGGGTGGTCCATGGCGGCGAGCACTTCACCGGCTCCAGCCTGATCGACGAGGATGTGCTCAAGGCGATCCGCGACAGCGCACAACTGGCACCGCTGCATAATCCCGCCAACCTAGTGGGCATCGACGCCGCCATCGCGCTTTTCCCGGGCCTGCCGCAGGTGAGCGTGTTCGACACGGCCTTCCACCAGACCATGCCCGAACATGCGTTCCGCTATGCCGTGCCGGAGTTTCTCTACAAGGAGCACAGTGTTCGGCGCTACGGCTTCCACGGCACCAGCCACCACTATGTCAGCAAGCGCGCCGCCGAGATGACCGGCCTGCCCGTGAACGATAGCTGCTGGTTGACCGCGCACCTGGGTAATGGCTGCTCGACCTGCGCGATCGTCAACGGCGAAAGCCGCGACACCAGCATGGGACTGACCCCGCTCGAAGGCCTTGTGATGGGCACCCGCAGCGGCGACGTCGACCCCAATCTGCACAGCTACCTGCACCGAACGCTGGGTTGGAGCCTCGAACAGATCGATCGCGTACTCAACCACGACAGCGGACTGAAGGGGCTGTCAGGGCTGTCCAATGACATGCGCACCCTCTACGAAGCACGTGTTGCCGGCCATCCAGGCGCGACGCTGGCCTTCGAGGTGTTCTGCTACCGCCTGGCCAAGTCGCTGGCGAGCATGGCCTGTGCGCTGCCAAAGCTGGACGGCCTGATCTTCACCGGCGGCATCGGCGAGAATTCGGCCGCTGTGCGCAGCCGCACGCTCGAACACCTCAAGCTGTTCAATTTCACGCTGGACGAAGAAGCCAACGCACGCTGCACCCGCGGCGTCGGCGGAGAGATCCAGGCGGCGGGTAGCCCGCGCGTGCTCGTAGTACCTACCAACGAGGAACGACAGATCGCGCTGGACACCCTGGCGTTGCTTGACGCCTGACAACGCGCCGACACGCACCGCACTGCAGAATCCGGGCGACCTCGAGCCTCCGGATTCGTCGACTCGACAACGCCATCGCCCCTCGCTCGACAGGAGATCTACATGCATACGCTCTTCCTCGCCCCCTGTGGTTTCGGTGGCGGCCTCAACTCAGTCAGCCTCGGCCTGATCCGGGCGCTCGAACGTGCCGGGTTGAAGGTCGGCTTCTTCAAGCCGATCGCCCAACCCTTTCCGCTCGACCAGGGCCGTGAGCGTTCCTGTGTACTGGTGGAAAAGACGCTCGACATCGCTTCGCCCGAGCCATTGCCGCTGGAACAGGTGGAACGTCAACTGGCCGACGGCGAACTCGACCTGCTGCTCGAAGACGTCGTCAGCCGCTATCAGGAAGTGGCCACTGGCAAGGATGTGGTCATCGTCGAGGGCATGGTGCCGACGCGCGAGTTCAACCACACCTCGCGGATCAACACGCATCTGGCCAAAAGCCTCGACGCGGAGGTCATCCTGATCGCTGCACAGGGCAGCGACACACTCAAGCGCATGGCTGAGCGCATCGAGATCCAGGCCCAACTGTTCGGTGGCGCGCGAGACCCGAAGGTACTCGGCCTGGTGCTCAACAAGGTCAAGAGCGATGATGGCGTGCCTGCGTTCGTCGAGCGCCTGAAGGAGCAGCTTCCCCTGCTTGGCACGGCGGATTTCCAGCTGATCGGCGCCATCCCCTATGCAGAGCAACTGAACGCGCTACGCACCCGCGACATTGCCCAGCTGCTCGACGCCAAGGTGCTTCACGCCGGCGAAGCCGAGCGTCGACGGATCAACAAGATCGTCCTGTGCGCCCGGGCCGTACCCAACACCGTGCAACTGCTCCAGCCAGGCGTGCTGGTGGTCACTCCGGGCGACCGCGACGACATCATTCTCGCCGCGAGCCTGGCGTCGCTCAACGGGGTCGAGCTGGCGGGGCTTTTGCTGTGTAGCGATTTCGCCCCGGACCCGCGAATTCTGGAGCTGTGCAAGGCAGCGCTCGACGGCGGTCTGCCGGTCATGACCGTGCAGACCGGCTCGTACGACACCGCCACCAATCTGTTCGCGCTGAACAAGGAAACACCTGCCGACGATATCGAGCGCGCCAGCCAGGTGACCGATTTCATCGCCCAGCACCTGCAACCCGAACTGCTGCATACGCGCCTGAGCGTACCGCGCAGCGAGCTGCGCCTGTCACCCCCTGCATTCCGCTACCAATTGGTCAAACGCGCCCAGCAGGCGAACAAGCGCATCGTCCTGCCGGAAGGCAATGAACCGCGCACCATTCGCGCCGCCGCCATCTGCCAGGATCGCGGAATCGCTCGTTGCGTCCTGTTGGCCAAACCCGAAGAGGTCCAGGCAATCGCTCGCGAGCAGGGCATCAATCTGCCGTCGAGCCTGGAGATCCTCGATCCCGAGTCGATCGTCAACCACTACGTCGAGCCCATGTGCGAAATGCGCAAGGCAAAGGGCCTGACGCCCGACGATGCCCGCGAGCAACTCAAGGACACCGTCGTGCTCGGCACCATGATGCTGGCGCTCGACGAGGTGGACGGTCTGGTGTCCGGTGCCGTGCACACCACCGCCAACACGATCCGCCCTGCACTGCAGCTGATCAAGACCGCGCCGGGCTATAGCCTGGTGTCGTCGGTGTTCTTCATGCTGCTGCCCGACCAGGTACTGGTCTATGGCGATTGCGCGGTGAATCCCAACCCGAGCGCCACCGAACTCGCCGAGATTGCGTTGCAGAGCGCCGAGTCCGCCGTCGCCCTGGGCGTCAACCCGCGGGTGGCGATGATCAGCTATTCGACCGGCACATCCGGCAGCGGCGCCGAGGTGGAAAAAGTGGCCGAGGCGACACGCATTGCCCAGGAGCGGGCGCCCCACCTGCCCATCGACGGCCCGCTGCAGTACGACGCCGCGTCGGTCGCCAGCGTCGGTAAGCAGAAGGCTCCGAACAGCCTCGTCGCCGGTCAGGCGACCGTGTTCATCTTCCCAGACCTGAACACCGGCAACACCACCTACAAGGCGGTGCAGCGCAGCGCCAACGTGATCAGCGTCGGCCCCATGCTGCAAGGCCTGCGCAAGCCGGTCAACGACCTGTCACGCGGCGCGCTGGTGGACGATATCGTGTTCACCATCGCCCTCACGGCCCTGCAGGCCGACAGCCAGAAGGCCTGATGGGGAAACCGACAGGCCCGATCTTCTGGGGCCGGGCCTGTCGCCGACCCGCTTCGCTCAGCGCACTCGCCACTTGCAGTTCGGCGCGCAATCGGTACGCTTGCCGCCTCAATTGACGAGTATACGAGCCAATCGATGCTGAGTGTCCTTCCTGCTCCACTGCGCGGCGTGCTTGCCGGCTTGACCCTGGCGCTGAACACGCTGTTCTGGTGCTGGCCCCTGTTTGCCCTTTCCCTGCTCAAATTGGCGCTGCCAATCCCCGGTATCCAGCGCGCGCTTCGTTTCGGCATGCATTGGGTGGCTGAATCCTGGATGGCTGTGAACGGCTTCTGGATGGATCAGGTCCGCCGAACGAAATGGGACGTGCAGGGGCTGGAGAAGGTCGACCTGCATCATTCCTACCTCGTGACCAGCAACCACCAGAGCTGGGCCGACATCCTGATGTTGCAGTATCAGTTCAACCGACGCATGCCGATCCTGAAGTTTTTCCTCAAACAGGAGCTGATCTGGGTGCCGGTCATTGGCCTGTGCTGGTGGGCGCTGGAGTTTCCCTTCATGAAACGCTTCAGCAAGGAGTATCTGGCCAAGTACCCGGAAAAGCGCGGCCAGGACCTGGCCACCACTCGCAAGGCCTGCGAGCGTTACCGGACCAACCCGGTGTCGGTCTTCAATTTCCTCGAGGGCACGCGCTTCACCCAGGACAAGCACGACGAGCAAGCCTCGCCCTATCGCTACTTGCTGAAACCGAGAGCCGGTGGCATCGCCTTCGTGATCGATGCAATGGGCGAGCAATTGACGTCGCTGATCAATGTCACCATCCATTACCCGGACGGCAATCCCAGCTTCTGGGACCTGCTGTGCGGGCGCATCGGGCAGGTCGTGATGCGTATCGATTCACAGCCGATCCCGGCCGAATTCCTGCATCGCAGTTACGATCAGGACGAGCGCTATCGGCTGAGCTTCCAGGAGTGGGTCAATGCGCTCTGGACCGAGAAGGATGCTCAGCTCGAGGCGCTGCATCGCCAGTATCCACCGAGCCGCTAGCGCCGGTACCGGTTGGATGACCGTCGCTAGCGGACGTCCTGCTCGCCCAGGCCCTGCCAGTCGATTCTGCGAGGAAACGCCAAGGCGTCGTGGACCGATAATCCGGGCGCCACGAGGAAACCCTGCATCACCTGGCAGTCATGGGCGATCAGCCAATCGCGCTGGGCCAGGGTCTCGACCCCCTCGGCGATGACTTCCAGCCCCAGGTTCCGCCCCAGATCGATGATGGTGCTGACCACGGCCGCGTCACGAGGCGAGTCGAGCATGTTGGCGATGAACAGTCGGTCGATTTTCAGCGTATCCAGGTCGAAATGCCGCAGGTAGGCCAGCGATGAGTAACCCGTGCCGAAGTCATCCACCGCCACCCGTACGCCCAGGTCGCGCAGTTGCCGAAGCTTGTCGCAACTCTGCTCGAGGTCCTGCATCAGCGCGCCTTCGGTCACTTCCAGCTCGAGCTGACGAGGATCGAGTTGAGATTCGTCGAGCAAGCGGCGCAATTCATCGATCAGCCCGGCCCGCCCGAACTGAACCGGGCTGATATTGAAGCTCAGGATCATCTTGTCGCCGAATCGCTCACGCCAGTCACGACACTGCGCCAGGCCCTCGCGCAGGGCCCACTTGCCGACCCGATCGATCAGCCTCGTTTCCTCCAGCAAGGGGATGAAGACGTTGGGCTCGACCACGCCGCGTCCGCTGTAATCCCACCGCAGCAGGGCTTCGAACCCGCGCACCTCGCCGGTTTCGAGCACAACCTGAGGCTGATAGACCAAGGCGAAACCGTTGCGCTCGATGGTGCTGCGCAAGTTTTCCTCCATCATCAGGCGCGCATGCGCTCGACCGTTCATTTCGCTGGAGAAAAAACGGTACTGCTGCCGCCCGTTGCGTTTGGCTTCATACATCGCCATGTCCGCCGAGCGCAGCAACTCTTCGACGCTCTGGCCGCAGTCGGGGAAGTGCGCGATGCCGATACTGGCGCCGAGCGTAACGTCGGTTCCGCCGATGGTGTGTCGCACTGAGATCAGTTCGATCAGTTTCTCGGCCACCTTGGCGGCATCTTCCGGGTGATCCAGCGAATCCAGCAAAGCGGTGAATTCGTCGCCGCCCATGCGCGCAATGATGTCGTACGGGCGCATGCAGGTCTCCAGCACCCGCGCCACACGACAGAGAATCTCGTCCCCGGCGTCATGGCCCAGCGAATCGTTGATGCGCTTGAAGCCATCGAGGTCGATGTAAAGGATGGCCATGCGCTTGCCGTTCCGGTCGACCCTCGCCAGCGCCGAATCCAGCGCCTGATGGAAGCCCCGCCGATTCAACAGCCCGGTCAGTGAATCGGTGACCGCCTGGGTTTCGAGCTGTACGTGAAGGTTGCGAACCACCGACATGTCGAGGGCGATAACCACCATGGATCGCTGCTGACGAGGCAAGGGCGACGACGACAAGGCCACCGGCAGCGTGCCGCCACTGGCGGTGTACAGCTGCGCTTCATGCAATCGATAGGTGTTGCCATTGCGCCACTGCTTGTAGAAATCCGTGTCCCGCCAGGCGTCGGGCATCTGCGGCGCGGCGAGATGGTCGGTTAACGCCGTGCCCTGCAGGTCGTCGATATGGGTGTGCAACATCTGGGCAATCGCCGGGTTGGCGAAGCTGATATAGCCGTCCTCGCCCACCACGAGAATGCCTTCGGCGGCGTTGTTCAACACCGAGGCGTTGAAGGCGCGCGCGCTGTCGAGTTGCTGCGTCAGCAATTGCAGGTCGCGCCGGTTGTGTTCGTGGCTGAGCAACGTGTTGATCTTGTGCTTGAGCACCTGCGGGTCGAAGGGTTTGAGGATGAAATCAACCGCACCCGTGGCGTAACCCCGCAACACCGATTCCCTGGTATGCGCGATGGCCGAGACGAAAATGATCGGCGTGTAGCGGGTATGCGGGCTGCCGCGCATCAGGCGGGCCACTTCGAAACCGTCCATACCTGGCATCTGCACGTCCAGCAGCACCAGCTCCACGTCCAGGTCGAGCAACGCCTGCAGCGCTGCTTCGCCGGAATTGACGGTATGCACCTGCCAGTCGCCATCGCCGAGCAACGCTTCCATGGCGACCAGATTGGCCTCGCGATCGTCGACGACCAACAGCGTCCGGGTACGCGGTTGCGGTTTGGCTTGTACCCGCCCCATCACCTGGCGCTCCCGCGCGGCGTACGGTTGAGTCCGACAGCGACGGCGTCGGCAGGGACGCCAGTCCGGCATGAACGATGCGTCACAAACTTCTCCTTATGGGCTCTCGCGAGGGCCATCGGCGCGCTCCAGGCAACGCCGCAGCAACTCGACCAACCTGGCACTCTCGACCGGTTTGGACAAGACGTCGTCCGCGCCTGCGGCCATGCTTCGATCGCGGATCGCCGGGTCGTCGCCGACGGCCAGCGCGACGATCGGCACCTGACAACCATAGTCGTTTCTCAGCTGCCGGATCAGTGCGGACCCACCGTCATCCGCCATAGCCATGTCCACCATCGCCAGATCGAACGCATCCTCATCGAACCGTTCAAGCGCTTCGGAGCGGCTGGTGGCGGGAACCACCTGCAACCCCTGCTCGTCCAGCAACGCACTGATCGCGTAAATGGACCGTACATCCGAATCCACCAATAGCACTCGCTGTCCCAGCAAAGGATGCTCCATTTCATCCACGCCCAGCACCACAGGCTCATCTGCGGCTGGCTTCAATGCATCGTCCATATGCTCCAATTCCCCTGTTTTCGACAACGCAACCGATGAATAACGCCGAAGCCGCTGCAGATTCTTTTCAGACAGCGGTTCACGGCTGTTCAATACCACACGTACATCCTTCAACGAGCGCAGCCGATCCAGCGCTTCGAGCAGATCCAGTCCATCTTCGCCAGGCAGATCGAAATCGATGATCAGCACGCTGAACGCATGCTCCGCATACGCCAGCCTCGCTTCCTCGCTGCGCCCGCATTCGGTGACCCGATAGCCAAGGCGCTCGAAATGTTCCCGCAACTGCCGGCGCCTTTGTGGGTCCGTCTCGACCAGCAGCAACCGCGTCGAATTGGCCTCCTGGCGCGCCAGGTCGATGAACAGGCGTTCCAGTTCAGACTGGGCCACGGGCTTGAGCAGATAGCGCGAACCGTCATCCGACCAGCCTTGCGGCTGCGGCACGCAGGAGATGATGTAGACCGGCGTATCCTGGTGGCGAGGATCGGCGCGCAGCATCCGGTGAACCTGCCAGCCGCTGATATCCGGCAGCAGAATGTCGAGGATCACCGCTGCGAAACGGTCGTGGCCCAATGCTTCCAGCCCCTCCTGCCCGGTGCCGCAGACCACACTCGGGAAGCCGTGAGACTGCCCGACCTCGGCTACCACGGAGGCGAAATCGGCATCATCCTCGATGATCAGCAGACCGCCACCCTGGCCGCGTCGTTGTGACGGTCGCAGCGTCCGGACCTCCGTGGTCGTGGCCAGCTTCAGCGGCAACTGGACGGTGAAGCTGGAGCCCTGGCCTGGCGCACTGACCAGATGGATACCGCCGCCCAGCACTTCGGCCAACTGCCGCGCGATCGCCAGACCAAGGCCCGTGCCACCGTATTGTCGACTGATGGAGCCATCGATCTGCTGGAACGCCTGGAAGATTCGCTCATGCTGATCTTCCGGGATGCCGATGCCGGTGTCGGTCACGCAGATGTGCAGCGTGTCGTCGTCGCCCGGACTCTCGGCCGGCTGGCGCGCGACATGGATGTCCACGGAACCCTGTTCGGTGAACTTCAAGGCATTGGTCACGAGGTTACGCAGGATCTGCTGTAAACGGGCGCGGTCGCTGATGATCGATACCGGGACATCCGGATCGATCCGGGAGGTGAGGGTCAGGCCGTTCTGCTCGGCCATTGGCTCGAGCCCGGCCACCAGTTCCACCAGCAGTTCCGCCAGGTCGAGAGGCTCCGGCTTGATCTGCATGTGCCCAGCCTCGATCTTGGCGAGATCGAGCACATCGTTGATCAGTTGCAGCAGATCGTGTCCGGCACGATGGATGATATCGGCGTGCCGAACCTGCTTTTCGGTCAGGTTGCTGGCGGCGTTCTGCCTCAACTGATCGCTCAGAATCAGAATGCTGTTGAGCGGCGTGCGCAGCTCGTGGGACATATTGGCGAGGAATTCGGATTTGTAGCGGTTGGCGACAATCAGCTCGTTGGCCTGATCGCGCAGGCGCCGCTCGGCTGCCTTCCGGTGGCCGATATCGATCACCACGGCCTGGACCAATTGCTCTTCACCGCTGCGCAATGGCGACAGGCCGACTTCTACCGGCAGCAGGTGCCCGTCCCGGTGGCGGCCGAACAATTCGCGGTTTTCACCCAGACGGCGCGCTTCGGGCTCGTGCCCGAAGCGGTAGCGTACCTCGTGGTAGACCTTGCGCATCGACTCGGGAATCAGCAGTTCGACCGGCTGGTCGAGCAATTCCTGCCGGCTATAGCCGAACAGCAGCTCGGTCTGGCGATTGACCATGACGATGCGCCCGTCGTGATCGAACAGAAGAAACGCGTTCGGCGAGGCTTCGACCACGTTGCGAAAGCGCTCCTCGTCACGCTTGCGCTGCTGCAGGTCGACCAGGTTGAGCAAATGGTGAACGGCCTCATCGCGCCTGAAGCTGGTCAGGCTCAATGACACCGGTATCGGGGTGCCGTCCTCTCGCAGCGCCTGGCTTTCCTGGTGGCTGGCTTCCAGACGCGCCCCGCCCGAAGGGTCGAGCAGCGCACCGGGAACGTAGCGGTTGAGGCGCTCGCCCGCGAGCAGACCGGCGCTGCTTCCCAGCAACGCCGCGGCGCTCTGATTGGCCAGCTCTATCCGACCCTGGTCATTGCAGAGCAAGGTCGCCACGGGCAACTGTTCGATCAGTTGCCTGAACCACGCCTCGCGCTCCTGAAGCTGCGCACCCAACGCCTGGCTGCTGCGCAGCGCGCGTTCGCGCAGGTACAGGTAGCCGCCGATCAGCAGCGAGAACAGCATCGCGGCGGTCATCGCCGCCGCCAGGTTGAACGCCCCGCTGGCCCTGTTGAGAATGGCTTCGTATTCCGGTGTACTGGCGATTTCCAGCTGCCAGCTGCGGCCGTAGAGATAAATGTTGCGCGTGCGATGGAAACGCGCATCGGTGCTCACCGGGTCGCGCCCTACCAACAACGGTTCGTGCGGCACGGCAGCATCGAACAATTGCAGCTGGAAGAGTTTGCTGCGCGAGCCCAGCACGCCCTCCAACAGATCGGTCAGCCGAAAGGCGCCGTGCAGCGTACCGGCAAAGGCCGCCTGACGTTCTTCCAGGGTCGTGGTCGGCGCGCCGACTCGGTAGAGCGGGAGGTAAAGCAGAATGCCCACCTGCGCGTTCTGCGCGGTCTCCTGCTTGAGCCGCAGCGGACCGCTGAGCATGGGCGTGCCGATGTTGCGCGCAGCCGTGATCGCCTCCTTGCGGGCATCCTCGCTGAGCATATCGAAGCCCAGCACGCGACGATTGCGCCAATCGAGCGGGTGTATGAAGTCGGTGATCAGGTACTCGTCGCGCTCGCCAGGCGGGTACATGCGAAAATCGCCGCGGCCGTCCTCGCGCATTTGCGCCAGTATCGATTCGAGATTCTCCGCACGCGCGTAACGGGCCAGCGCAATCGCCTGGATACCCGGGTAGAAGTCCTGCAACTGAAGCTGGTCGGACGCTCGATTCCAGTCATCCAGGCTGACCGCATCGCTGCCAACGAAAAGACCGGCCAGGCCGCGCATGACCATCTCGTACGCACGCATGCGCTCACGCAGATTGCTCTCGACGTCATTGACCGCCAGGTTGAATCGCTGCGCCTGCTCGGCTCGGATTCGTGCTTCCTGAACTTGCCATTGCCAGACGACCCATCCTCCGAGCCCGGCCATCAAGGCCAACGTCACTACCAATGGCAGCCAAGGCTTACGAGAATGGAGAGCAGAACGATCATCCATTCGACCTCCTCAGTGCCACCACATGGCTCGCTGTCACCAGCTTCTAGAGTCATGGATTACCGAGAGGTTCAATACCGGGTGATAAAAAGATATAAAACTGACGTCACTTAAATGGCATGGCGAGTCCATTGCGGACTCGCCGGCCGCAACGGCTTACAACGGCCGCAGGTTGATCTCTACGCGACGGTTCGAGGCACGCCCCGAAGCGGTGTCATTGCTGGCGATCGGCTGGCTCGGGCCGGCCCCGTAGGAAGTTATTCGCGACGCAGCCACACCATTGCCTTCCAGGTAGGCGGCGACGCTGCGCGCACGACGGTTGGACAGGTCCTGGTTGAGCTGCTGCGAGCCCGTGCTGTCGGTATGGCCGACGATGTCGATGCCGTTCTTGTTGAACTCCTTGAATACCTGCACCAGCGAATTCAAGGTGGGGTAGAAGCTGCTGGAAATGTCGGCCGAGTTGCTCGGGAAGGTGATATTGCCCGGCATGATCAGCGTCAGGTTGTCACCCTCGCGATGGACTTGCACGCCGGTGCCCTGCAGCGTCTGACGCAGCTTGGCTTCCTGAGTATCGACATAGTAACCATAGCCGCCAGCCGCGGCGCCGCCGACCGCCGCGCCGATCAGAGCGCCTTTGGCGCGGTCCTTCTTGCTGGAGGTTGCAGCACCGATCACTGCGCCACTGACCGCGCCGATACCGCCGTAGATGCCGGCCTTGCCTGCTTCCCGTTCGCCGGTATAGGGGTTGTTGGTACAGCCGGCCAGCAGAGCGATGGTGGCGGCGAATGCGGTCAGGTTACTGAGCTTTTTCATGATTACTTCCTTCATCTGCGGGACGTCAGCCTGTCGGAGATATCCGTTCACAAGGCTGAAATGCACCGCTAGGTTAACACTCCACTGGCGATAGAACCGGAACGTGCCGACGAAGCTGCCATTTCAGGCACGGATGAACGGGTTCTGCCGCATCTCATCACCCAGGCGTGTCTGCGCGCCGTGCCCGGTGATGACCGTCGCGTCCTCGTCCAGACAGTACAGCCGCTGCCTGATCGACCGTTCGAGGGTGGCATAATCGCCGCCCCCAGAGGTCGGTCCGGCCTATTCCACGGCGAAACAGCGTGTCCCCGGCGATGAGCAGCTTCGCCTCGGGGAACCAGAAGCTCATCGAGCCCGGCGTGCGGCCCGGTGTATGCAAAGCGACACCGCAGCCACAGGCCAGCGCCTCATCGTCGGCCAACCAGAGGTCCGGGGCCGGTACCGGCGTATAGGGCACGCCGAACAGGCGACATTGCTGCTCCAGGCTGTCCCATAGAAACTGATCATCCTTGTGGAGATGCAGGGTCGCGCCGGTGCGCTCCTTGATCTGGCCGGACGCGAGACAATGATCCAGATGCGCATGGGTATGAACGATGCTGACGACATCCAGGCCCAGCGCGTCGATTTGCGCCAGTATCCGTTCAGGGTCGCCGCCCGGATCCACGACAATGGCTCGCCCGGTCAGCGAATCGGCAATGAGGGTGCAATTGCATTGCAGCGGACCGACGGGAAAGGTTTCACTACGCAACGTATGGCCTGTCTCGGACATCTTGACGCCTCAGGTAGCGCGATTTTCAAGAACAGCCCCTGCTAACCTATACGGCATGGGCAGGCGTGTCATCAGACGGAGAACCAAGCCATCGACATAGCGGATCTGCAGCGCATCTTCGATACCCTGCCGGGCATCTTCCTGGTAGTTGCCAACGATGCCGACTATACGATGGTCGCCGCCAGCGAAGCGCGCTTGCAGGCGACCATGACGCGTCGTGAAGACGTCATTGGACGCCCCTTGTCCGAGGTTTACGGCGGTGCCTCGGCATCGTCGGGCTTTGGTACGTTGTGCGCATCGCTGGCCGAGGCCGCACGCACGGGACGCACGCAACACCTGAAGACAGTCGGCTATCCGTTGCGGCGCGAAGATGCCGAAGGCGGCAGCTATGAAAACCGCTACTGGGATGTAGTCAACGTGCCGGTGCTCGACGCGCAAGGCCAGGTCAGCTACATCATTCACCAGGCCGAAGACGTAACCGAAAGCCTGCTCGAACAGGAGTCCGCGGCGCTGCGTCTGCGCGAGAGCGACGAGCGCCTGAACGCCGCGCTGCTGGCATCCGGGACGGGTACGTTCTACTGGGACCTGCGCAACAACCGTCTGGACATGGACCTGCCCATGCAACGACTGTTCGGCCTGGAAGGATTGACCTCCGGCTGGCTCGACGACCTGCTCGGCACCATTCATCCGGACGACCGGGAGAGCATTGCCCAGCAGTGCGAGCGGTGCGTCCGCTACGGTGACGACATCGAGATGCAGTTCAGGGTCCGCCTGCCGGAAGGCAACGAACGCTGGATATTCGACAAAGGCCAGACCTTCACCGATGCCAGCGGCAGGCCGTCCTATATGGTCGGCGCCTGCCTGGACATTACCCAGCACAAGCGCACCGAACGGGCGCTGCACCGTCTCAACGAAACCCTCGAACAGCGCGTCAATGCCGAAGTCGCCGCGCGCGCCAAGACCGAGGCGGCACTGCGCCAGTCGCAGAAGATGGAAGCGGTCGGTCAGCTGACCGGGGGCCTGGCGCATGATTTCAACAACCTGCTGGCCGGGGTCATCGGCTCGCTGGAGCTGCTCTCGGTTCGGCTGGATCAGGGGCGCACCGACGACCTGCAGCGCTACATCCGCAGCGCGCTGACGTCGGCCAGTCGGGCGACCGCTCTCACCCACCGCCTGCTGGCCTTTTCGCGCCGGCAGACACTCGATCCCAGCCCCACCGACCTGAATACCCTGATCGAAGGCATGATGGAACTGCTGCAGCGCACCATAGGCCCGATGGTGAGCTATTCGACGCGGCTGTCCCAAGGGCTCTGGCTCACGCTCTGCGACACCAACCAACTGGAAAATGCCCTGCTGAACCTGACCATCAATGCCCGCGATGCGATGCCGGATGGCGGCCAGCTCACGCTGATCAGCGAAAACCTGACACTGGACGAGCCATTCGCACAGGAAATCGGGTTGCAACCCGGCGAGTATGTCGCCCTCGGCGTGCGTGATACCGGGGTCGGCATCCCCCCGGAAAAACTCGGCTATGTGTTCGATCCATTCTTTACCACCAAACCCCTGGGCGAAGGCACGGGGCTCGGTTTATCCATGGTCTACGGCTTCGCCAAGCAGTCGGGCGGCGGCGTGCGCATCGAGAGCACGGTGGGCGAAGGAACCAGCGCCTGGATCTACTTGCCGCGCCACCACGGCCAGTCCCCGAGTTCGCACGCGCCCACCCCGACGGATCTGCCTCCGGCCTCGGTCGAAGGCCGCACCGTTCTGGTCGTCGATGACGAGCCCAACGTCCGTATGCTGGTGACCGAGGTGTTGCAGGAAATGGGCCTGCACACCCTGGAGGCGGCCGAAGGCCCCGGCGGGCTTCGCATTCTCGACAGCGATGCGCACCTGGACCTGTTGATATCCGACATCGGGCTACCCGGCGGCATGAACGGACGCCAGCTTGCCGACGCCGCGCGCGAGAAGCGGCCTTCGCTGCGCGTCCTGTTCATTACCGGATACGCCGAGGGCTCGGTGTTGCAACGCAGCAACGCCTCGTACGATTACGAGGTCCTGACCAAGCCGTTCACCATCACGGCCCTTGAAGAAAAGGTCCGCCGCATGCTGGAGCCCGGCCAGGCCTCGGACGAACACTAGCGCCGTCCGCCACTCGGCCCGTCATACCGATGAGATGGTGCTGCTACCCTCTTCCAGCCAACGCGTGATGTCGCCCCGGATGCGCTTCTTGTCCAGCTTGCCGACGCTGGTCTTGGGAATGTCGCTGACCACCGCGATCTGCTGGGGAACCGCCCATTTGTTGATGGAACCCTGCTCCACGGCGGGCTCGAGGAAAGCCTGCAATCCGCGCGCATCGAGCTGTTTGCCCTCGGCCAGCACCAGCAAGGCGAACGGACGCTCGCCCCAGCGCTCGTCCGGCACGCCTACCACCGCCACGTCGCGAACCGCCTCGTGGCGGCTGATCAACCCCTCCAGCGCCAGGGAAGAAATCCATTCGCCGCCGGTCTTGATCACATCCTTGATGCGATCCCGAATGTCGATGTTGCCCATCTCGTCGAGGGTCGCGACGTCGCCCGTATGCAGCCAGCCACCGGCCCACAGCTCCTCGCTTTTTTCCGGGTTGCCGACATAGCCCTGGGTCAGCCACGGCGCCCGCAGCACCAACTCGCCCTGGGAGACACCATCGGCCGGGAGAAAGCGGCCGTCCGGCGCCTGGATGGCGGCATCGACCAGAACCACTGGAATACCGGCCTTGAGACGGTAGGTGATCTGTTCGTCCTCGCTGGCCTGGCGCAACTCATCGTTGATATGCGCGCCGGAAATCAGCGGGCAGGTTTCCGACATGCCGTAGGCGGCTACCAGCTGGATGCCGCAGGCTCGAGCCGCTTCGTAAAGCCCACGGGTCAACGCGCTGCCACCGATGGTGATCTTCCACCCCGAAAAATCCACCCCTTGTGCCGCCTTGGCGTTGAGCAGCATCTGCACGATGGTCGGAACGCAATGGGAAAAGGTTACCTTTTCCCGACGCCACAGCTCGATCAGCAGCTCCGGATCGTAGCGCCCCGGATAGACCTGCTTGAGCCCCAGCATCGTCGCCACGTACGGCAAGCCCCAGGCGTGCACGTGGAACATCGGCGTAATCGGCATGTAAACGTCGCCGGCCGCCATCAATTGGGGGTTCTCGCGGCACCCCACCGTCACTGCGCCGGCCAGCGTGTGCAGCACCAGTTGGCGATGGGTGAAATAAACTCCCTTGGGCTCGCCGGTGGTGCCGGTGGTGTAGAAGGTCGTGGCCACCGAATTCTCGTCGAAGTCGGGAAAGTCGTAATGCGATTGCGCCTCGGCAAGCAGGCTTTCATATTCACCGACGCAATTGGGCAGGTCGCAATGCGTCTCCGCCGAATCGGTGATCAGCAAGGTTTTGTCCACGGTGGTGAGCTGTCCTGCGACGGCCTGATACAGCGGCACGAAGTCACGATTGACGAGAACGAAGCGGTCCTCGGCATGGTTCATGGTGTAGAGAATCTGCTCGGGTGACAGCCGTACGTTGATGGTATGGACCACGGCGCCGATCATCGGGATCGCGAACATGCATTCCAGGTAGCGGTGACTGTCCCAGTCCATGACCGCCACGGTGTCCCCCGCCTTGACCCCGGCCGCCGTCAGCACGTTGGCCAGCCGGGCGATGCGTTGGGCAAGGGTGCGATAGTCGAACCGCAGTTGGTCGCGGTAGACGATCTCGCGGGTGCGCTCATAGCGCTGTCCCGACAAAAGCAGGCTTTTGATCAACAAGGGATACTGGTATGCGTTCGCGGCGGGTTTGATCACTCGGGTCTGCAACATGGGGCGTCCTGTTATTGATGTTATGAGATGCACACTGCACGTGCGCCGGGCGTTCACGGCGCGGATCGCCGATCAGGCGATCTCGGTGGCCGCCAGACGGATGCCAAGGCCGATCAATACCGCGCCGGTAATGCGGTCGAACCAGTGCCCCAGGCGGGCGAACCCGGCCCGCACACGCTCGCGACTGAACAGCCAAGCCACCAGGCAGAACCAGAGACCGGTGGCGAATGCCAGATATACCCCATAGCCCGCCTGGACGGCGAGCGGGGTATGGGGGTCGATAACCACTGTGAATAACGACAGAAAAAATAGCGTAGCCTTGGGATTCAGGCCGTTGGTGATGAAGCCCACCGTAAAAGCGCGCCGGCGAGATTGCGCCGCTGCGCTGTCGGCACGGGTCAGATCACCCACCGCAACGGGCCGAGCCCGAAGCGCCTGGACGCCGAGGTAGAGCAGATAACCGGCCGCCAACCACTTGAATAGGTTGAACAGCACGATCGACTGCGAGACGATCAGGCCAATTCCAAGCAACGAATAACCGACGTGCAGCAAAATGCCGCTCCCCACACCGATGGCCGTCCAGCAACCACTGTGCCGTCCGCGGGTCACGCTTTCACGCACGACCACCGCAAAGTCCGGTCCGGGGCTGGCGACCGCGAGCAGGTGCACCAGCGCCACAGTGAAGAATTCCATCCAGTACATCCAGCGACTCCGCTATTTCCGGGGCGCAACATCCGCCCGCTGATTTCTACGAGTAAAGCCCATGAGCAATCGCCGCGCCGTATTCCTTGACCTCTCTCCACTCGACCAGGGCGACCTGGACCTGGCTGCGCTGCAGTCCACCTTCGCTGAGCTGGTCTGCCATGCGCAGACCAGTGAATCGCAGATCATCGAGCGCCTGCAGGGTGCCGAGGTCGCCATCGTCAACAAGATCGCCCTGAATGATGCCGTATTCGCTGCCTGTCCGGACCTACGGCTGATTCTGGTGGCCGCCACCGGCGTCAACAACATTGACCTGGAGGCCGCCAGACAGCGCGGCATCGTGGTCTGCAACTGCCAGGCGTATGGCACCGCAACCGTCGCCCAGCACACCTTGATGTTACTGCTCGCGCTGGCCACGCGACTACCCGATTACCAAAGCGCGGTCGCCCGGGGCCGGTGGCAGGAGAGCGGACAGTTCTGCCTGCTGGACTTTCCTATCGTCGAGTTGGCGGGCAAGACGCTCGGTGTGCTCGGTCATGGCGAGTTGGGAAGCGCCGTCGCTCGGCTGGCCGAGGCGCTGGGCATGCGCGTGCTGACCGGCAACCTGCCCGGTCGCCCGCCGCGCGCCGATCGGCTGCCACTCGACGAGCTGCTGCCCCAGGTCGATGCGCTAACCCTGCACTGTCCGCTGACCGAGCAGACGCGCAACCTCATCGGCGCCCGCGAACTGCAGTTGATGAAGCCATCGGCCTTCGTGATCAACAGCGCCCGTGGCGGCCTGATCGATGAGCAGGCGCTGGCCGATACGCTGCGCAGCGGGCACC
The DNA here is from genome assembly GCF_009789555.1 of Stutzerimonas stutzeri. Taxonomy (NCBI): domain Bacteria; kingdom Pseudomonadati; phylum Pseudomonadota; class Gammaproteobacteria; order Pseudomonadales; family Pseudomonadaceae; genus Stutzerimonas; species Stutzerimonas stutzeri. Next base: position 4,405,388 of record NZ_CP046902.1, read on the forward strand.
TGGGCGGTGCCGCCACCGACGTGCTCACCAGTGAGCCGCCGAGCAACGACAATCCCCTGCTGGCCGCCGATGTCCCGCGCCTGATCGTGACGCCTCACAGCGCCTGGGGTAGCCGCGAAGCCCGGCAGCGCATCGTTGACCAGATGCGCGAGAACGCCGAGGCGTTTTTCGCCGGCCAACCGAAGCGCCAGGTCAGCTGACGCTTCTGTAGCCAGGGACAAGACTGCTAAGCTCGCCAGCTTTTGCCCGGAGCCATCATGGACCCCCGAAGCGAAGTACTGCTGCGTCAGGCCGAACTTTTTCGCGGCGCCCTGCTGCTTGCCGGCTTGCCGGCCGATGACCTGCTCGGCCAACTGCCCGAGGCCACGGGTTGGAGCTGGCACGCCGGGGAGCATCATGGCCTGCAGGCGCGCTTCGCCGGGCGCTGCACCTTCGGCGTGCAGCCGCCCTCGGCGGCTTTCGACGCGGCGGTGCTGTTTCTGCCCAAATCTCGCGAGCTGACCGATTACCTGTTGAACGCGCTTGCCACTCGCCTACCGGGGCGTCTGCTGTATCTGGTCGGCGAAAAGCGCGCCGGTGTCGAGCGCGCCGCCAGGCAGCTGGCGCCGTTCGGCGAGGCACGCAAACTGGACAGCGCCCGCCACTGCCAGTTGTGGCAGGTCAGGGTGACGAACGCGCCACCATCGCCCGAACTGCACGATCTGGCCCACCGCTTCGAGCTCGACCTGCCGGACGGCCCGCTGCGGGTAGTCAGCTTGCCCGGCGTGTTCAGCCACGGTCGGCTCGACCGCGGCACGGCACTCCTGCTGGGCCAGCTCGACGGCCTGCCTGACGGCCGGCTGCTGGATTTCGGCTGTGGCGCTGGGATCATCGGCGCCACCCTTAAACGCCGCTATCGGCAAAGCGAGGTGGTGCTGCTGGATGTCGATGCGTTCGCGGTCGAAAGCAGTCGTTTGACGCTGGCCGCCAATCGGTTGGAGGCCCAGGTCATCGCGGGCGACGGCATCGATGCCGCACCGGACAATTGCGCGGCGATCATCAGCAATCCGCCGTTTCATCAGGGCGTACACACTCATTACGCCGCCAGTGAAACACTGCTGCAACGCGCCGCCAGCCACCTGCAACCCGGCGGCGAACTGCGACTGGTCGCCAATGCCTTTCTCAAGTACCCGCCGCTGATCGAGGCCCATCTGGGCCGCTGCGAGACGCGGGCCAGTGCCGACGGCTTTCGCATCTACCGCGCACAGCGCACCTGAGCGACTTGCACAACGCGTCGCGCTTGGGCAAACTCGCGCCCGTCCTGGGGGAGTAGTCTCCGGCGAGCGCCCTGCTCGCCTGGCATGCGTCAACATACTTGGTCCGCAGACCATGGTGCATGCGACCCGCGTGGCCTGTTTCGACGGCTCGCGCTCGGTTTGACAAGACCCATGACACGTACACCTGACCCGGGGCGGGGAGGCGGTGCGTGTCATGGTGATTTTCGTCGACCCGCCCCTGCAAGGAAGTTCGTTTGGAATCGTTCTACATCCCCACCCTGATCGTTGCGCTCGCCGAGATTGGCGACAAGACACAGCTGCTCGCTCTGCTGCTGGCGGCCCGCTATCGGCGTCCGCTACCGATCATCTGGGGCATCGTCGTCGCCACGCTCGCCAACCATGCCGCAGCCGGAGCCGTTGGCAACTGGGTCTCATCACTGGTCTCACCGGCCATTCTCAGCTGGATTCTCGCGGCGTCCTTTGCTGCCGTGGCCCTCTGGACGCTGGTGCCGGACAAGCTCGAGGAAGACGAAGCCTCTCGCGGGCGACGCTTCGGCCCCTTCGTGGCAACCCTGATCGCGTTCTTCCTTGCGGAGATGGGCGACAAGACACAGGTCGCGACCGTCATGCTCGCCGCCCAATACCCCGATTTCATCCTGGTGATCGTCGGAACCACGCTGGGCATGCTGATCGCCAACGTGCCGGTGGTGCTGGCGGGCAATTTCGCAGCCGATCGCATGCCGCTCACGCTGATCCGCCGCATCGCCGCGATCGGCTTCGCCGCTCTGGCGCTGTATGCCGTCTATCAGGCCCTGACCTTGAGCGGCACGCTTCCAGTCTGATACGCAGCGCAAATTGCCGCAGCGCGGGTGCTGTTAGAGTGCGTCTTCACCGCGTTCTGGCGGCACTTGAGGGGAGCAGGCGGCATGTCACCGGAGGAACGAAAACGGCGGGTTCAGCAGCACATCGACCTAAGCTGGAGCAAGGGTCGACTGGCGCTGGCCGAACAGTTGCAGAGCCGTTACTTCAGCTATAGGAGTTCGTTCATCGCGCAGCCCGTCGGCAGTGCCGGTTTCGGCCTGATCGTGCGGGAAATCCGCCTGGCGATCCCGGACCTCGAGGTCGTGGTGGATGAATGCCTCAGCGAAGGCAACCGCGTCATCACCTCCAGCACCCTGTTCGGCACCCTGGAGAAACCGGTGTTCGGCCTCGCGCCGAGTGGCAAGATCCTCACCGTGGCCGCCATGTCGATGTGGACGCTCAACCCCGGCGGCGATATCGAGGAAATCAATACCCTGTTCGACCTGGAAAGCGCCCGCAAACAGCTGGGCATGGACACGCCCATCCCGATACCGCTGCCACCGGCATGACCGGGCCGATGGCAGCGACACGCCTCAGCGTCGCTGCTGGTACAGCGGCATGACCTTCGGAATGTTCTGTTGCAGCGCCTGGGTGCGGCTACTCGAGGACGGGTGCGTGCTGAGAAACTCAGGCGGTGCCGAGCCGCCAGCCGATGCCATCTTCTGCCACAGGCTGACCGCCGCGTTAGGGTTGTAGCCGGCACGCGCCGCCAGCTCCAGCCCGATCAGGTCGGCCTCGTTTTCATTGCTTCGGCTGTTGGGCAGCGTCATCAGGTACTCGACACCCATGTTGGCCAGTTGCAGACCGCCCGCCCCGACGCCGAAGGCCGAGCCAATCTGCGTCGCCATCTGTACGCCATAGGCCTTGGACATCGCCTCGCGGCCGTGCTCGCGCAGCGCATGGGCGATTTCGTGGCCCATCACCGCGGCGATCTCATCGTCGGTCAGCTTCAGTTTCTCGATCAGCCCGGTATAAAAGATGATCTTGCCGCCCGGTCCGCAGTTGGCATTCAGTTCAGGGCTGTCGATGACATTGACTTCCCAGTCCCACTGCGCCGCATCGGGGCGAAAGGCCGGCACTTCCGCGATCAGCCGCTGCGCGATGGCGTTCACGCGCTGGGTGATCGGGCTGCCTTTCTCGAGCATGCCCTTTTGCGATGCCTCGCTCAGTGTCTGCTGATAGGACTGGGCATACATCTGGTTGACCTGATCGGTCGACAACATACTGAACATGTACTGCTTGCGATCGACGCCGACCGCACCACCGCTCGTGGTATTGACGGCCTGGCACCCGGTGAGCACGGTAGCGGCCAGAAGGTAAGCCAATGGATGCGGCTTGAGCATGTCGCGTCTCCCATGAAATCTGCGCCGTATGCTAGAGCGAGCTTGCTTGCCGGGCAACCGCCTGCGACATCAGCGTGCCCCTTGTCAGCGGCTGGTATCCAGGCTGAGCGAGGGCCGCGACGCGATGACTAGTTGGCCGGCGTCAGGCACTGCGGCGCATCCAGTCCGGGATCGTTGACGAACGTCGCCAGGGGCCGCTCACGCAGCGCAGGTTGCGGTGCGGTCAACAAGCGGTGCAGGGTTTCGGTCGAGGTCTGCGGGTCGAGCCAGGCGGTCATCGCGGCCTGATCGAGCATCATCGGCCGCCTTTGGTTTGCCGCCGGCAGTGTCACCACGGCCGCGCTCAAGTATGTATGGCCCTGCACCGGATAAGCTTCCCAGATGGCCGCGAAATACATCAGCGAATCCTCCGCGGTCATCCAATACGGCCGCTTGCGCGCCGTGCCGCGCCATTCGTAGAACCCATTGGCTGGCAGCACGCCGCGACGCAGGCCGAAGGCGTCACGGAACATCGGTTGCTCGGCCAGTGTTTCCGCCCGAGCCTGGGCGGGCGTGCGCGTAAAATCGGTCAGCCAGGCCGGGGTCAATCCCCAACGCACGCGGCTCAGCTGGAGTTGCTCGTCGATCTGCCGCAGCAACAGCACCGAGGCGCCCGGCGCCAGGCTCCAGTGTGGTTGCTGATCGGCAGGGAAACCGGGTAAAGCGGCGAAGGCTGGACTCCAGCGAAACAGGGCATAGCGGCCACACATCTGAACAGGACTCGTTGGCGGAAAATCGAGGACGTCGGCCGATCGGCACGGGCTGCGGCGACCGGCCGTATTAGCAGATGAGCTCGCCCGGGTAGCTCTCCGGCTCGTCACCGGGCAACGGCTCGGCGCCATTGTACGCAGCGATCAGCTGTCGTGCGCGCTCGGCCTGTTCGTCGACGGCCATCAAGCCGAGCAGGCCTGCGGCCGGCAACTCTCCGACCGCGCCTATCAGATGCCGCCCGCTCAGGTACACCTCGATCCCCTCAGCGGCCAACATGCCGCGCAGCATCTCCGCTTCGAGCAGGTCGCGGGGTTCGTATATCCGCTGCATCTAGTCATCCTCGCGCAGCACATCGAGCTGCCAGGCGGTACCGTCGGTCCGCAGATCGAAAACGATCGGACGGCAGCAGACCGAGCAGTCTTCGATGTAGCGCTGATCGCCACCGCTCAGATCGAGCAGCGCCTGCACGTTCTCGCCGCAATAAGGGCATTGATAATCCTGTGATTCCAGCATCAGCGTCTCCCGCATGACTTGCCGCTATAATCGCCGTCCAGTCTGTTGAAATTCGCCCCGGCGTGTTGGCTTCCCGCAGTGCGGACCTGTCTGGTGCAAGGCGGCGAGACGCAATGCGCGTTGCGAACGACCACACCAGACGACCCTGTCCTGCCCTGCGCCTCGCCGCACCGGAACCGCGTCGAAACGCCAACAGACCCTAACTTCGACCCCAATGACCGGGGTCATTCAGTTGTTTCCCTTACAGAGAGCATGATGGACGAATTCGAAGCCATCCGACCCTACGCCGACGCTGAAGTCCCTGCCGTGATGGCGCGACTGTTCGCCGACCGGGAGTTCCTCGACATTCTGGCGCACTTTCGCTTTCCGCGGCTGGCCGGCCCGATGGGCTGGATGCTGAAACCTCTTATAGCGCAACGTCTGCGTCGTGAGTTCGCAAGCATTCATTCGATCGACGCACTGCAGGCGAAGATCGAGATGTATCTGGACCGCACCATCGAGCGAGCCACAGACGGCATCACCTACTCCGGCCTCGAGAAGCTGCAAGCAGGCTGCGCCTATCTGTTCCTGGCCAACCATCGCGACATCGTCATGGATCCGGCTTTCGTCAACTACGCCGTGTTCCAGGCCGGGATGCGCACACCGCGTATCGCCATCGGCGACAATCTGCTGCAGCGCCCCTTCGTCAGCGACCTGATGCGACTGAACAAGAGCTTCATCGTACGCCGCTCGGTGACTGGTCGCCGCGAAAAGCTGGCGGCCTACCAGGTGCTGTCCGCCTACATCAACCATTCGATTCGCAACGACGGGGAGTCGATCTGGATCGCCCAGGCCGAAGGTCGCGCCAAGGACGGCGACGATCGCACCGACTCGGCCATCCTGAAAATGTTGCATATGAGCCGCAAGGACGAACCCTTCGCCGAGGCGATGGCGGCGCTAAGGCCCACACCGGTATCGATCAGCTACGAATACGACCCGTGCGATCAGGCCAAGGCCCGCGAACTCTATATCCGCGCCACAACGGGCACCTATACCAAGGCGCCCGGCGAGGACGATGCCAGCATCGCGCTTGGCATCACCGGCTACAAAGGCCGTGTGCATGTAAGTTTCGGCGCACCGATCACGGACGTCCCGGACGATCCCAAGCAGCTCGCGATCGCCATCGATCAGCAAATCCTGTGCGACTACCGGCTGTTCCCGGTGAACTATCTGGCATACCGCATCTGGGACGGATGCGATCCAGCGCTATCGATACCCGCGCTCACCGAGCTGTTCAGCCCCGAGGAAATTGCGCGCGCCGAGGCCGAATGGAGCAAGCGACTGGCCGCATGCCCCAGCGTGCAACAGCCTTACCTGATCCAGCAGTACGCCACGCCGGTGCGCAATCAGCACAGGGTAAAGGCCGGCCTGGGCCTGTGATACCTGCGCAATACCCGGCTGGCCGTTAAAGCAGCCGGGTCAGCGAGGACAGCAGCGCGGCCAGCGCCAGGCTGCCGAAACCGAAAGCATAGAAGAAGCGATCAAGGCGTTGCGTGCCGGCCGCGCCAAGCTGATCGACAGCTGCTGTGCGGGCGCCTGCGACCGGCGCCGCGCCCGCCGCCAGTTGCCGACGCCAGCGCGTCGCCAGCAACAGCCACGCGCCGCTGAGCGCGATCAACAGCGCCATCGAATTGAGCACAGTGGCGAGGCTCGACAACTCCGAAAAGTCGATGCTCAGTACCAACCGAAACCTCCACGCAGCAGTCGCTAACGCAGCCGACAGGGGCTGCGAATGGGGCTGCGGAGTCTACCGAAGCGCCGCCGTTGTTTCAGCCTCTTCCCGACCAAACGGAACGCACTGAAAGATGGCAATTTGCCGGGTATTTGCGCCATTTATGCAGATAGGCCCCGTCTCGATTGTTGACTTATAGTCCCGCCCGGCTTCACCCTCATCTTTGCTTCGAACAACCGAAATAGAGCGTGCGCCTGGCATTAGCACCAGGCGGGACTGCCGCGGAGTCGAGCAAACGGCACTTGTAATCGCGGCGTCTTCGATGCCGTTTACCGGGCCTGTACCGGCCCGCTACTTCTTTCGTGGAAGTCGCCACCTGCGAGCGCCGCGCTTACGGCATCACTCGTGGGGAACCAGTTTCCGAGAATCAACAGGACCGAATAATGAACAAGAACACGTTAAAGACGGGGGCCCTCACACTCTCTTTGCTGGCAAGCGCCCTGCTGGCAAGCGGAGCCATGGCGGCGGTATCCGAATCGGAGGCAGCCAAACTAGGCGACACCCTGACCCCTATCGGAGCCGAGAAAGCGGGCAACGCTGCCGGCACCATTCCGGCCTGGACGGGCGGTCTGGCCCAGGATGCCGCAGGCATCAGCCCGGACGGATTCGTCAACGATCCGTATCCGGACGACAAGCCGAAGTTCACCATCACCGCGCAGAACTTCGAGCAATACAAGGACAACCTGAGCCCTGGCCAGATCGCCATGCTCAAGCGCTATCCGGACACCTATCGCCTGCCGGTCTTCGAGACTCGTCGCAGTGCCGCCGTGCCGCAGCGCATCTATGAGGCCGCGAAGAAGAATGCGACCCAGACCAAACTGGTTCGTGGCGGCAACGGCCTGGAAAACTTCGATACCGCCGTCGCCTTCCCGATTCCCCAGGACGGCCTGGAAGTGGCCTGGAACCATATCACCCGCTACCGTGGCGGCTCGGCCCGGCGCGTCGTCGCCCAGGCCACGCCACAGGTGAACGGCAGCTACAACCTGGTCAAGTTCGTCGACGAGGTGGTTTACACCGACACCCTGCGCGATTACAACCCTGAGAAGCACGGCAACGTGCTGTTCTATTTCAAGCAGCAGGTCACCGAACCGTCGCGCCTGGCCGGTAACGTCCTGCTGGTACACGAGACCCTGGACCAGGTGAAAGAGCCACGCATGGCGTGGATCTACAACGCCGGTCAACGCCGCGTCCGGCGCGCACCGCAGGTGGCTTACGATGGTCCGGGTACGGCAGCCGATGGCCTGCGCACGTCAGATAACCTGGATATGTTCAACGGTGCGCCGGATCGTTACGACTGGAAGCTGGTGGGCAAGAAGGAGATGTACATTCCCTACAACTCCTACCGCCTGGATTCGCCGAAGCTCAAATATGACGACATCATCAAGGCTGGCCATATCAACCAGGACCTGACTCGCTACGAGCTGCACCGCGTGTGGGAAGTCGAAGCGACATTGAAGACCGGCGAACGCCACATCTACGCCAAGCGCCACTTCTTCATCGACGAAGATACCTGGCAGGCCGCGGTCATCGACCACTACGACGGCCGTGACACCCTGTGGCGCGTTGCCGAGGCGCACTCGCAGTACTTCTTCAACGTGCAGGTGCCGCTGTACTCCATGGAAACCCTGTATGACCTGGTGTCCGGTCGTTACCTGGTCATGGGCATGAAGAACGAAGAGAAGAACCCGTACGTCTACAATTACGAAGCCAACTCCAACCAGTACACCCCGGCCGCGCTGCGCAACTCCGGCGTGCGCTGACCGTACGGCGGGTTCACACCCTGCAAACGCCCCGCTCCGTCGGGGCGTTTTTCGTTGTCGCTCGCACTACCCGGCGATTCCAGCATCGGATACAGACGTGGCCGGCAACTGTCTCGCCGTCACCTGCACACCGAACGAAACGCACCGGAATAAAAAAACCCGCATCGAGATGCGGGTCTATCGCAGCCAAGGACAGCCTCAGCCATCCAATGATTACTGGGCCAGCACCTGGCCGATATTCTGGTCGCGGAATGCGCGGCTCAGCGCGTCGCTTAGGACTTCGCTGACCAGCTTGGTGTTGGTCTGCTCGTTGGGCGCCATGCCGAAGCGCTGGTTGAGCGAGGCACCGTAACGCCCTGTGTAGCGGCGGCCGCCGTTCTGCACTTCGACCCGGAACGTCGCGCCGATCGTCGCCTCGGTGACGTAGAGTCCTTCCTTGGGTGACTGGTACTTGAGTTCAGCCAATGTCAGGGTCAATTGCGGGGCGTTGTATGCGTTGGCAGAGGGCGTAAAGCCCAGCAGGCGAACCGCTGCTTCGGCCTGCGCCTGCAGCTTGGGTATGACCTTCTCCTTCGGCACGATCACCGCACTGGTTTCCGGGTACAGCCCACCACGTGTGCCGAGCGTGGGAGACGGACGGCCATCCACCACGCGGACCGAGACCGGCTGCCCCTGGCCGACCGGGTTGATGGTGCCCGTGATTTTCGGGGTAGGGTCGAGCTGCTGCGGGCTATGCGCACAACCGACAAGCGTCAGCGCCGATACGGCGGCAAGACTGAACAACAGGCGTTTAAGCATGCTGCCTTTCTCCAGATGAAGGGATCGATGGCGCGCAGTATAACCAGCCCCGCAACCGCCTGACAGCCGATGGGCGAAAGACCCTTCGGGCCGGATCGCGCGCGGACCGCCGCACGGGCTCGAGCCCGTGGCGCGTCGTTGGCCAAAAAAAAAACCGCGCCGAGAGAAGGACGGCGCGGTTTCGGGTGACGCCGGACGCTGTGCTCAGTCGGCCAGGCCCAGACGCTTGTCGACCACGGCGGTCACTTCGCGGTACGCCACGGCGTCGGCTTCCAGCACCTTCTCGCGGGCCGGGAAGATTTCGTCGAGTTTACGTTTCCAGGCTTCGCTCTGGGCCTGCTCGCCAAAGCAGCGCTCGATCAGGTCGAGCATGATCGATACGGTCACCGAGGCGCCCGGCGACGCACCGAGCAATGCGGCGATGGATCCGTCGCGTGCCGACACGAGTTCGGTGCCGAATTGCAGAATGCCGCCCTTCTTCGGATCCTTCTTGATGATTTGCACCCGCTGGCCAGCCACCTCCAGACGCCAGTCTTCGGCCTTGGCTTGCGGATAGAAGCCACGCAGGGTGTCCAGCCGATCGTCCATGGACTGCCGGACTTCCTTGATCAGGTAGCGGGTCAGGTCCATGTTGTCGCGCGCCACAGCCAGCATCGGCTTTAGATTGCTCGGGCGAATCGACATCGGCAGGTCAAGAGGCGAGCCGTACTTCAGGAACTTGGTGGTAAACCCGGCGTAGGGCCCGAACAACAGCGATTTCTTGCCATCGACGACGCGGGTGTCCAGATGCGGGACGGACATCGGCGGCGCGCCCACGGCGGCAAGACTGTACACCTTGGCCTGGTGTTGCTTGACGATTTCCGGATTGTCGCAGCGCAGCCATTGGCCGCTGACCGGGAAGCCGCCGTACCCCTTGCCTTCTTCGATGTCGGACATCTGCAACAGCGGCAGGGCCGCGCCGCCGGCGCCGAGGAAGACGAAGCCTGCGTCGAGTTCGCGGCTGCTGCTGTCGCGCGTGTTCTTGATCTCCACGCGCCAGCCCTTGCCATTACGCTTGAGGCCGGTGACCTTCTGGAAATACGACATCTTCACGCCCGGCTTGCTCGCCAGGTACACCAGCATCTGCCGCGTCAACTCGCCGAAGTTGACGTCTGTACCGTTCAGCGCACGGGTGGCGGCGATCGGCTCGTCCAGCGGGCGGCCCGGCATCATCAGCGGCATCCATTGTTCCATCGTCGCACGGTCTTCGGTGTAGACCATGTTTTCGAAGGCGTGATGGGTGATCAGGGCGTCGAAGCGGCGCTTGAGGAAGTCGATGTTGTTGGCGCCGCGGACAAAGCTCAGGTGCGGCACGACGTTAAGGAAGTCGCGGGGGCTACCGAAACCTTCACGTCCCGTCAGGTAGGCCCAGAACTGCTTGGAGACCTCGAACTGGGTATTGATCGTGACGGCTTTCTTGATATCGATCGGGCCGTCTTTGCGGTCCGGGGTGTAGTTCAGCTCACACAGCCCAGCGTGGCCGGTGCCGGCATTGTTCCAAGGATTCGAGCTTTCAACGGCCCCGGATTCCTGCAGTTCGACGATTTCCAGCTTGATGTTGGGATCGAGTTCCTTGAGCAGTACTGCCAGAGTCGCACTCATGATACCGGCTCCCACCAGCACCAAATCCACGGCTTCGCTATCGTGTTGCGTCATTAACGCGTTCTCCAGAATCACAGCATTAAACTGTCACGACCGCAGTACGCGATCGTGTAGAACCACCAGCCAGGCGGCTAGAAACGGAGGAGGTTTCTAGACCGCTGCTCGGGCTTGTGCCCGAAGACCGGCACCTCAAGGTGCCTGCCCGCTGTCGGGAGAACGGCTTTTGGCCTCCTCCCTCTCGCTCCGAGGCCTCCCGGAGCAGGGCGACAAGCCTGGGCTCTACGGGACGCATGCAGCGAGAAAAACGATTGTGGCTGCCGGTCGCTCAGCCAGTCCAACGGGTATCGCGCCCCTCGCCACAGCGCAGGCGAAGGTAAACGGAATCAGCCGCGGGCGGCCTTGATCAGCTCGATGTAGGGCTCCGCCTGACGCTGATCGGCGATCAACGCAATGAAATCGCGCCCTTTGGCATCCTTGGCGTCCAGGTCGTATCCGGCTTCGACAAAGAATCCGAGAAAACGCTCGAAATCATCGATCCGCAAACCGCGATAGGCCTTGATCAGCTTATGCAGCGAGGGCGGTGTTTCGTCGGCCGGCTCCGGCTCGAGAAACAACTTGATCGATTCGTCGCTGATCGCTTCGCCGATCACCTGTTTCTTGTCTTTGCGCATGGTTTCTCCGGTCCGACGAGCCTTACGGGGGCGGCAGTTTACTCCGCGCGACGGGCGCACTCAACGCGCCAGCGCCCCTTGCGACCAAGGTCGTACACGAAAATCCTCGATTTGCCGCCATTGCCATGCCTGGGGAGACCGCTCTACCGGGCCCTGTGCTTATACTCGAGCTTTGCGCACAAGGAGTGGCCTCGCATGAACCTTCCGCCTCTATTCGCTGCCTGGCGTCAGACCCTGCGTTCGGGCTACGACGGCCGTGGATTGCGCGGTGACGTCATGGCCGGGTTGACGGTGGGCGTGATCGCCATCCCGCTGGCGATGGCGCTGGCGATTGCGGTGGGCGTAGCGCCACAGCACGGCCTGTATACCGTGCTGGTCGCTGCGCCGCTGATCGCGCTGACCGGCGGCTCGCGCTTCAACGTGTCCGGGCCGACGGCCGCCTTCGTGGTCATCCTGTTACCGATCACCCAAGAGTTCGGCATCGGCGGCTTGCTGCTGTGCACCCTGCTTGCCGGGGTGATCCTGATCGCGCTCGGGCTGTTGCGCGCGGGCAAGCTGATCACGTTCGTGCCCTATCCGGTGACCCTGGGCTTCACCGCGGGCATCGGTATCGTCATCGCGACGCTTCAGCTCAAGGATGTGCTCGGGCTGACCCTTGCCGAGCAACCCCAGCACTATGTCGAGCAGCTCGGCGAGCTGGTGCGCGCCCTGCCCAGCGCACAACCGGGCGATGCCCTGGTGGCCGCGCTCTGCCTCGCGATATTGATCGGCTGGCCGCGCCTGGTGCCGAAGGTGCCCGGCCATCTGGTGGCGCTGGTGGCCGGCGCGCTGGCCGCCATGGCCCTGGAATCGTCCGGCCTGGAGGTAGCCACGCTGGGCGAACGTTTCAGTTATGCGGTCAACGGCGTGACGCACCCTGGCATTCCACCTTTTCTTCCGGATTTCGCCTGGCCCTGGCAACTCCCTGGCCCGGACGGAGAGCCGTTGATACTGAGCTTCGAACTGCTTCATCGTCTGCTGGCGCCCGCCTTCGCCATCGCCATGCTCGGCGCCATCGAATCGCTGCTTTGCGCCGTGGTTGCAGACGGCATGACCGGCAGCAGCCACGACCCCAACGCGGAACTGATCGGCCAGGGCATCGGAAACCTGGTCGCCCCGCTGTTCGGCGGTATCACCGCCACCGCGGCGATCGCCCGCACCGCCACCAACGTACGCGCCGGGGCCTGCTCGCCACTGGCGGCGATCATTCACGCCGGCGTGGTACTGGTGGCGATACTCTGGTTGGCGCCGCTGTTCAGTTATCTGCCCATGGCGGCCCTGGCCGCGCTGCTGCTGATGGTGGCCTGGAACATGAGCGAAGCACCCCACGTGCTCAAGACATTGCGTATCGCGCCTCGCAGCGATGTACTGGTTCTGCTGACCTGCCTGATCCTGACGGTTCTGTTCGACATGGTTCTGGCGGTAGGCGTCGGCCTGTTGCTGGCCGCCGGGCTCTTCATCAAGCGCATGAGCGAACTGACCGACACCACCCGTCTGCATCGCAGTCAGAGCCAGCTGTTGCAGGATCTGCCGGAGCATGTCGCCGCCTACGCGATTCGCGGCCCGCTGTTCTTCGGTGCTGCGGAGAAGGCATTGAGCGTACTGCGACGCTTCAATCCGGAAGTGAAGATCGTCATCGTCGACATCAGTGCCGTACCGACGCTGGACATGACCGCCCTGGCAGCGCTGGAAAACGTTCTGCTGGACTACCGCAAACAGGGCATCGCACTGATCCTCTGCGGCAGCAGTGCCCCGGTCAGGCTTGAACTGCGCCGAGCCGGCATTCATCTACTCGAAGGACAGCTGTATTACGTGCGCGACCTTGCGCAGGCCCGGGCCAAAGCCTTGCGCCTGTTGCCTGCAAGCGAGGCGATCGCGACCGCCGACTGATGTGCCAGAACCGACGCTGCCGAGGGCGAAACACCCTCGGGAGCGAGTCGTCCCACGCCGCTTAACCGGCGTACTTCTGCAGGTTCGCCATCATTTCTTTCAACGCTTCGAGGTTGTCGGCCGGATGTGCGGCGTTCTCGAAGTCGCAGATCTGCTGCCAGTTGGCTGCGACATCCTCGGCATCGAAGCCTGCCTTAGGATCGAAACCGACACCCAGGCTGCGCTCCCAACGCACTTTACCCATCCAGCCGCCGCCCACCTCGAACAACCCGGATGTTTCCTGGCATTGCGCACTGGCGAGGTACACCACCAGCGGGCTGACCAGTTCAGGCTTGAGCTGCTCGAAAACCTGTGCAGGGATAAGCCCCTCGGTCATACGCGTGCCGCCAGTGGGCGCGATGGCATTGACCAGGATGTTGTTCTTGCGGCCTTCGAGCGCCAGCGTGCGGGTCAGGCCATAAAGGCCGAGCTTGGCCATGCCGTAGTTGGACTGGCCGAAGTTGCCGTAGATACCGGAGGTCGACGCCGTGAATATCACCCGACCGTAACCCTGCTCACGCAGGTGCGGCCAGGCGGCGCGAGTCACCTTGTAGGCACCTTCGACATGGACCCTGTACACCAGGTCCCAATCGGCATCTTCCATCTTGTGGAAGGTCTTGTCGCGCAGGATTCCGGCATTGTTGACCACGACATCCACGCGACCGAATGCGTCGAGCGCATGCTGGACGATCTTTTCGCCATCGGTCACCGAATCATGGTTGGCGACCGCGGTGCCGCCAGCCTCGCGAATTTCTTCTACCACGCGATCGGCCGCCGAACTGTTGGCGCCTTCTCCCTGAGCGCTGCCACCGAGGTCATTGACAATCACCTTGGCACCATGGCGAGCGAACAGCAGCGCGTGGGCGCGACCGAGGCCACCACCGGCTCCCGTCACGATTACCACTTTGTCTTCGAAGCGGATGGCTTCACTCATCGGCTATTCCTCCAGCGGACTCTGTTATGGATGACGTTGCAAAGGTGAGCGAGTGTCGGCGAGGCCAACCCGCGTCACAATCAAAGGGCCGTGAATGAATGCCCGGGCATAACGTTGCGGGATGATGGCCGAGCGCACACCGATTCGGCTCATCGTTACCGTTGCGCGTTGCCTTGCCTGGCCGCTGGCTACATTTTGCGCAACGGCCTGGACGCACAGGCGCGACGGCTCCAAGCGCGAAGTCTCCCCATGTTATCCACAGCACGTTCCACAGGATTACTGGATAACTGCGCGGTCACTCCCGGCCGACAGCCAGCCGTTGCATGACCGTATCAAGCTCTTTTTTTTCAACCACTTATAGGGCTCAGCAGGCGAGCGATCAAATAATAGGCAGCCCGCTCAACGCCACGGCCGGCGCCGCCTTCAGCGAACCGCCAAGAGGTTATCCACACATTGCTGCACAGCGATCGGGGATAACTACGAAACGCCTATAGCCGCCATCGGCAGAATCAAACAGCGTTTGATGCGCCTCGGCGCTAGCCTGTGGCCTGCATTAACCACTCAAGGAGCACCGCCATGCCCAGCATCGATTTCATTCGCACGTTACTGGTCGATTATGCCCGGGCGGCTGGCGGCATCGCGGCGGAGGATTTCGAATCTGACCGACCGGTTGGTCGGCATCGCTCCTCGGGTTAATCTGCCGCCTTGATCCGACGGAGCGAACGATGTCCCTTCAATCGATTTGTGTGTTCTGCGGCGCCAGCACCGGCGCCAACCCCATTTACCGCGAGGCTGCCATTGCCATGGGCCAGGCGCTCGCCAGCAACGGCATCCGACTGATCTACGGCGGCGGCGCGGTGGGGCTGATGGGCGTGGTAGCCGATGCCGCGATGGCGGCCGGTGGAGAAGTGATCGGCATCATTCCGCAAAGCCTGAAAGACTCCGAAATAGGCCATACCGGCCTGACCCGCCTGGAAGTGGTCGACGGGATGCACGCGCGCAAGGCACGCATGGCCGAATTGTCCGATGCGTTCATCGCCTTGCCGGGCGGGCTCGGCACGCTGGAGGAACTGTTCGAGGTCTGGACGTGGGGGCAACTGGGCTATCACGCCAAGCCACTCGGCCTGCTGGACATCAACCAGTTCTACAGCAAACTCAGCCATTTCCTGGATCACATCGTCGAGGAAGGCTTCGTCAAATCCCAGTACCGCGACATGCTGCAACGCAGCGATTCTCCTCAAGCGCTGTTGCGCCTGCTCGATGAGTGGCAGCCCAACGCAGACAGCCGCTGGCGTGAGCCTTCGGTGGGTTGACCAAAGCTACCCGAGGCGGCTGTATGAATTCTGACCGGAACTCTACAGCCCAACGGGCATGCGCCCCCGATGAGGTTCACCCAGCGTTATCCACAACCCTCTCCACAGCAACAGGGGATAACTCTGCGAAAAGATTAAACAGCGGGAAAATTCCGGGTTTTCAATAAGCTAGCGCTTGCCTACCGAACAGACATGTGCCCTGTGGCGTAGCGTTCACCCGGCGATCAATCCGTGACCAGCCGCGCCCGCGTCGAATGCTGCGCGGCCCGCAGCGGTTCACCAAGAGCTTATCCACAGATCGATGCACAGTTATCTGGGATAAGTACAGACGCTGCTCGAACGAACTCCGGTAGCGCTGGCGGTTCAAACCTGAAGGTTCTACCCCAGGGAGCAATGCCGTGCAAACCCGACGCCTTACCGTTTCGCTCGTTTCATTGTCCTCGCTCCATGCGGGGGCCCCATGACCGCTTTTCTCGGGCTGGTGCTGGTGGCTTTCGTCTGCTTCGTGCTGGTGTTTTTCATCAAGCAGCGCCAATACAACCATCCTGCGTTGCGCATGCCCTATCAGCTGAAGCGTCCGTTCTTTCAGCCGAGCGAAAGCGAGCTGCTGGCATTGCTGCAGCGGGCCGCAAGCGAGGACTACGTGGTTCTGAGCAAGGTTCGGCTCGCGGATGTCGTCGAAGTCACGGCGATTCCCCGCCGCGCGCCCTGGTATCAGGCCATCAACCGGATTTCGGCGGCGCGTTTCGATTTTCTTCTGTGCGACCGGGTGACGCTGGAACCTCGCTGTGCCATCGAGATGGAACAGGCCAACGATGCCAATGCGTTCCTCGATGAGCTTTGCCAGACGATTGGCCTGCCGCTGGTTCGCCTGGCTCCGGAAACGGCACGCTCGTATGCCGACGTACGCGCGGCGATAGAAGGCGCCACTGCAGCCGCGCCGCAACCGTCCTGATCACGGCGGCTGCCAAGCCGCGCAGGTCACCGGCCGCCCGGCGCGCGCGGTCCTTAACTCGACAGAAACAATACGACGACCGATCATTCCACCACACTACCCGCATCCGGGCGTGCGCGGCTCCGATGGCCGTCCCGCCCGAGCCACGGCGTACCGGTAGAAGGACCATCGGCACCGTCGCGGGGCGGTTGTCTTGGCGCTTCCACGGCACGCACGAGCCGAATCTCGCGCCGATACGCCCTCGACGCACCTGGCCGTGCAGGCAAAGCGGAGACACTTTCCAGATGGAATCGACATGCAGCTGAAATCTCGCCTCGCCACCTGTTTCGACCTGGTCTCGCGGCTGATCCGCCGCTACCCCGGCACCGTGGCGCTGTTTGGCTTCTGCTCGGGTATCGCCAGCTTTGTGCTGGTGGAGCGCCACGCCGGACTGGCGAAAGTGATCGCGACCATCATGCTGGCAAGCTGGCTCTGGCTGATGCTGGAGAACAGCCTGCGCCGCGGTCTGGAACGCAGGTTCGGCTGGAAGGTGCCCCCTCCGCTGCTGCGCTACGTCACGCAGATGGTTCATCAGGAAAGCCTGTTTTTCATCATTCCGTTTTTCTTCATCACCACCACCTGGAACAGTGGCCAGTCCGTGTTCACTGTCATTCTGGGCATCGCCGCCCTGGTTTCGCTGGTCGACCCGCTGTACTACCGGTGGCTGGCCCCGCGTCGCTGGATTTATCTGGCGTTCCACGCGCTGACCCTGTTCGCGGTTCTGCTGACGGCTCTGCCCATCATCTTTCACCTGTCAACGGCCCAGAGTTACCTGTGCTCGTTGGTCATCGCCGTTCTGCTGGCCTTGCCCAGCCTGAGGGGCCTGTTCCCCGAGTGGAACTGGAAGAGCGTGGTGGCGGTACCGCTGCTGGCGCTCGCCGTCGGCCTGGGCGGCTGGATGGGCCGCACCTGGGTTCCGCCGGCAACGCTGTGGCTCACGGACGTTGCGGTCACCATGAGCATGGACGATGCCTCGCGCGAACCGGGCAATCGCCTGCGTGAACTGTCGAGCCGTGAGCTGCACGGCAATGGCCTCTATGCGTTCACCGCGATCAATGCACCGCGCGGACTGAAGGAGCGCATCTATCACGAATGGGAGCATGACGGTCGGCGGGTCGACCGCATTCCGCTGGACATCAGCGGCGGGCGCGAAGCGGGATACCGCGCCTGGACGCACAAGCGCAACTTTCCTGACAAGGCGCAAGGCCGTTGGCGGGTACGGGTCCTGACCGAAGCCGGGCAGATGATTGGCATGTTGCGCTTCCGGGTCACCGAATGAACCGCTACGAGCCTCACGACTCGAATCTCAGACAACCGCGATCCTGGCGCTAGCCGAGGGCACTCATGGAATGGTGGGACATACTGAGTCGTACCGTCGTATCGGAGTTTTCCGACATTCCCGATCTCGAGCACGGCATTCGCGTGTCGCTGAGGCTTCTGCTGGCCGCAGCCCTCGGCGGCGTGCTGGGGTACGAACGGGAGTACAAGGGCAAGGCGGCTGGGCTGCGTACGCACATGCTGGTCGCGCTGGGCGCGGCGCTGTTCGTACTGGTACCGCTCGAAGGCGGCATGCCGGTCGAGGACTTGTCGCGCGTCATGCAAGGAATCATCACCGGGATCGGCTTTCTGGGCGCAGGCACCATCCTCAAAGGTAGCTCGCAGCGAGATGTAAAGGGCCTGACCACCGCAGCCGGCATCTGGCTGACCGCAGCCATCGGCGTCGCCGCCGGCCTCGGCCACGAAGCCACGGCGGTGCTGACCACAGGCTTCGCCCTGGTGATCTTCCTGCTGATGCCACCGCTGGAACAACACGCCTCCAAGGCGGCCCAGCACGACGACAAGCAGGGCCGTGACCGCGACCGGCACCCCTGATCCGGACGCGGCGCATCATTTCCCAGGTCAGGAGTCGCCATGCAACGTCGCTACGCTTATTCGTTCTGCGCCATCCTGATGCTCGGGCAGGCCGGCTGCGCCGATACCGCAACGATTCCGGTGGAGCTGGGTTATGGCCCTGACCCCGTGCTCCCGGCGCCCGACAGGTCGCTGATTCCGACCGTCAACATTGCCAAGGCGATCGGCTGGACCGACGCAGCGAAGCCGCGCGCGGCGCCCGGCCTGCAGGTCGAGGCCTACGCACGAGGCCTCGATCATCCACGGTGGCTTTATGTGCTGCCCAATGGTGATGTGCTGGTGGCCGAAAGCGACGCTCCGCCCAAGCCGGATGGCGGGAGGGGTCTTCGCCACTGGATCGCGAAAACCCTCATGGCCCGTGCCGGCTCGGGCGGTAACAGTGCCAATCGCATCACCCTGCTGCGCGACCGGGATGGCGACGGCAGACCGGAACAGCGTACGGTCTTTCTCGACGGCCTGAACTCGCCGTTCGGCATGGCGCTGGTGGGCGATCAGTTCTTCGTCGCGAACACCGACGCCCTCCTGCGCTTCAGTTACCAACAGGGCGCCACCCGCCTCGTGGGAGCCGGTGAAAAGATCGTCGACCTGCCCGCCGGGCCGATCAATCACCACTGGACCAAGAATGTGATCGCGCGCCGGGACGGCACCCGCCTGTACGTGACCAGCGGCTCGAACAGCAACATTGCGGAAAACGGCATGGAGGCCGAGGAAAATCGCGCGGCAATCCTCGAAGTCGACCCAGGCAACAAGACCTTGCGGGTGTTCGCCTCGGGGCTGCGCAATCCCAACGGCCTGGCGTGGCAACCTGACAGCGGCGAGCTGTGGACCACGGTCAACGAGCGCGACGAAATCGGCAGCGACCTGGTTCCCGATTACATGACGTCGGTGCAGGACGGCGGATTCTACGGTTGGCCTTACAGCTATTACGGCCCGCATCCGGACGCGCGCGTAAAACCGCAGCGGCCTGATCTGGTGGCGAAAGCCCTGGTGCCGGACTACGCACTTGGTGCGCACACGGCGTCGCTGGGCCTTGCATTCTATGAAGGCGCCTTGCTGCCGGAACGCTATCGCAACGGCGCCTTCATCGGCCAACACGGGTCATGGAACCGCAAGCCTCACAGCGGCTACAAAGTCGTCTTCGTGCCGTTCAGCAACGGCCAGCCCAGCGGCGAGGCCGAAGACATCCTGACCGGCTTTCTCAATGACCGGCAACAGGCCATGGGTCGCCCGGTGGGCGTCGCGGTGGACCACACCGGGGCGTTGCTGGTGGCTGACGATGTCGGCGGTGTCATCTGGCGTGTGACGCCAGCTAGCCACCCGGGCGTCCGGTAGCGCCGCTCGGCCCGGCCCGGCCCAGCACAGCTGGCGCCTCATCCGACGCGTCTACAGCATCACGGCTAACGGTCGCGCCAGACGGATTTCCTCCGGTGACAAATCGACGCCGTAGGCCAGCACCTCGACCCCGGCGTCCAGCGCATCGCGCAATGCACCGGCGTACAGCGGATCGATCTCACTGGCGGGGCGCACGGCGTCGATGCCGGAGAGGTTGACGCAATACAGCTGCACGGCCCGGACGCCATCGCGGGCCAGCGCCGCCAGCTCGCGCAGATGGCGAGCGCCCCGTGTCGTCACAGCGTCCGGAAAGGCCGCCACGGCAGTGTCGCCGAAGCCGAGCGTCACGCTTTTCACCTCGACGAACGCCGGGTCGTCGGCGAAATCCAGGCGGAAATCCACCCGGCTGTTCTCGACGCCATAGGCCACCTCGCGCTTGAGCGCAGTGAAGCCGGCCAGTTCGCTGATTACACCGGCCAGCAGCGCTTCCTCGACCAGTCGGTTGGCACGTGCGGTATTGACACAAGCCAGTCGGCCCTGCGGCGTTTCCACCAGCTCCCAGGTGCCCGGCAGCTTGCGCTTCGGATCGTTGTTGCGCTGAAACCAGACCCGCGCGCCCTCGCCCATGCAATTGAGCATCGAGCCGGTATTGGGGCAATGGATGCACAGGTGGTCGCCCGCATCGGTGATCACATCGGCCAGAAAGCGCTTGTAACGTCGCACCAGCCGGCCCTGTTCAAGAGGCATCTCGAAGCGCATCAGCCTGTCCAGCTCCGCAAGCCACGGGCGATACGCTCGACCGCCTGCTCCAGCCGCGGCACCTCCTGGGTATAGGCGAAACGCACGTGATGTCCGGCCTGATGCCGCCCGAAATCGAGACCCGGCGTGATCGCCACGAACTCGGTTTCCAGCATGTGCTGACAGAAGGCGAAGGCATCGCCGCCGAACGCACGGATATCGGCGTAGAGATAAAAGGCCCCCTCGGGCTCCACGGCGATGCCGAATCCCAGCTCGCGCAGGGCGGGCAATAGAAAGTCGCGACGGCGGCCGAACTCGGCCCGACGCGACTCGAGTATGTCCAGCGTGGCCGGCTCGAAGCAGGCCAGCGCCGCATGCTGGGCCATGGTCGGCGCGCTGATGTACAGGTTCTGCGCCAGTTTCTCGAGCTCCGGCACTGCCTGCGGCGGAGCCACCAGCCAACCGAGGCGCCAGCCGGTCATGCCGAAATATTTGGAGAAGCTGTTGAGCACGAAGGCCTCGTCATCCACTTCGAGCACACTGGCCGCATCGGTACCGTAGGTGAGGCCATGATAGATCTCATCCACCACCAGATGCCCGCCGCGCCCCTTCAGCGCCGCGGCCAGACCGGCCAGCTCGTCACGGTCGAGCAGCGTCCCGGTGGGGTTGGCGGGCGAGGCAACCAGGGCGCCTACGCTGTCCTTGTCCCAGTAGCGCTCGATCAGGTCAGGCGTCAGCTGGTAGCGCACGTCGGCGCCCACCGGCACCAGCTGGGCAGCGCCTTCGATCAATCGCAGGAAATGTCGGTTGCAGGGATAGCCGGGGTCGGCCAGCAGCCAGTGCTTGCCGGGATCGACCAACAGACTGCTGGCAAGCAACAACGCACCCGATCCGCCGGGAGTAATCAGCACCCGTTCGGGGTCAATAGACAGCTGATAGCGTCGAGCGTAGAAACCGGCAATCGCCTCACGCAACTGCGGCAGCCCCCGGGCAGCCGTGTAGCGCGTGTGCCCAGCGGCGAGTGCAGCCTGACCGGCCGCGACGATGGGGGCGGCAGTGGTGAAATCCGGCTCGCCGATTTCCAGATGAATGACATCACGCCCCAGCGCCTGCAGCTCATTGGCTCGCGCCAGCAGGGCCATGACATGAAAGGGTTCGATTGCACGACTTCGCGCGCTATATGACGAGGTCATCTGACCTTCCTGATGAGTACAAAACGTGAATTCTACCGAAGGTCCCACTGACACCGCAGCCACCGTGATATTCGGGAGTAGCGCACCCCGATACGATCTGGTAAGTTCGCCCGCTTGCAGCCGCAGGGCCGGCACGGGCCGGCAGAGGGATTTCACTATCCTGCGCAATGGACATAGCGAGAGGCGTTCATCCATGCCCATTACCAAAACGACATCCAGCAACCAATTGATTCGCGCCTTCGTGCCCTATAAGGAAGCCAAGGGTGAGGAATACATGAGCGACAAGATGCGCGCTCATTTCACCGGCATCCTCAACAAGTGGAAGCAGGAGCTGATGGAAGAAGTCGATCGCACTGTGCACCACATGCAGGACGAAGCGGCCAACTTCCCGGATCCGGCCGACCGCGCCAGCCAGGAAGAAGAATTCAGCCTGGAACTGCGTGCCCGTGATCGCGAGCGCAAGCTGATCAAGAAGATCGACGAAACGCTGCAACTGATCGAAGACAACGAATACGGCTGGTGCGATTCCTGCGGTGTCGAGATCGGCATCCGCCGTCTGGAAGCCCGCCCGACCGCCACGCTGTGCATCGATTGCAAGACCCTGGCGGAGATCAAGGAAAAGCAGATCGGTTCCTGATCCTGAGCGGACGCGCCACGCGGCCATGTGAGCACATCGCGAGCGAAGGCCAGGCAAGGCAAAAACAGGCGGAAACGCGCAGTTTACGCAGAGTGAATGAGCATTTTCAGCCTGTTTTTAGCGCAACATGGCCGAGCGAAACAGCTTCATACCGCCTGTAAGGCGCCCCGCTTCCTCCCCAGGTCTGTTGCGCATTCTCGCCGCATCCCGCCTCGCTGAGCCATCACCCGAGCCGGTCCCGCCATGCCTCCAGCCGCCACCTCCTCATCCGCCTATGTGGGCCGTTTCGCGCCGACGCCAAGCGGTTATCTGCACTTCGGTTCTCTGATCGCAGCCCTGGCCTCCTACCTCGACGCACGTGCGGCGAAAGGCCGCTGGCTGTTACGCATGGAAGACCTCGACCCGCCCCGGGAAATGCCCGGCGCGCAATTCGCCATCCTGCAAGCGCTGGAAGCCTATGGCTTCGAATGGGATGGGCAGATGGTGCGCCAGAGCGAGCGCCTGGATATCTACAACGCAGCGATCGATCAGTTGTGGCGAGACGGTCACGCCTACGCCTGCAACTGCTCACGCAAACAACTGCAACCCTTCGCCGGACTTTATCCGGGATTCTGCCGCGATGCCGGCCGGGACGTGGAAGACGCCGCCATCCGTCTGCGCGTACCTGATCGCGAATACAGCTTCATCGACCGTGTGCAGGGCGAATTCCGCCAGCATCTTGGTCGCGAGGTCGGTGACTTCGTGATTCGTCGCCGGGATGGCTTGATCGCTTACCAGTTGGCCGTTGTCCTTGACGATGCATGGCAGGGCGTCACCGACGTCGTTCGCGGCGCCGACCTGCTCGACTCCACGCCGCGCCAGCTTTACCTGCAACAACTGCTCGGCCTTGCGCAGCCGCGATACCTGCATGTGCCGCTGATCATTCAGCCGGACGGCCACAAATTGGGCAAGCGCTACCGCTCCCCGCCCCTGCAACCCAACGAAGCGACTCCGCTGTTACTTCGAGCGCTACGTGCGCTCGGCCAACCCACCCCGGACGAGCTGAACGACGCGCAACCCGCCGAAGTCCTGGCCTGGGCGATTCGGCGCTGGGATGCGCAGCGCATCCCGCGCTGCCGCACGCTGGCCGAGTCGCAGTTGCGCTGAGGCTAGAAGTGCAAGCCAGCGCAAGCGGGTGGCGCGCCAATGCGCTGGACATTGAACGTCTCATCGAGCGACACCCGCTGCGCCGACTCCCCAGCCGGGCCGTCGGGCCCAGACGGCAGCGCTATTCGAGCTACACGCTTCTGGCCGCTTCCTTTACCATCGGCCTACTTTCGACACGAGTTCCAGCATGTACATCTACCGACTGGTGCTGCTCCTGGTGGTGGGGATCTATCTGTTTTCCCCCGCGATCATGGACTGGTGGATCGACCCCAACGGCGCCTGGTACCGGCCCTATCTGTTGTGGCTGATCCTCATCGTGGTGACGTTCATCCTCCAGAGCCAGCGCGATGCAGACGAGCTTTAGCCTCAGCCACCTGATCCTGATCAGCGTTGCCTACCTGTTGGTGCTGTTCGGCGTGGCCTGGGTCAGCGAGCGCGGCTTGATACCGCGCTGGGTGATCCGCCACCCGCTGACCTATACCCTGTCGCTGGGCGTCTACGCCAGCGCCTGGGCGTTCTATGGCACGGTCGGCCTGGCCTATCAGTATGGCTACGGATTTCTCGCGACTTACCTGGGCGTTTGCGGCGCTTTCCTGCTGGCTCCGGTGCTGCTCTACCCGATCCTGCGCATTACCCGTACCTACCAACTGGCCTCGCTGGCAGATCTGTTCGCCTTCCGCTTCCGCAGTACCTGGAGTGGTGCGCTGACCACGCTGGTGATGCTGATCGGCATGCTGCCCCTGCTCGCCCTGCAGATCCAGGCCGTGGCCGACGCCATCGGGATCCTCACCCACGAGCCGCTGCAAGAACGCGTGGCCCTGGGCTATTGCGTGATGATCATGCTGTTCACCATCCTCTTCGGCGCCCGCCACATCGCCACGCGGGAGAAGCACGAGGGGCTGGTGTTCGCTATCGCCTTCGAGTCGGTGGTCAAGCTGCTGACCTTTGGCGCGATCGGCCTCTATGCGTTGTTCGTGGTCTTCGGCGGCCCGCACCAGCTGGAAATCTGGCTGCTGCAGAACCAGTCGGCGCTACAGGCATTGCATACCCCGCTGCAGGAAGGCCCCTGGCGTACCCTGTTGCTGGTGTTTTTCGCCTCGGCCATCGTGATGCCACACATGTATCACATGACCTTCACCGAGAACCTGAATCCGCGCGCCCTGGTCAGTGCCAGCTGGGGCCTGCCGCTGTATCTGTTGCTGATGAGTCTGGCCGTGCCGCTGATACTCTGGGCCGGCCTCAAGCTCGGCGTCAGCACCAACCCCGAGTATTTCACCCTGGGCCTGGGGCTGACCGCACAGAGCGAGGCGCTCACGCTGCTGGCCTTCGTCGGCGGATTATCCGCCTCCAGCGGATTGATCATCGTCAGCACGCTGGCCTTGTCGGGCATGGCACTCAACCATCTGGTACTGCCGCTGTACCAGCCGCCCACCGAAGGCAACATCTATCGCTGGCTCAAATGGACCCGCCGCAGCCTGATCCTGGCCATCATCATGGCCGGCTACGGTTTCTACCTGCTGCTTGGCGCAGAGCAGGACCTGTCCAACCTGGGCATCGTCGCCTTCGTCGCCACGCTGCAGTTCCTCCCGGGCGTCCTCTCGGTGCTGTATTGGCCGACCGCCAACCGCCGTGGCTATATCGTCGGGCTGCTCGCCGGCATCGCCGTCTGGATCGTCACCATGTTGCTGCCGCTGGTGGGCAACCTTGACGGCTTCTACATCCCCCTGTTCAACGTTGTCTATGTGCTCGATGACACCAGCTGGCATCTCGCGGCGATTGCATCGTTGGCAGTGAACGTGTTGGCTTTCTCGCTGTTCTCGTTGTTCACCGAGACCAGCGCCGAGGAACAGGCCGCCGCCGAAGCCTGCGCGGTGGAAAACGTGCGCAGACCACAACGGCGCGAACTGGCCGCCGCCTCGCCGCAGGAGTTCGCCACGCAACTGGCCAAACCACTGGGTGCCAAGACCGCCCAGCGCGAAGTGGAACAGGCGTTACGCGATCTTCAGCTGCCCTTCGATGAACATCGCCCTTATGCGCTGCGCCGATTGCGGGATCGCATCGAGGCCAACCTGTCCGGCTTGATGGGCCCGAGCGTCGCCCAGGACATCGTCGAAAACTTCCTGTCGTACAAGAACGGCGCTGACGGCTACGTGACCGAAGACATTCACTTCATCGAGAGTCGCCTGGAGGACTATCACTCGCGGCTGACCGGCCTGGCCGCGGAGCTCGATGCACTGCGCCGCTATCACCGCCAGACGCTGCAGGAATTGCCCATGGGCGTGTGCTCGCTGGCCAAGGACCAGGAAATCCTGATGTGGAACCGGGCGCTGGAGGAGCTGACCGAGATTCCGGCGTTGCAGGTGGTGGGCTCACGCCTGTCTACCATCGCCGAGCCCTGGAAAAGCCTGCTGGCGGACTTCATCGAGCAGCGTGAAGAACACCTGCATAAACAGCGGTTGCAGCTCGATGGCCACAGCCGCTGCCTGAACCTGCACAAAGCCGCCATTGCCGAGCCGCTAGCCCCCGGCAACAGCGGCCTGGTATTGCTGATCGAGGATCTCACCGAGACCCAGCAACTGGAAGATCGCCTGGTGCACTCCGAACGGCTTGCCAGCATTGGACGGCTGGCGGCCGGCGTCGCCCACGAGATCGGCAACCCGATCACCGGCATCGCCTGCCTGGCGCAGAACCTGCGCGAGGAGCGTGAAGCTGACGATGAGATCAGCGAGATCAGCAATCAGATCGTCGAACAGACCAAGCGCGTCTCACGTATCGTCCAGTCGCTGATGAGCTTCGCCCATGCCGGCGGCAGGCAGCAGGATCTCTACCCGGTGAGCCTGGCTGAGGTTGCACAGGATGCGATCGCCCTGCTCTCGCTTAACCGCCGCGGCACCGAGGTACGCTTTTTCAACCTCTGCGACCCCCGTCATCTGGCGGAAGGTGATCCGCAACGCCTCGCCCAGGTACTGATCAACCTGCTCTCCAACGCCCGCGATGCATCGCAGCCCGGCGGCGCGATTCGGGTGCGCAGCGAGCAAGCCGAGCAGACCGTCTACCTCATCGTCGAAGACGAAGGCAGCGGTATTCCCCAGTCGATTCAGGATCGGCTGTTCGAGCCGTTCTTCACGACCAAGGACCCCGGCGAGGGGACCGGCCTGGGCCTCGCGCTGGTCTATTCCATCGTGGAAGAGCATTATGGGCAGATCAATATCGACAGCCCGGCGGACCCGGAAACACAACGCGGTACTCGTTTCCGCATTACCCTGCCGCGGCATGTCGAGGCGACAGACCATTGATTGACGAAGCGATGGGCGTTGTTCGTCCGGTATCGACCACGAGCGACCCAGACTGCAACGGGCTGTTCCGGCGCTTGCGCACCATGACGCTGCAAGCCTGCACTGGTAGACCGACGCCGTATCGCCACAGCTTGCGCAGGCCATGGAACGCGCGCCTCGGCGCGCTTGCCAGCAGCCTGTAGCCGCCTTCAGACCGTCGAGAGAGTACTGATGTCACATATTCTGATCGTCGAAGACGAAACCATCATCCGCTCCGCCTTGCGCCGGCTCCTCGAACGCAACCAGTACGAGGTCAGCGAAGCCGGTTCGGTGCAGGAAGCGCAGGAGCGCTACAGCATTCCGGGTTTCGATCTCATCGTCAGCGACCTGCGCCTGCCCGGCACGCCCGGCACGGAGCTGATCAAACTCGCCGAAGGCACCCCGGTGCTCATCATGACCAGCTACGCCAGCCTGCGCTCGGCCGTGGACTCGATGAAAATGGGCGCAGTGGACTACATCGCCAAGCCCTTCGACCACGATGAAATGCTGCAGACCGTGGCCCGCATCCTCCATGATCGCCAGCAGGCAGCCGCCGCGCGCCCCGCCGTTTCACGCAGCGGCACGAACGCAACCGAGCCGGCCGCCGAGGGCAGCACGGGCAACAGTGGCATTGGCATCATTGGCCGTTGCGGCCCGATGCAGGACCTGTTCAGCAAGATCCGCAAAGTCGCGCCGACCGATTCCAATGTGCTGATCCAGGGCGAATCCGGCACCGGCAAGGAGCTTGTCGCGCGTGCCCTGCACAACCTTTCCCGTCGCGCCAAGGCGCCGATGATCTCGGTCAACTGTGCCGCCATCCCGGAAACGCTGATCGAGTCCGAGCTTTTCGGTCACGAGAAAGGCGCTTTCACCGGTGCCAGCGCGGGCCGTGCCGGGCTGGTAGAAGCAGCCGATGGCGGCACCCTGTTCCTCGACGAGATCGGCGAGCTGCCGCTGGAAGCACAGGCGCGGCTCTTGCGCGTGCTTCAGGAGGGTGAAATCCGGCGTGTCGGCTCCACTCAATCGCAGAAGGTCGACGTCCGTCTGATCGCCGCGACCCACCGCGACCTGAAAACCCTGGCCAAGAACGGGCAGTTCCGCGAGGACCTCTATTACCGCCTGCACGTGATTGCCCTGAAACTTCCGCCACTACGCGAGCGCGGCGCCGACGTGCTTGAAATTGCCCGGGCGTTCCTGGCACGGCAGAGCGAACGCATGGGCAGCGAGACGTTGCACTTCTCTCGCGAGGCCGAACAAGCCGTGCGGCACTACACGTGGCCCGGCAACGTGCGCGAACTGGAAAATGCCATCGAGCGCGCGGCGATCCTGAGCGAGAGCGAGGAGATCAGCGCGGAATTGCTCGGCATCGACATCGAGCTCGACAACCTCGACGACGATTTCGATGAGCCTTGCGCGCCGCTAGGCGCCTCCGTCTCGACCAGCAATGAGCCGACCGAGGATCTTTCGCTGGAAGACTATTTCCAGCATTTCGTGCTCGAGCACCAGGACCACATGACCGAGACCGAACTGGCCCGCAAGCTTGGTATCAGCCGCAAATGCCTGTGGGAGCGCCGACAGCGGCTGGGTATTCCTCGCCGCAAGTCGAGCGCCACGGGGTAGCGGGTTGTTACCCACCCCACCGATACGTAACAGAAACCGGGTTCATCGGTAACGAGGACCCGGTTTTTCGTAAGCGCGATTTACCCCGGAAAATCACAACACACTGATAATAAAGGGTTTTTAAAAACTGGCACGGCAAATGCTTTCTATCTGGCACAACAACAATAACAAGCAGACCCACAATAAGAACAAGACGTACCGGCTCTAGCAAAACAAATACAAGAAGGCGGAGGCGTAGCTAACTGATTCTTTTGGAGAGGAAATGCCAAATGGGGTTTGACCCCACAACCAGGCCGAGAACAACAAAAACTGCCTAAGCAGTGCCTGAACTGGTTGGATCGAGGATCGATGGCAAATCAGCGACCAAAGAAATCCGTTTGCTCTTTGCTCCCATCGTAGGAGCAATTCCCGGACGCGATAGCCGAAGGGAACGGGTGATCAAACAAAAACAACACGCCCGAAATACTAATAACAACAAAGCACGCGACATCATTTAAAGGGGGAGCTTCGGCTCCCCCTAGTGCTTTCTGGCGCCAGCCGTGTTTTGACACCTCCCCACGCTTCGTTCACCATCCCTGCTCCTGGTGCTAGAATCCACGCTCGTTTCGTGGCTATTCGCTTCGCCACCCTGTCATTTCGCCACACAGTGCCTCTCATGCTGAAAAAGCTGTTCCAGTCTTTTCGTTCTCCCCTGCGCCGCTTCCCGCATCCCCGTCGCACACCCGAAATACTGTCCAGCCGGCAGCATTCGCTGCATCGCAACGATCTCAGCCGCCACGCCGTCAGCGTCGTCGAAAGGCTTCAGCATGCCGGCTACGAGGCTTACGTCGTTGGCGGCTGCGTCCGCGACCTGCTGCTTGAACTGGACCCGAAGGACTACGACGTCGCCACCAGCGCCACGCCCGAGCAGGTGCGCGCCGAGTTTCGCAACGCCCGGGTGATCGGCCGTCGCTTCAAGCTCGTCCACGTGCATTTCGGTCGCGAAATCATCGAAGTCGCCACCTTCCGCGCCAACCATCCCGAGGTGGATGACGAAGAAGCCAATCCCCTGGCCTCACGCAACGAAAGCGGACGCATCCTTCGCGACAACGTCTACGGCACGCTGGAGGACGACGCCCAACGCCGAGACTTCACCATCAATGCGTTGTACTACGACCCCTCGAGCGAACGAATCCTCGATCACACCCATGGCGTTCGCGACATTCGCAACCGGTTGATCCGCCTGATAGGCGATCCCGAGCAGCGTTACCTGGAAGACCCGGTGCGCATGCTTCGTGCGGTTCGCTTCGCCGCCAAGCTGGACTTCGAGATCGAGCAGCACAGCGCCGAGCCCATCGCCGACCTGGCCGACCTGTTGAACGAGGTGCCCTCGGCGCGTTTGTTCGACGAGATCATCAAGCTCTTTCTCGGCGGCAAGGCCGAGCGCACCTTCGAGCTATTGCTGGAGTACGACCTTTTCGCGCCGCTGTTCCCGGCCAGTGCTCAAGCGCTGGAAGACAACCCCGAGTATGCCGGTACGTTGATTCGCAATGCCCTGGCCAACACCGACCTGCGCATTGCCCAGGGCAAGCCGGTCACTCCGGCATTCCTGTTCGCCGCCTTGCTGTGGCCGGCCCTGCCGGCGCGCGTCGCCGAAGCCCAGGACCGGGGCTTGCCGGCCATACCGGCGATGCAGGAAGCGGCGCACGAGCTGATCTGGGGACAATGCCAACGCACGGCCATTCCGAAGCGTTTCACCATGCCGATGCGGGAAATCTGGGACATGCAGGAACGCCTGCCGCGCCGCCAGGGACGCCGCGCCGACCAGCTGCTGGACAACCCGCGCTTCCGAGCAGGCTACGACTTTCTGCTGCTGCGTGAGAGCGCCGGCGAACAGACCGGCGATCTGGGCCAATGGTGGACCGATTACCAGGAAGCCAGCGAGAGCGAACGCCGTAACATGATTCGCGCGCTCAGCAATAAGGACGAAGGCGGCGCGCCTCGCAAACGGCGCCGCAGCGGCCGACGCAAACGCGGCCCGAACGAAAACGCACCGGCGTCCGCCGATTAAATGGAACGGGTCTACATTGGCCTGGGCAGCAACCTGGCCGAGCCACGCGAGCAATTGCGCGGCGCACTGAAAGCCCTGGCGGCCTTGCCCGCGTCACAGCTCGTCGACGTTTCGTCGCTGTATGCCAGCGACCCGCTCGGCCCGCCGGACCAGCCGCGCTACAACAATGCCGTCGCGGCACTCGAGACGGCGCTGACGCCGCTCGAGCTGCTCGATGCGCTGCAGGCCATCGAGCGCGCCCAGGGGCGCGAACGCAAGGCCGAACGCTGGGGCCCGCGAACGCTGGACCTGGATATCCTGCTGTTCGGCGATCAATCGATCGACGTACCGCGCCTGAAGGTCCCGCACTATCACCTGCACGCACGAGCCTTCGTCCTGTATCCACTCGCCGAAGTGGCGCCTGACGCGCTGCGACTGGCCGATGGCCGATTTCTCGCCGACCTGCTCGCAGCCTGCCCCTTCGAAGGGCTGGAACGTCTGAGCGAAGCCTTGTAACCAACCGGTAACAGTTGTAACGGCGCAGGTAACACTCCCGATTGACTTAGCACGCCGCCATCGGGACTATAAGCGCCCGCTACCGGCACGCATCGAATTGGGGCACCTGTGCTCTATCGCTGACGCTCCGAGTGCAACCGTGACCCCTCAGAGGCTCTAGGAGGACGGCATTCATGCCAGACGTAACCCTGACCACCCTGCAAGGCCTCAAGCAGAAAGGCGAGAAGATCGTCATGCTGACCTGCTATGACGCCACCTTCGCCAAGACCGCCTGCGAAGCGGGGGTCGAAATGCTGCTGATCGGCGATTCACTCGGCATGGTTCTGCAAGGACACGACAGCACGCTGCCCGTGACTGTCGAAGAAATGGCCTACCACACCGCCTGCGTCAAACGCGGCAACCGTGGCGCGATGATCGTCGCCGATCTGCCCTTCATGGCCAACGCGACGGTCGAACAGACGCTGGATAACTCGGCGAAACTGATGAAGGCCGGTGCCCACATGATCAAGGTCGAGGGCGCGGCATGGCTGGCCGAGTCCATCGGACTGCTTGCCGAACGCGGCATCCCG
Source organism: Stutzerimonas stutzeri (assembly GCF_009789555.1). Taxonomy (NCBI): domain Bacteria; kingdom Pseudomonadati; phylum Pseudomonadota; class Gammaproteobacteria; order Pseudomonadales; family Pseudomonadaceae; genus Stutzerimonas; species Stutzerimonas stutzeri. Next base: position 4,436,966 of record NZ_CP046902.1, read on the forward strand.
GTCTGCGCCCACATGGGGCTGACCCCCCAGGCGGTGAATATTTTCGGCGGCTACAAGGTCCAGGGCCGCCAGGACGCTCAGGCGCAGCAGATGGTCGCCGATGCCAAGGCCCTTGAAGCCGCCGGAGCGGCCATGTTGTTGCTCGAATGCGTGCCAAGCGAACTGGCTGCCCGTATCACCCAGGCAGTAAGGGTTCCTGTGATCGGCATCGGCGCCGGCAGCGACACCGATGGCCAGGTCCTGGTATTGCACGACATGCTCGGGCTGTCGCTCACTGGGCGCGCGCCCAAGTTCGTCCGCAACTTCATGACCGAACACGGCAGCATCCCCGCCGCCATCGCCGCCTATGTCCAGGCAGTGAAGGCCATAGAATTCCCCGCAGCCGAACATGGATTTTCCGCATGAACGTGGTCAAGACCATTGCCGACCTGCGCGCCGCGGTGACGCGCGCCCGTGGCGAGGGCAAGCGTATCGGCTTCGTGCCGACCATGGGCAACCTGCACGCCGGCCACATCGCGCTGGTAAAGAAAGCGGGTCAGCGCGCCGAATTCGTGGTGGCGAGTATTTTCGTCAACCCGCTGCAGTTCGGTCCCAACGAGGATCTGGCAAGCTATCCGCGAACCCTCACGGCCGATCAGGAAAAGCTTTTCGAGGCGGGCTGCCATCTGCTGTTCGCCCCGGGCGTCGAGGAGATGTATCCGCACGGCCAGGCCATGCAGACGATCGTCCGTGTACCGGGCGTATCGGAAGGGCTCTGCGGCGGCAGTCGCCCCGGCCATTTCGATGGTGTTTCGACCGTGGTCAGCAAGCTGTTCAACATGGTGCTGCCGGATCTGGCCGTGTTCGGCCAGAAAGATTTTCAGCAGCTGGCCGTGATCCGCACCATGGTCCGCGACCTGAACATGCCGATACAGATCATTGGCGAGCCGATCGTGCGCGCCGAAGACGGATTGGCGTTGTCCTCGCGCAATGGTTACCTCAACCCGGACGAACGGGCCACAGCCCCGGCGCTGTTCCGCACGCTCACGCAGCTGGCGCAGACCATACGCGGCGGGGATCGCGACTATCCCACGCTCGTGGCCCAGGGGCGGCAAATGCTGCAAGACGCCGGCCTGCGACCCGATTACCTTGAGGTTCGCGACGCGACGAACCTGCAGCCAGCCGCCGCCGATACGCGCGAGGTGGTGATTCTCGCTGCCGCCTACCTGGGCAAGACCCGCCTGATCGACAACCTGCTGGTCGACGCCGCCGCGCCCGCCTAGGCGTAATCTCCCGACTATCGGACCGCACCCGACGCCCCTCGGTATTGATCACATCCGAGGGTTCGGGCACACTCTGCGCCGCTTGCGCACCCGGAGGAACCCGCCATGCACGCCATCATGCTCAAGGCAAAACTGCACCGCGCCCAGGTGACCCACTCGGTGCTGGATTACGAAGGCTCCTGCGCCATCGACGGCGACTGGCTGGACTTGGCCGGTATCCGCGAATACGAGCAGATCCAGATTTACAACGTCGATAACGGCGAGCGTTTCACGACCTATGCCATTCGTGGCGAGGAAGGCTCGAAGATCATCTCCGTCAACGGCGCAGCCGCCCACAAGGCCGGCGTCGGTCATCGACTGATCATCTGTGCCTATGCGCACTACAGTGAAGCCGAATTGGCCAGCTTCAAGCCGCACGTGCTCTACATGGGCGCCGACGGTGACCTCAGCCATACCAGCAACGCCATTCCGGTTCAGGTCGCCTGAATTCGAATGAGTGGCTCGAAAGCCCGCAACGCCCAGGCGCTGCGGGCTTTTTTGTGGCCGGACATTGATCCCGCCGGGCGAAAATCTGCAAGAGGCGCCAGCAGTCGAGCTACCATCGAAGCCTACGCAGCATCCGCGCTCGGAACGCCGGGCGTTTTTCCAAGTCAGACTGTCTCGGCGGCGCAGGAAGCGCTACCGCCGCTTCGTTGAGTCGGAGCGGTACGCACCCGGTGCATTCAGGATGAATGCCAACGCGTCAGCATGATCGAATGACTGTCCAAGCGCTGTGGCCGCTCCGGCCTCCCGGAGTCGTTCACACCCACGGACAGTCCGCCAAGCAAAGGAAGCAGCACTACGATGAGCTATTACCAGCACCCTCTCGATGCCACCGGCCTGTCGTCCTGGAAGGCCTTGGAAGAACACCGCCTGGCCATGCAGAACTTCAGCATGCGCGAGGCATTCAAAGCCGATCCGACTCGCTTCGAGAACCTGTCGGTTTCCTGCTGCGGCCTGTTTCTCGATTACTCGAAGAACCTGATCACCCCCGAAACCCGCACGCTACTGGTCAACCTGGCCCGTGAAGCCGGCGTCGAGCAGGCTGCTCATGCCATGTTCGAAGGTCAGCGAATCAACGCATCGGAGAACCGTCCGGTGCTGCATACGGCGCTGCGACGCCCGATGGGCGACTCGGTCATGGTCGACGGGCACAACGTCATGCGCGATGTTCACGCCGCGCTGGCGCAGATGACCGATATCGTTACCCGTATCCACAACAATCTCTGGCGCGGTTTCAGCGACAAGACCATCACGGACGTGGTGAACATTGGTATCGGGGGATCGTTCCTCGGCCCGCAGCTGGTGTCCGAAGCGCTGCTGCCGTTCACCCAGCACGGCGTGCGCACCCACTATCTGGCGAACATCGACGGCAGCGAATTCCGTGAAGTGACGGCCAAGCTGAACGTCGAGACCACGCTGTTCATCATTTCCAGCAAGACCTTCGGTACGCTGGAAACCTTGAAAAACGCCCAGGCTGCGCGCACCTGGTATTTGGGCAAGGGTGGCACCGAAGAGAAGCTCTATCGCCATTTCATCGCCGTGACCAGCAACAAGCAGGCCGCGATCGATTTCGGTATCCGGGAAAAAAACATCTTCCCGATGTGGGACTGGGTCGGTGGGCGTTATTCCCTGTGGTCGGCAATCGGCCTGCCCATCGCCCTGGCCATCGGCATGTCCAACTTCAAGGACCTGCTGTCCGGCGCCTACAGCATGGATCAGCACTTCCTCAGCGAACCGTTCGAAAGCAACATGCCGGTCCTGCTGGCCATGCTGGGTGTCTGGTACCACAACTTCTGGGGCGCGCAGAGCTATGCCTTCCTGCCCTACGACCATTACCTGCGCAACTTCGTCAAACACCTGCAACAGATGGACATGGAGTCCAACGGCAAGAGCGTGCGTCAGGACGGTACGCCCGTTTCCTGTACCACCGGCCCGGTCATCTGGGGCGGCGTCGGCGCCAACGGCCAGCACGCCTATCATCAACTGCTGCACCAGGGCACGCCGCTGATTCCCGCTGACTTCATCGTGCCGGTGGTCAGCCACAACCCGGTGGCCGATCACCACGAGTGGCTGTACGCCAACTGCCTGTCTCAGAGCCAGGCGCTGATGCTCGGCAAAACCCGCGAGGAAGCCGAGGCCGAACTGCGCGCCAAGGGCCTGAGCGAAGCCGAAGTGCAGCGCCTTGCGCCGCACAAGGTGATCCCGGGTAACCGGCCGAGCAATACCGTGGTCATGGAGACCATCAGCCCCGGCCGGCTCGGTGCGCTCATCGCCCTCTATGAGCACAAGGTGTTCGTGCAGGGCGTAATCTGGGGCATCAATTCGTTCGATCAATGGGGTGTGGAACTCGGCAAGGATCTTGGCAAGGCCGTCTACGGTCAGATGACCAGCTTCGATGCACCGCTGGCCGAAGACGCCTCGACGCAGGGCCTGATCGACTTCTTCCGCAGCCGTCATCGCGGCTGATCGCCACAGCAGGCCGGACGGCCCATATGCCGTCCGGCTCTGCGCAGCTCGACGATACCTTTCGCCCGGGGTTCGCGCCCGGCACACGGGGGCAGGCCGGCGGACCTGCGTGTGCGGTACTATCTGGTTTCCACAACCACGCAGACGCCCTCGATGGAGTTCGTTCGCCGTCATATCGAATCACAGGTCCTCAGCCTCACCGGCCTGGCCATCGGCGGTGTGGACTATGAGCACCCGCCAGGCGATCCCGGCCTGTTCGGCCCGGACTCGGTCTGTTGGCGCGTGCACGGCGACTTCACCTCGATGCTGACCGGCGGCATCTGCGCCCTGCTGCTGCAAGCGCTGCACCCGCTCGCGCTGTCCGGCGTATGGGACCACTCCAACTTCCGCGACGATCTGCTCGGTCGGCTGCGTCGTACCGGGCAGTTCATCTCGGCGACCACCTTTGGCAGCCAGGCCGATGCGCATCGACTGATCGAGCGCGTCCGGGCCATCCACCTGAACGTCACCGGCCATGCGCCCGACGGCCGCCCTTATGCGGCCTACGATCCCGACTTGCTGACATGGGTGCATGTGGCCGAAGTCAGCAGCTTTCTCAAGGCGCACCTGCGCTACCTCAACCCGCGGCTTACGGGACCCGATCAGGACCGCTACTACGCCGAAGTCGCACGCATCGCCGAGGCGCTCGGCGCACGAGACGTACCGCGCACTCGTCAGGAAGTGGACGACTACTGGCGGGCGATCCGCCCCGAGTTGCGCTGCGACGAACGCTCGCGTGAAATCGTCCGCATCCTGTTCGACGCGCCAGCCCCCAGCCGTCTGGCCAAGCCATTCGGCGCACTGATGATGCGCGCCGGGGTGGACCTGCTGCCGGACTGGGCGAGCGAAATGCTCGGCCTCTCACAATCGATCCACGAGCGGCAGCTGATTCGGATGGCGGTCAGACGCGCCGCCCCAGTGCTGCGCTGGGCCGTACGAAGCGGCTCGGTGCATCGAGCCCGACGGCGCATGGGGCTGCCCATTCGCTAGCATGACCGACGGGTTTCGCAGGTGGAGCCCCCGGAGCGGCTATGCCAACATGGACGCCCCGCGGGCGCCCGCACCTTCTCGAGGTTCGCAGCATGCAAGAAGTCGTTATCGTCGCCGCCACCCGTACTGCTGTAGGCAGCTTCCAGGGCGCGCTGGCCAATATTCCTGCCGCTGACCTGGGCGCCGCGGTGATCCGCCACCTGCTCCAGCAGTCGGCGATCGACGCCGCCGAGGTCGATGAAGTGATCCTCGGCCAGGTCCTGACCGCCGGCGCAGGCCAGAACCCCGCTCGCCAAGCCGCGATCAATGCCGGCCTCCCCGATGCGGTGCCGGCGCTGACGCTGAACAAGGTCTGCGGTTCAGGCCTGAAGGCGCTCCACCTTGCCGCCCAGGCGATCCGCTGTGGCGACGCCGAGGTGGTGATTGCCGGGGGCATGGAGAACATGAGCCTGGCGCCCTACGTCATGCCGGCCGCCCGTACGGGCCTGCGCATGGGCCACGGTACGTTGGTCGACAGCATGATTCAGGATGGCCTGTGGGACGCCTTCAACGGCTACCACATGGGCATCACCGCCGAAAACCTGGTCGACAAATATGGCATTACCCGCCAGGAGCAGGATGCCTTCGCCGCCTCGTCCCAGCAGAAAGCGGTAGCCGCCATCGAGGCCGGGCGCTTTCGCGACGAGATCACGCCAATCGAGATTCCCCAGCGCAAGGGTGAGCCTCTGCGCTTCGACACCGACGAGCAACCTCGCGCCGGCACCACCGCCGAAAGCCTGGCCAAGCTCAAGCCGGCGTTCAAGAAAGACGGCAGCGTTACGGCCGGCAATGCGTCCAGCCTCAACGACGGAGCCGCCGCCGTGCTGATGATGAGCGCCGACAAGGCCAGGGCGCTGGGCGTGCCGGTGCTGGCACGCATCGCCGGTTATGCCAGCGCCGGGGTCGATCCCGCCATCATGGGCATCGGCCCGGTATCGGCGACCCGTAGGTGCCTCGAGAAGGCAGGCTGGACGCTCGAGCAGCTCGATCTCATCGAGGCCAACGAAGCCTTCGCGGCGCAGGCCTTGTCGGTCGGCAAGGCGCTTGGCTGGGACGCGGAGCGGGTCAATGTGAACGGTGGCGCCATCGCCATTGGTCACCCGATTGGCGCCTCGGGCTGTCGCATTCTGGTAACGCTGTTGCACGAAATGATTCGCCGCGACGCCCATAAGGGACTGGCCACACTGTGCATCGGTGGCGGACAGGGCATTGCGCTGGCAATCGAGCGCTAACGCAGCACCGTCGGGTGAGCACGCCGGCCCTCCGCCGGCGTTTTCCGATAAACTGCGCGCCCTTCCTATCCCCGAGTCGCCGCGCATGCCTTCTCTCGAACAGGCGCTGCACGCTGCCTACCGCCACCGCGAGTCTCTGCTGGCCCAACTGCACGCCCAGAAGACCGACTGCTATCGACTCTTCCATGGTAGCCAGGAAGGCGCGCCAGGCCTGACGGCCGATCGTTATGGCCCGCTGTTGCTGGTGCAGAGCTTTCATCAGTCCCTTGAACGTGGCGCGTTGCTGGCGCTGCACGAACAGCTGTGTACACACCTCGGCGAACCCTTGCTACTGGTGTACAACGACCGGTCCCAAGGCAATTCGCGTATCGATCGAAACGATTCGGTGTATCGCGCCGACCCAGCGGGGCTGGAAGATCAGGTTGGCCGGGAATGGGGTCTCAACTACCGCGTCCGTGCGCGCCACAGCGGCCAGGACCCGCTGTTGTTTCTCGACCTGCGCAACACGCGCGGCTGGATCAAGGCCAACAGCGCCGGCAAGTCGGTGCTCAACCTGTTTGCCTACACGTGCGGGGTCGGTCTCTGCGCAGCCGCGGGCGGCGCGCGCGAAGTGTGCAACCTGGACTTCGCCGAAAGCAACCTGGCGGTCGGTCAGGAAAATGCCGCGCTCAATCCCTCGCTGGCGCCGATGCAGTTCATCCAGTCCGATTATTTTCCGGCGATCCGGCAACTGGCCGGCCTGCCTGTCATGCAACGGCGCGGGCGGGCGCTGCCGGCGTATCCCGTCCTAGCGCCGAGACAGTTCGACCTGATCCTGCTCGATCCCCCGGCCTGGTCGAAAAGCGCATTCGGAACCGTCGATCTGCTGCGCGACTATCAAAGCCTGCTCAAACCTGCCCTGCTGGCCACGGCCGACGATGGCACGCTGGTCTGTTGTAACAACCTGGCGAAGGTCAGCCTGGAAGACTGGCGCGAACAGGTCCTGCGCTGCGCGACGAAGGCGGGGCGCCCGGTGCGCGATTGCGAGGTCCTGTCGCCTGCCGAGGACTTTCCATCCATCGACGGGCGACCGCCGTTGAAGGTCCTCAGGCTGCAACTGTGACGCAGCCAAGCAGCAACACCTTAGAAGAACGCGCGTGTCATGCCATACTCCAGGCGAGCCCATCGCCTGGAATGTAGATCCGCATGCCCAACGGAATGAAGCGCGCGCTCGTCGGCCTGATGACCGCATTGGTTTGCTACTGCCTGCTCGGCTTCCTGATACTGCCCGGCATCGCCCAGCGTGTCGTCAATCAGCAGCTGGTCCAGTACGCCACCGTACCGGCCCGTCTGGAACGCATCGAATTCAACCCGTTCAGCCTCGAACTGACGCTGTTCGGCTTGCGCCTCGGCGAGGCCGATCAGCCGCAGCTGGGCTTCGAGCGCCTCTACCTCGACCTGGCATGGAGCAGCCTCTGGCGCCGCGCGCTGCAGATTGACGACATCGAGCTGGTTCAGTTGCACAGCGAAGTCGTGTTCGACCAGGACGGCGTGCTCAACCTGACACAGCTGTTCGATATCCCCGCATCCGACGAGCAGGCGCAGGACGCTGAGCAAGAGCCCTTCGCGCTGCGCATCGGCCGGCTAAAACTGGTGGAAGGCTCGGTCCGCTTCGCCGACCAGCGGCCCGACGAGCCTATCGATTTCTTGCTCGATTCACTGAACTTCGAGTTGCTGAACTTCGCCACCCGCTCGGATGACGCGGCCGATGCGGTACTGGTCGCAACCGGTCCCAGCGGCGCCCGGGTAGACTGGACCGGGCAGATCAACCTGACGCCCATCAGCTCGTCCGGCCAGTTGAAGATCAGCAACCTGATGCTGAAAGATTTCTGGGCCTACGCGCAGGACGCCGTACCCCTGCGCCTGCACGAAGGCCGGCTGAGTTTCGCCAGCGACTATCGGCTCGATCTTGCCCAGCGCACCGAGCTTCAACTGAGCAATCTCAGCGCGCAACTGGCGCCCCTTGCGCTCGACACTCCGCAAGGACAACCGCTGGTGCGCCTGGAGAACCTTGAGATCAGCCAAACCTCGCTAGACCTGGCCAGGCAACAGGTGGTGATCGGTACGCTGCGCAGCCGTGCGCTGGAGACCTGGGTAACTCGCGAGGCAGATGGCGAGCTGAACTGGCTGAAGCTGTTGGCACCGTCTGCGGCCGCTGAGTCCAGCCAAGGTCCCGAATCGGAAGACAACGCAGGACCGACCCCATCGACCGAGTCGAAAGAGAGCACCGCGGCAAACCAGAGCCCCTGGCAGGTTCTGCTGCGCGATGCGCAGCTGCGCGACTATCGAATTCATTTGAATGACCGCGTACCCGAGGGTGGCGTCGCGCTGGAGCTGGGTCCGCTGAATCTCGACGTGTCCGACTTCGACAGCCTGGGCGCCTCGCCTTTCGGTCTGGCGCTGAACACCGGAGTCGGCAATCAGGGCGCGCTGAAGGCCACTGGGCAGTTGCAACTTCAACCGGCTACGGGGCGACTGGAAATCACTACACAGGACATCGATCTGCGCCTTGCCCAGGCCTACCTGACGCCATTCGCCCATCTCGAATTACGCAGCGGGATGCTCGCAAGTCAGCTCGAATTCGAGCTCACCGGCACTGACCCACTGGCATTCAATCTGGGCGGAGCGGCCGAAGTCACCCAGCTGCACACGCTCGACACCATCAAGAACCGCGACTTCGTCAAATGGCAGCGACTGCACCTGGGCGGCCTGGATTACCAGCACCCTCGGCAGTTGCAGATCGAGCACATCGACCTGGTCCAGCCCTATGCGCGCTTCATCATCAACCCAGACCTCACCACCAATATCAACGACCTGCTGGTGGCGCCATCAACGCCAGCCGAACAGGCTGCCGCTCCAGCGGCGACGGAACAGGCGGAGCCGATGGCCATCCGTATCGGCGGCATCGCGATAGACACCGGTTCGGCCAATTTCTCCGATCTGAGCTTGCGCCCGCCCTTCATCACCGCGGTGCAAGAACTGAATGGCCAGATCGGGACGATCGACAACCGGGCCCAGCAGCCGGCCACGGTCGATGTGCAAGGCAAGGTCGACCGCTACGCACCGGTCAGTATCAAGGGCAACCTGACGCCCTTCGATCCACTGCAAAGCCTCGATATCGCCACGCGCTTTCGGCAGGTGGAACTCACCACGCTTTCGCCCTACTCCGGCAAGTTCGCTGGCTACCGTATTCGCAAGGGCCGGCTCGACCTCGACTTGCACTACCGCATCCAGCAAGGCCAGTTGAATGCGCAGAATAAAGTCGTGCTGCAGCAACTACAGCTCGGCGAGAAAGTGGACAGTCCCGAAGCGGTCGATCTCCCTGTGCGACTCGCCGTTGCGTTGTTGAAAGACACACGCGGCACCATCTCGCTCGAACTACCGGTACAGGGCAACCTCAACAACCCTCAGTTCAGTGTCATGCCGATCGTCTGGCAAACGCTGCGCAACCTCGTCGCGCGTGCGGTCCAGGCGCCGTTCAAGTTTCTCGCCGGCCTGGCCGGCGGCGAGCAGAGCGACCTTAGCCAGGTCCTGTTCGCCCCGGGCAGCAGCGAGCTGGATGAGCAGGCACGGGGCAACCTCGCGAAGCTGGCAGAGGCGCTAAAGGAACGGCCTGTGCTGCGTCTGGAGGTTGAGGGACAGAGTTCTCCGCAAGCTGACGGCCCCTTGCTGGCCGAGCAATGGTTGCAACGCGAATTTCAGGAAACCTGGTACAAGGTGCTGCAGCGCCGAGGCGATAAGGTACCCGCCGATCCAGGGCTGCTCGAAATCGGCGAGGAGGAAAAATCCGCCATGCTCGAAGGCATTTACCGCAGCCGGCTCGGGCAGCAGCCACCGGCTCAATGGACCGAGCTGGACGAGCAGGCGCGCAGCAAGCGGATGCGCGATGCCGTGCTGGCCAGCCGCGCGGATAGCACGGCCCTGCTGCGCAACCTGAGCCGCGCCCGTGCCGCCTCGATCAAGGACTACCTGGTAGACCAGGGTGGCCTGAGCGATTCGCGGGTCTATCTGCTGGACACCGGTATCGCCCAGAGCGAGCAAGCGGGACAGATTCCGACTTCACTGCATCTGGGGACCGAGTGAATGCCTGCCCGGCCTCATCACGTCCTGCTGTGGGTGTTGATCGTTGCCGCGCCCCTGTCCCGGGCCGACACGCTACGCTGCGGCAGCCAACTGATCAGCACCGGCGAGCGCTCATTCGAGGTCGAACGCAAGTGTGGAGCGCCGGTGCAGCGCGATCTCGTCGGTTACACGCTGGGCCCCTACGCTAGGCAGGAACGGGTGATAGAGGAATGGATTTACGGGCCCGATAACGGCATGCTCAACATTCTCACCTTCGAAGGCAATCGCCTGATACGCATCGAGTCTCGCCGCGCCCATTGACCGGATAAGGATTTCTCATGCCGCTCGCCGCTCCCCTGCTCTTGCTCAGCCTGCTTGCGTTCGCCTGCAGTGCCCAAGCCTCTTCCACCCATCGCTGTGGTAGCGCGCTGGTCAGCCTCGACGCGTCGACTGGCGAAGTCCGAAGCAAATGCGGCGAGCCCGCCAGCGCCTCGCTGGTGGGCTACAAGGAAGTCGTCGACGATCACGGTTATCGCCATGAAGTTCAAATCGAGGAGTGGGTCTATGGGCCGACCAGCGGGATGTATTACTTCCTGCGCTTCGAAGGGAATCGACTGCGGCAGATCGATAGCCAACGCGGCCGTTGAAAAACGAAAACCCCGCACGGGGCGGGGTTTCGTGTGTGCCCAAGGGGCGACCGGCTTGATTTAGTCGGCGGCTTTCAGGCCGTCCGCAGCCACGTCACGCACACCTTCGATGGACTTGGCCTTGTTGATTGCAGCTTCACGCTCGGCCTCGGTGGCGACCGTGCCGGACAGCGAGACAACGCCGTCCTTGGTTTCAACTTCGATATCCATGCCAGGGGTGGCGTCTTCAGCCAGCAGGGAGGATTTCACCTTGGTGGTGATCCAGGTATCGGAGGTGGCGTCGCCGGCCTTTTCCACGGTGTCGCTGGCTGCCAACATGACGGTATCAGCCTTATCCAGTGCTGGAGTGGTGTCGGCGAAAGCGGCACCTGCCAGAGGCAAGCTCAATGCAACGGCAGCGGCAGCAGCGGTAAGAGAGTTCTGGATCATGTTCATAGTGGCACTCCTGTTTTTCTTCAGATATCTGTGGCATCTATTCCGACCACAGCTCACGAAGAATGTCGCAAGCGACATGCCACTTTTGGTCTTATAGAAAAGACATATAAATCAATCACTTGTGATTTTGCAGTAGCTTAACGCCACTAGCACACTGCATGTTTGGCCTCAGCGAAGCGTGCAAGTTGCAATCAAATTACCGCTTGATAGGCCCTTAGAAATGAAAAAAGGACCCCGAAGGGTCCTTTTTCTGATGCCGCTGTTGCGCTTACGCGCCAGAAGCTTCAGCCGCCGCCACGTCTTTGATGGACAGCTTGATACGGCCGCGGTTGTCCACGTCCAGCACCAGCACCTTCACTTCCTGGCCTTCCTTGAGGACGTCGGTGACCTTCTCCACACGCTGATCACTCAGCATGGAGATGTGTACCAGACCGTCCTTGCCGGGCAGGATGTTGACGAAGGCACCGAAGTCAACGATGCGCTCGACCTTGCCAACGTAGATCTTGCCAATCTCGGCCTCGGCCGTGATGCCCAGCACGCGCTGCTTGGCAGCCTCGGCAGCTTCCTTGGTCTCACCGAAGATTTTGATCGAGCCATCGTCTTCGATATCGATCGAAGCCTTGGTTTCTTCACAGATGCTGCGGATGGTGGCGCCACCCTTGCCGATCACGTCGCGGATCTTGTCCTGATCGATCTTCATCGCGATCATCGTCGGGGCGTTGGCCGACAGCTCGGTACGCGACTGAGCGATTACCTGGTTCATCTGACCGAGAATGTTCAGGCGCGCTTCCAGTGCCTGGCCCAGCGCGATTTCCATGATCTCTTCGGTAATGCCCTGGATCTTGATGTCCATCTGCAGCGCGGTAACGCCCTTGGCGGTACCCGCGACCTTGAAGTCCATGTCGCCCAGGTGATCTTCGTCACCGAGGATATCGGTCAGTACAGCGAACTTTTCGCCTTCCTTGACCAAGCCCATAGCGATACCGGCGACCGGCGCCTTCATCGGCACACCGGCGTCCATCAGCGCCAGAGAGGCACCACAGACCGAGGCCATCGAGCTGGAGCCATTGGACTCGGTGATTTCCGACACGACGCGGATGGTGTACGGGAATTCGTCAGCGCTCGGCAGCATGGCGGCAACGGAACGACGGGCCAGACGGCCGTGACCGATTTCGCGGCGGCCGGTGGCGCCCATGCGACCACACTCGCCCACCGAGTACGGCGGGAAGTTGTAGTGCAGCATGAAGGGGTCTTTCTTCTCGCCTTCAAGGGTATCGAGCAGCTGTGCGTCGCGCGCGGTACCGAGGGTGGCAACCACCAGAGCCTGGGTTTCGCCACGGGTGAACAGCGCCGAACCGTGAGTCTTGTCGAGTACACCGACTTCGATGTTCAGGCCGCGTACAGTGCGGGTGTCACGGCCGTCGATACGCGGCTTGCCGTTGACGATGTTCTCGCGGACGGTGCGGTATTCGATTTCGCCGAAAGCGTCTTTGACTTCAGCGGCGGACGGCTGACCTTCCTCGCCGGAGAACTTGGCGACGATCTGGTCACGCAACTCGCCCAGGCGGGCGTAGCGGTCCTGCTTGATGATGATGGTGTAGGCCTGGGAGATGGCCTCGCCGAACTCGCTACGAATCGCATCGAGCAGCTGAGTGTTTTCCGCCTTGGGCTGCCAGTCCCAGGTTGGCTTGGCCGCTTCGGCAGCCAGCTCGGTAACCGCCTGGATCACCGCCTGGAATTCATCATGGGCGAACAGTACGGCGCCCAGCATCTGGTCTTCGGTCAGCTCTTTGGCTTCGGATTCGACCATCAGCACGGCATCTTTGGTACCGGCCACGACCATGTCCAGGCTCGACGCCTTGAGCTGCTCGTAGGTCGGGTTCAGCAGGTAGCCGGTTTCGGGATGGAAGGCGACGCGTGCGGCACCGATCGGGCCGTTGAACGGGATGCCCGAAATCGCCAGCGCGGCGGAGGTACCGATCATCGCAGCGATGTCCGGATCGGTCTTCTTGCTGGTCGATACGACGGTACAGATGACCTGCACTTCGTTCTGGAAGCCTTCCGGGAACAGCGGGCGGATCGGGCGGTCGATCAGTCGCGAAGTCAGGGTTTCCTTTTCCGAAGGACGCGCTTCACGCTTGAAGAAGCCACCGGGGATCTTGCCGGCTGCGTAGGTTTTTTCCTGATAATGGACCGACAGGGGGAAAAAACCCTTGCTCGGATCAGCAGTCTTGGCACCGGTTACCGCGACCAGAACCGTGACGTCATCGTCAACGGAGACCAGTACAGCACCTGAGGCTTGACGGGCGATACGGCCTGTCTCGAGGGTTACGGTCGACTGACCGAACTGAAATTTCTTGATTACCGGGTTCACGGTGGTTCCTTCTCTATGTTGCCTTGGGGGAAACTTTTCTACGCGCCGCCGCGGGCCATGCCTCACGCGGGACGCTTGTTGCGAATTCTTGGGCAGCGGCGGGAATCGAACCCGTACGCTGTCCGAACGTGCTCCGCTGAAAGGCAAAAGCTGGAAGCAGGGTCGAACCCACTTCCAGCTTCGGCATTCAGCTTCGCACACGCATCGCTTAGCGACGCAGACCCAGACGACCGATCAGGGTGCTGTAACGAGTAGTGTCCTTGCCCTTCAGGTAATCCAGCAGCTTACGACGCTGGTTGACCATACGGATCAGGCCACGACGCGAGTGGTGGTCCTTGCCGTTGGCCTTGAAGTGACCTTGCAGCTTGTTGATGTTGGCGGTCAGCAGGGCAACCTGCACTTCCGGAGAACCGGTGTCGCCTTCAGCTTGCTTGTACTCGTTTACGATCTGGGATTTTTCTTCAACGCTAAGTGCCATGATGGGCTCCTTCTATGAACAGGCCGGGACGTATCCCGTGTTTTAAAAGAGGCGTGACCGTGCCTGCCGACAGCCATCCTCTGACGCGGCACACCATCGGGCGCACCGCGTATCGGTCATTCCGACCGAATCAATCGACGCGGCGCAATGCGCCCGTCTTCACTCACTTCACCGATACCGATGAAGCGACCGTTGTGATCCTGCACCCGCAGCATGCCGAACTTCGGCGCTTCCGGCGCACGCACCGGCTGACCATGCAGCCAATAAAACGCACTGTGCTCGGACAGTTGCAACAGCGGCCAGTGCTCCAGCCCACTATCGACCGGTTTCAGGTATGCGTCGATCGCCTCTGCGCCGCCCTGGGCATGTGCCTGCTCAAGCTCCTCGAGACTGACCGTCTGGGCCAGATCGAACGGGCCGGCCTGGGTCCTGCGCAGTTCGGCGACGTGTGCGCCGCACCCCAGCGCGTGCCCGATATCCTCGACCAGCGTGCGGATGTAGGTCCCTTTACTGCACGCAACAGCCAGGCGCGCCCTGTCCGCGTCCAGCGCGAGTAAATCCAAGCGAGCAATGGTAACAGAACGCGGCTCGCGCTCCACTACCTCTCCCGCACGCGCAAGCTTGTACAACGGCTGGCCGTCACGTTTGAGCGCCGAATACATTGGCGGCACCTGCAACAGATTGCCGCGAAACCGGGGCAGTACCATTTCGAGCTGCTCCTGGCTGACGGCAACCGGCTTACGTTCGATCACCTCGCCCTCGGCATCGGCCGTGGTCGTGGTAACACCCAGCTGGGCAACCGTCTCATAACCCTTGTCGGCATCGAGCAGGTATTGCGAAAACTTGGTCGCCTCACCGAAACACAGGGGCAGCACGCCAGTCGCCAGCGGGTCCAGGCTACCGGTATGCCCGGCCTTCTCGGCGTTGAGCAACCAACGAACCTTCTGCAAGGCTGCGTTGGAGGTGAACCCGCGGGGCTTATCGAGAAGAATGATGCCGCTTACTGCGCGGCGAACACGTTTTACCTGGGCCACGCCTTATTCTCCGACATCGTCGCTGTGCTTGCGGTCTTCAGCCACCGCACGCTCGATGAGCGACGTCAGCTCGACGCCACGGCGCACGCTGGCGTCGTAGCTGAAATGCAGCTGTGGCACGGTACGCAGCTTCATCGCCTTGCCCAGCTGCATCCGCAGGAAACCACCGGCGTCATTGAGAATCCTGAGATTGGTCTTGACCGCATCCTCGTCGTCGTCCTTGCCCATGACGGTGATGAACACCTTGGCATGCGACAGATCGCGACTGACCTCGACGGCAGTAATGGTTACCAGGCCCAGGCGTGGGTCCTTCACTTCACGTTGAATCAGCAGCGCCAGTTCGCGCTGCATCTGGTCGCCGATACGCTGGGTACGGCTGAATTCTTTGGCCATAAAATCTGCCTCGAGCAGCAAGCTGCAAGGTGAAAATCATCATGCTGCAAAGGCAAACGGCAAGCTCCCAGGGTTGCCCCTGAAAGCTTGCCGCTTATTGCCTTACAGCTGCTGTTAGAGCGAACGCGCCACTTCGACCTTCTCGAAGACTTCGATCTTGTCACCCGCCTTGACGTCGTTGTAGCTCTTCACCGCGATACCGCATTCCATGCCGGCACGGACCTCGGCGACGTCGTCCTTGAAGCGACGCAGGGACTCCAGCTCGCCTTCGAAGATGACCACGTCGTCGCGCAGTACGCGAATCGGGCGGTTGCGGTGCACCATACCTTCGGTGACCATGCAGCCTGCAACGGCGCCGAACTTCGGCGAACGGAACACATCGCGAACCTCGGCGATACCGAGGATGTTCTCCCGGACGTCGCTGCCAAGCATCCCGGTCAGGGCTTTCTTGACGTCTTCGATGATGTCGTAGATCACGTTGTAGTAACGCAGGTCCAGACCTTCCTGTTCGACGATCTTGCGCGCACCGGCATCGGCACGGACGTTGAAGCCGAACAGCACCGCGTTGGATGCCAGCGCCAGGTTGGCGTCGCTCTCGGTGATACCACCGACACCGCCACCGATCACGCGAACCTGAACTTCGTCGTTACCCAGGCTGCTGAGCGAACCCTGCAACGCCTCGAGCGAACCGCGAACGTCGGATTTGAGGACGATGTTGAGCGTCTTCTTCTCTTCCTGCCCCATGTTCTCGAAGATGTTTTCCAGCTTGCCGGCATGCGCACGAGCCAGCTTCACTTCGCGGAACTTGCCCTGACGGAACAAGGCCACTTCCCGCGCCTTCTTCTCATCGGCCAGTACGCTGAGCTCGTCGCCAGCGTCCGGCGTGCCGTCGAGACCAAGGATTTCGACCGGAATCGATGGACCGGCTTCCTTGATCGGCTTGCCGTTCTCGTCAAGCATCGCGCGGATACGGCCATAGTTCGAGCCGACCAGCGCCATGTCGCCCTGACGCAAGGTGCCGTCCTGTACCAGAACGGTCGCTACCGGACCACGTCCTTTATCCAGACGCGATTCGACCACCACACCACGACCCGGTGCCGACGGGGTTGCCGTCAACTCAAGGATTTCAGCCTGAAGCAACACCGCCTCGAGCAGCTCATCGACACCCGTACCCATCTTCGCGGAAACCGGCACGAACGGCGTATCACCGCCCCACTCTTCGGAGGTCACTTCGTGAACAGACAGCTCGCTGCGAATCCGATCGAGATCGGCGCCCGGCTTGTCGATCTTGTTTACCGCCACGACCAGCGGAACACCCGCAGCCTTGGCGTGCTGGATCGCCTCGATGGTCTGAGGCATGACGCCGTCATCGGCCGCCACCACCAGGATGACGATGTCGGTCGCCTGCGCGCCCCGTGCACGCATTGCGGTAAACGCTGCGTGGCCGGGCGTATCGAGGAAGGTGACCATGCCGCGGTCGGTTTCCACGTGATAGGCACCGATGTGCTGGGTAATGCCACCCGCCTCACCGGCCGCGACCTTGGCGCGACGAATGTAGTCGAGCAACGAGGTCTTGCCGTGGTCGACGTGACCCATCACGGTCACGACCGGCGCACGCGTAATGGCCTCGCCTTCGAACTTCAGCAGCTCGGCCAACTGTTCTTCGAGCGCGTTATCGCTGACCAGCTTGACCTTGTGGCCCAACTCTTCGGCGATCAGCTGGGCAGTTTCCTGGTCCAGCACCTGGTTGATGGTGACCGGGCTGCCCATTTTAAACATGAACTTGATGACTTCAGCCGCCTTGACCGACATCTGCTGCGCCAGATCGCCGACGGTGATGGTTTCACCGATGGCAACCTCGCGAACGATCGGGCCGGTCGGGCTCTGGAAACCATGCGCATTGCGCTTTTTCAGCTTCGACTTGCCACGACCGCCACGACGGAACCCATCGGCATCGTCTTCGCCGCTGCGCACGGTACGGGAAAGCGGAGCCTTCGCCTTCAAGGAAGGACGATGCTGGGCCTGCTTGCGATCGCGACGTTCGTCGTCGTCACTACGCGCCTTATCGGGGCGACGCGGCTCATCCTTCTTACGCTCCTCGACCGGGGCGGCAGCGACGACCGGAGTCGACTCAGTCTCAGCAGCCGCAGCCGGCTCCTGAGGCTCGGCCGCAGGCGCCTGCGCCTTGGTGGCCGCTTCGGCTTCAGCCCGACGACGCGCTTCTTCCTCGGCGAGCAGACGTGCTTCCTCGGCAGCCTTCTGCCGAGCCGCCTCTTCCGCCGCACGCTGCTCTTCCAGCTCGCGCTGCTTCTCGGCTTCGATTTCGTCAGGGCTACGCTTGACGAAGGTCTTCTTCTTGCGAACCTCAACACTGATGGTTTTGCTACCGCCAACCTTCAGCTTGGTCGTGGTCTTGCGCTGCAAGGTGATCTTGCGCGGCTCGTCCACCTTGGCGCCGTGGCTGCTCTTGAGGTGCGCCAACAGGGCCTGCTTTTCGTTATCGGTCACTACTTGCTCGGCGCTGGTGTGCGACAGTCCTGCCTCACGCATCTGCTGCAGCAGTCGCTCGACCGGTGTGTCGACCACCTGGGCCAGTTCTTTCACCGTGACTTGCGTCATGCATCTCTCTCCTCAGGCCGCTAAATACTTACTCGAACCAATGGGCTCGGGCGGCCATGATCAGCTTGCCGGCACGTTCTTGATCTATGCCGTCTATGTCGAGCAGGTCGTCAATCGACTGCTCGGCCAGGTCTTCGCGGGTGATGACACCCCGCATTGCCAACTCGACCGCCAGTTCCTTGTCCATGCCTTCCAGCTCGAGCAAATCCTCGGCCGGCTGGGCGTCTGCCAGTTTTTCTTCCGTTGCGATCGCCTTCGTCAGCAGGCGATCCTTGGCGCGGGTTCGCAGCTCGTTGACGATATCTTCGTCGAAGCCTTCGATGCCGAGCATTTCCTCCATTGGAACGTAGGCGATCTCTTCGAGCGAAGTGAAACCTTCCTCGACCAGTACTTGTGCCAGTTCTTCATCGACATCCAGCTCTTCGATGAAATTGCGCAGGATGTCGCCGGTTTCTTCCTGCTGCTTGGTCTGGATGTCAGCCTCGGTCATCACGTTCAGCGTCCAGCCGGTCAGCTGGCTGGCGAGCCGAACATTCTGGCCGCCACGACCGATGGCCTGGGCCAGATTGTCTTCGCCGACCGCGATATCCATGGCATGTGCATCTTCATCGACAATGATGGCGGCCACTTCAGCCGGCGCCATTGCGTTGATGACGAACTGCGCAGGATTCTCGTCCCACAGCACGATGTCGACACGCTCGCCACCGATTTCGCCGGAAACAGCCTGAACGCGGGAGCCACGCATGCCGATGCAGGCGCCCTGCGGGTCGATACGCTTATCCTTCGAGCGGACAGCGATCTTGGCGCGCGAACCGGGATCACGCGAAGCGCCCATCACTTCGATCAGACCCTCGGCGATTTCCGGGACTTCGATGCGGAACAGCTCGATCAGCATCTGCGGGGCCGTACGCGACAGGATCAACTGCGGACCACGGTTCTCGGTACGAATCTCTTTCAGCAGCGCTCGTACCCGAGCACCGACACGGAAGGTTTCGCGGGCGATGATGTCTTCGCGCGCCAGCAACGCCTCGGCATTGTTCCCCAGATCGACGATGACGCTGTCACGGGTCACTTTCTTTACCGTGCCGGAAATGATCTCACCCAGACGGTCGCGATAGGCCTCGACCACCTGAGCACGCTCGGCCTCGCGGACCTTCTGCACGATGACCTGCTTGGCAGTCTGCGCAGCGATACGACCGAACTCGATCGACTCGATCTTTTCTTCCAGGACGTCACCGACCTTGGCGTTGGCTTCGCGTGCCTGGGGCATATCGACAGTCAGCTGGTGAGCCGGATCGTCGAAATCCTCTTCCTCGACCACCGTCCAGCGACGAAAGGTCTCATAGCTTCCGTTCTGACGATTGATCTCAACACGCAGATCCACCTCGTCCTCGAAGCGCTTCTTGGTAGCCGTGGCCAAGGCCAGCTCCAATGCTTCGAAGATCACACCGGCCGGTACGCCTTTTTCGTTGGATACCGACTCCACAACCAGCAGTACTTCTTTGCTCATCGTACGCCTCGCCTATCGCAATCCATTGGGGTCCGCGGGATCCGCGATTCACTCAAAACGGGGAATTATGTTGGTCTTGTCGATCATGTCGATCGGCAACAGATATTCGTGATCATCGACCAGCACCACCACATCCTGCTCCTCGACCCCGCGGAGAAGACCCTGGAAATTGCGCCGGCCCTCAAAGGGCGAGCGCAGCTTTATTTTGACCTGTTCGCCCACGTGCGCCGCGTACTGCTCAAGCGTGAACAGCGGCCGATCCATACCAGGCGAGGACACCTCGAGGGTGTAATCGGAACTGATCGGATCTTCGACGTCGAGCACACCGCTCAGTTGGCGGCTGACCTTCTCGCAGTCATCGACAAGAATCCCGTCTGAATGATCGATATAGACCCTCAACAACGAATGTCGACCCTGCGAAATAAACTCGATACCCCAGCATTGATAGCCGAGCGCCTCGACCACCGGGGCCAACAAGGCCTGCAACTGTTCTAGCTTGCTCGACATCGAAGTCCCTCGTGCATGCCGTACAAATGAAAAATGGGCGAAACGCCCATCCCTGATGATCGCCTGTAGATGCCGGCGACCTGGCTTGAAGCTAATAAAAAGCCCCTCGACAGGGGCTTTTCATCAACTGGTTGCGGGGGCTGGATTTGAACCAACGACCTTCGGGTTATGAGCCCGACGAGCTACCAGACTGCTCCACCCCGCGTCAAACTGGGCACGAATTATACGACCGCACCCCAAGCAGGTCAACCAAAACCCTGAAAACAAGAAAGCCCGCATCTGCGGGCCTGCTTGTTTGGTACCGAGGAGGGGACTCGAACCCCTACAGCCTATGGCCACTACCACCTCAAGGTAGCGTGTCTACCAATTCCACCACCTCGGCAAAAACCTTTACTGCTGCTCCTGGACTTGAGGTACCTCGTCTGCACTAGGTGCGGACGGAGCGGATTCCAGAACCGGCACATCCTCAACTGCTGGCTTGCTCGCCGGGACTTCCAATACCGCCGGATCCGGCAAACCAACCTGCGACATCTGATCAGCCTGGCGTGTGGCGAAGAACGCCAACCCCAGACTAGTCACGAAAAAAACGCCGGCAAGTATAGCAGTAAAACGACTAAGAAAGGTAGAGGAACCTTGGCTTCCGAATACGGTTGCCGAAGCACCCGAACCGAAAGACGCACCCGCATCCGCACCCTTGCCCTGCTGTAGCAACACCAGCACAACCACACCAATGGCAACCAGCAGATGCACCACAATCACAACAGTCTGCAACATCTGATCAGTTCCCTGCGGCACGACAGATCGCACCGAAATCATTCGCTTTCAGAGAGGCACCACCGATAAGCCCCCCATCGATATCCGCCATCCCGAACAGCTCGGCGGCATTTTCCGCCTTTACACTGCCACCGTACAGGAGACGCGCGCCTTCAGCGATACGTCGATCCTCACGCGCCAGCTGCTCCCGGATAGCGGCATGTACCTCTTGAGCCTGTTGCGGCGTCGCCGTGAGCCCGGAACCTATCGCCCAGACCGGCTCGTACGCCACCACCGCGCGCTCGAAAGCGGCAATCCCGGCATCAGCGACCACCCGGGCCAACTGACGCCCCACCACTTCCAGCGTCTGCCCGGACTCACGCTCTTCCAGCGTCTCACCCAGACACAGCACCGGAGTCATTCCGCATTCCAGTGCCGCCGAAAACTTTCTGCTCACCACCTCGTCGCTTTCGCCCAGAACCAGACGTCGCTCGGAGTGGCCAACCAGTACCCACCTGCAACCCGCATCAACCAGTTGCGAAGCGGACTCTTCGCCGGTAAAGGCGCCGAAGCCGACTTGTGCCGCACAGTCCTGAGCGCCTACGGCAATTGCACTGCCTTCCAGGCCGCTCACAACCTGCACAAGGTGCACACAGGATGGAAACACAACCACTTCCACCGCGGCAGGAAGCGCCTGCTGGCGAAGCGCCTCGATCAGCTCTGCGACGCTGGCGCGGGTACCGTTCATCTTCCAGTTACCAGCTACCAGTGGGCGACGCATGCTTTACCTCGTCGGTCAAAGTGGGCGCAGATGGTACTCAACGAAAACAGACCTGGCAAGCGGCAATCACGCACAAACTTCGGTAACTGCATTCGCCAACTCTTCGGCGTAAGACCGAACCTGATTCTCATCGTCCCCTTCAACCATCACGCGCACCAACGGCTCGGTACCCGACTTGCGCAGCAGCACGCGGCCGCGGCCGGCCATGCGCTCAGTGACACTGTCGCAGACCGCCTGGACCTGGGGGTGGGAAATGGGATCTTTGTCGCCGGCGAAACGCACATTGATCAGGACTTGCGGACACTTCTTCCAGGCTAGACGCTCATGCGCGAGGTTCTGCCCCCGACGCCGCAGCGCAAGCACGACCTGCAACGCCGCGATGATGGCATCTCCGGTCGTCACATGTTGAGCACAAACGATATGCCCCGAGTTTTCGCCACCGAGCACCCAGTTGCGCTCGAGCATTTCCGCCATCACGTAACGATCACCCACCTTGGCCCGGACGAAGGGAATATCGCGCGCCTTCAGCGCCAGCTCCAGGCCGAGGTTGCTCATCAGCGTGCCGACCACACCGCCCGCCAGGCGATCACGATCCTGCAGGTCCGTGGCGATGATGTAGAGCAACTCGTCGCCATCGACCTGCGCGCCGGTATGGTCGACCATCATCACCCGATCGCCGTCGCCGTCGAAGGCGATACCCAGATCCGCGCCCTGGTCAACCACGGCCTTCTGCAGTTGCGCCACGTGGGTCGACCCTACGTCGGCGTTGATATTCAGGCCGTCAGGTTGGGCTGCGATAACCACCACTTCTGCCCCGAGCTCACGGAATACGCTGGGCGCCACCTTGTAGGTGGCGCCGTGCGCACAATCGAGCACGATCTTCATGCCGGAGAAATCCGTACTGGTCGGCACGCTGCTCTTGCAAAACTCAATGTAACGACCGGCCGCATCGTTGATTCGTGATGCCTTGCCAAGCTGCGCCGACTCCACAACCGTCATCGGAGTATCCAGCAGTTCCTCGATCATCAGCTCGACTTCGTCAGGGAGCTTGGTCCCGCGCCCGGAAAAGAACTTGATGCCGTTGTCATGGTGGGGATTGTGCGAGGCGCTGATCACTATTCCAGCGTCAGCATGAAACGTACGGGTCAGATAGGCGACCGCAGGCGTGGGCATGGGCCCCAGCAGCAGCACGTCGGCGCCTGCGGCCGAAAGCCCGGCCTGCAAAGCGGATTCGAACATGTAACCTGAGATACGCGTGTCCTTGCCTATCAGGATGCGGCACTTTCCATGCTTGCGAAACGCCATTCCGGCTGCCCAGCCAAGCTTGAGCATGAAGTCCGGCGTAATCGGAAACTGTCCGACGTGACCGCGGATGCCGTCGGTTCCAAAATATTTTCTACCCATGAAAAATTCCCTATTCAGCCGCCTGCACTGCAGCAATCATACGAACCACATCAACCGTTTCGGCCACGTCGTGCACGCGCAGGATGCACGCGCCCTTGGCAACTGCCAGCGCAGCAAGCGCAAGGCTGCCGTACAAGCGATGCGCTACATCACGTCCCAACGCGTGGCCTACCATGCTCTTTCGTGACACACCGACCAGCAAGGGCCGACCCAACGCATGGATCTGCTCCATATGTTTGAACAGACTGAGATTATGCGAAAGGGTCTTGGCGAATCCGAAGCCCGGATCTAGCACGATTCGCCCGACGGGAATGCCCGCCGTGACACACACCTTCATGCGTTCGCGAAGGAAACGCACGACTTCAGCGGTCACATCGTCGTAACGAGGATCGTTCTGCATGTCGCCCGGCTCACCCCGCATGTGCATCAGGCACACCGGCAGGCCGGTATCCGCCGCCGCGTCCAGCGCGCCATCGCGAGCGAGCGAGCGCACATCATTGATCAGCCCCGCACCAAGCCGCGCGCTCTCGCGCATCACCGCCGGGGTCGAGGTGTCGACCGAGACGATTACGTCGAGCTCACGCGTAATCGCCTCGACAACCGGCGCAACGCGCTCCAACTCCTCGATTGGCGAAACGACGCGCGCCCCGGGACGGGTCGACTCTCCTCCCACGTCAATCAAGGTCGCGCCAGCCGCCACCATCGCCTCAGCGTGGCGCAACGCCGCATCGAGACTGGCATGTTGACCGCCATCGGAAAAGGAATCAGGCGTGACGTTGAGGATGCCCATGACATGCGGGCGCGATAAATCAAGAACCCGGCTGCCACAGGACAGCCGGGTCGGATGCAACGGTTCGGTCATTAAAACAGCCTTAGCTTAGTGCTCGCCGGCGGGACCACCGATCGGCGTCTGCGGGCGGCCGCCTTCGGGCTGCACCGGAGTTCCGGTAGGCCCTGAGCCGTCCTGCCAGTCACGAGGCTCGCGCGGCGTGCGGCCCGCCATGATGTCATCGATCTGATCGGAGTCGATCGTTTCGTACTTCATCAGCGTTTCGGCCATCAGGTCGAGCTTGTCACGGTTGTCGGCCAGTATCTGCTTGGCCGTCCCGTAGCAGTGGTCGATGATGCTGCGCACTTCCTGGTCGATCAGCTTGGCCGTGTCACCCGATACGTTGGTGTGCTGGCTGCCGGCACTGCGCCCAAGGAAGACTTCACCCTCCTCTTCGGCATACATCAGCGGACCGAGCTTCTCGGAAAGACCCCATTTGGTGACCATGTTCCGAGCCAGCTGAGTGGCGCGCATGATGTCGTTCGACGCTCCGGTGGTGACGCCCTCGAAGCCAAGGGTCATCTCCTCGGCGATTCGTCCGCCGAACAGCGAGCAGATCTGGCTGATCAGCGCTCGCTTGGACAGGCTATAGCGGTCTTCCTCGGGAAGGAACATCGTGACGCCCAGCGCCCGGCCACGAGGAATGATCGAAACCTTGTAGACGGGATCATGCTCCGGCACGACGCGACCGACGATTGCATGGCCCGCTTCGTGATACGCCGTGTTGAGACGCTCCTTCTCGGACATCACCATCGATTTGCGCTCGGCGCCCATCATGATCTTGTCCTTGGCCAGCTCGAACTCCTTCATTTCCACCACGCGCTTACCGGCACGCGCAGCGAACAACGAGGCCTCGTTGACCAGGTTGGCGAGATCGGCACCCGAGAAACCAGGCGTGCCACGAGCGATCAATGCCGGCTCGACAGTGTCGCCGAGCGGAACCTTGCGCATGTGGACCTTGAGGATCTGCTCGCGACCGCGAATATCCGGCAACCCGACAACCACCTGGCGATCGAAGCGACCAGGACGCAGCAGCGCGGGGTCGAGCACGTCGGGGCGGTTGGTCGCGGCGATGACGATAATACCGTCATTCATTTCGAAACCGTCCATCTCCACCAGCAACTGGTTGAGGGTTTGCTCGCGCTCGTCATGCCCGCCGCCGAGGCCGGCGCCACGATGACGACCGACGGCGTCGATCTCGTCGATGAAGATGATGCACGGCGCATGCTTCTTGGCTTGTTCGAACATGTCGCGGACGCGGCTGGCACCGACACCGACGAACATTTCAACGAAGTCCGAACCCGAGATGGTGAAGAACGGGACCTTGGCCTCGCCAGCAACCGCCTTGGCGAGCAGCGTCTTACCGGTACCCGGCGAACCCACCATCAGGACGCCACGCGGTATGCGTCCGCCGAGGCGCTGGAACTTGCCCGGATCGCGAAGGAATTCGACCAGTTCGGTAACTTCTTCCTTGGCCTCGTCGCAACCGGCGACGTCGGCGAAGGTCGTCTTGACCTGATCTTCTGACAGCAGGCGAGCCTTGCTCTTACCAAAGCTCATCGGCCCGCCCTTGCCGCCGGCGCCGCCCTGCATCTGGCGCATGAAGAACATGAACACGGCGATGATGACCAGGATCGGGAAACTGGCCACGAGCAGTTGCGTCCAGATGCTCTGCTGCTCCGGCTGCTTGCCCTCGATGACCACGTTGTTGTTGATCAGATCGCCGATCAGGCCGTTGTCCTGAATCGCCGGGCGAATCGTCTTGAACGTCTCGCCATCACTGCGCTTGCCGGTGATGACGTATCCGTCGACGGTCACGCGCTCTACCCGACCCTCTTTCACCTGCTCGATGAAATCCGAATAGTTGAGCGTCTGCGGCTCGGTCGGGCTGGAAAAGTTGTTCATCACCGTCACCAGGACAGCGGCAATGATCAACCACAGAATCAGGTTTTTTGCCATGTCGTTCAATTCACTACCCTCTAGAGCAGGCGTGTTGTCGGGAGCCTGCATGACGGCCGATGGTTCTTTCTCGGCCCAACTTACTACACAACGTCGCTGAACGGGCAGCTTGGTCTGTAACCCGATATGAAGATGATAGCCCGTAATCCGGGCCGTAGGCGCCATTCGGGCTCTTCTTCGCCTACCTGCTAGGACCGCGCCGCCTGCAGCTCGTTGCCATCGCCTCGATAGCCGCGCGCCAACAGGTATTGCTCACGCGAACGGTCCCGTGAAGACAAGGGCTTGCGCATCTGCACCTTGTCGAAGTTCTGTCGCACATCCTTCAGGTAGGCATCAAAGCCCTCACCCTGGAAGATCTTGATCAGAAAATCGCCACCTGGACGCAGCACCCGCATCGCCAGGTCAAGCGCCAGCTCGCAGAGGAACATCGCCCGCGCCTGGTCGGCGACCTTCACCCCACTCATATTGGGGGCCATGTCGGAAATCACAAGGTCGACCTGCGTGTCGCCGATGGCCTGGAGGATTTCGGCGAACACCTCGTCTTCGGTAAAGTCCCCGAGCACGAAGGTCACATCGGCGATGCTATCCATGGGCAGGATGTCGGATGCGATCAGGCGCCCGCGGTCGCCAATGACCCGGCTGGTAACCTGCGACCACCCGCCCGGAGCCGCGCCGAGGTCGACCACAGTCATGCCGGGCCGCAGGATACGATCCTTTTCCTGGATCTCCAGCAGCTTGTAGCTCGCCCGTGACCGATAGCCGTCGCGCTGCGCCATCTTTACGTAGGGGTCGTCGAAATGTTCTTTCAGCCAACGCGGGCTGGTCTTGGAGCGTGCCAAGCTGTTACCTCATCTGTGCGGCCCGGAGTGTGTCAGTTACACTAGCCGCCGTTTTCAAGGGTTCTGACGCAAGGGTCGAATTATGCCGCTCACCAACGAGCAGAAGAAACAGTACAAATCCATCGGCCATCACCTGAAGCCGGTATTGATCGTGTCCGAGAACGGTCTGACCGAAGGCGTCCAGGCCGAATTGGAGCGCGCCTTGAACGATCACGAGTTGATCAAGGTACAGCTAAGAATCAGCGAACGCGATGACCGCCGTGCAGTCATGGAAGACCTCTGCACGATCGGCCACTGCGAGCTGGTTCAATCCATCGGCAAGATGGCGTTGGTCTATCGCAAGAATCCGAAGGTGAACAAGCAGTTGTCGAACGTGCATCGCTTTCAAGCCTGAGTCCGCCTCGAGCCCATCCGCGTCGCTATCGCTCCCGCCCGGGAGCGACCTGCAACACCAGCATCAGCCCGCACAGCCCGATTACAAGGTAGCTGAATACCAGCCAGTACGGCGATTCGACGACGCCAGCGCGCACCACGAAAAAGCTCGCAGAGAGCACCCACACGGACAGCAGTAACTGGCCTCGCAGGTCTTGCCACAACGCGCGAAAGCCGTGGAGCTGGATCAGTACGACGCCCTGCAGCATGGCGCAGAACGCAGCAAATCCCACCAGCAACGGCCGCAGGCTGGAGGCGATTTCCTCGATCAGCAGCGGCGCCAGCCCGATCTTGGCCAATGCCGGTAACATCACGAATTGCAACAGCCAGAGGCCGCCGACCCAGAATGTCTGGGCCAGCTGCCAGCTGATGACACCGGCTCGCATCGGTCGACGATCAGATATGGCGGACCTCGACGATCTCGTATTCGACCACGCCACTGGGTGTCTTGACCGCCACCACATCGCCTTCTTCTTTGCCCACCAGAGCGCGTGCGATCGGAGAGCTGACCGACAGCTTGCCGCGCTTGATATCCGACTCGTCGTCACCCACGATCTGGTACGTCACGGTTTCATCGGTCTCGACATTGGCGATTTCCACGGTCGTGCCGAAGATAACCTTGCCGCTGTGCGGAATGCTGGCCACGTCGATGACCTGCGCGTTCTGCAGACGACCTTCGATGTCCCGAATCCGCGCCTCCACCATGCCCTGCTGTTCGCGGGCGGCATGGTACTCGGCGTTTTCCTTGAGATCTCCAAGCTCACGCGCCTCAGCGATGGCCTGGGTAATCTGTGGACGCAATTCGGTCTTGAGGTGTTTGAGTTCGTCTTCCAGGGCGCGAGCGCCCTGGACAGTCATGGGGTATTTAGTCATGCCTTGATTCCTGCATGGAGATCCTGCAAGCGGCGCACGGTCTTCTCGGGACCGAATTTAAGCGCCTCACAGATCGCCTGACCACCGGCCAGGGTGGTCGTGCAACAGATCTTGTGCTGCAGGGCGTTACGACGAATCGAGTAGGAGTCAGCGATCGACTGACGCCCCTCGGTGGTGTTGATGATCAGGGTGACTTCGTCATTCTTGATCATGTCGACAACGTGAGGACGACCTTCGGTCACCTTATTGACCCGGCGTACCGGCAGGCCGGCTGCCTCGATCAGCTTGGCAGTGCCAACGGTGGCGACCACCTCGAATCCGAGCCCGACCAGATCACGTGCCACCTGCGCGACATGTGGCTTGTCATCGTCACGTACGCTGATGAATGCGCAGCCGCTGTTCGGCAGGATTTCGCTGGCACCCAGCTGCGCCTTGGCGAAGGCTTCGGCAAAGCTGTCACCGACACCCATCACCTCACCGGTCGACTTCATCTCTGGGCCAAGGATGGGGTCTACGCCCGGAAACTTGGCGAAGGGGAACACCGCTTCCTTGACGCTGTAGAAGTTCGGGATGATCTCTTCGGTCAAGCCAACCTCTGCGAGCGTCTTGCCGGCCATTACGCGCGCCGCGATCATCGCCAGCGAAACGCCGATGCACTTGGAGACGAAGGGAACGGTACGCGACGCACGCGGGTTCACTTCGATCACGAAAATGTCTTCGCCCTGCACAGCCATCTGAACGTTCATCAGACCGACCACGCCAAGCTCGAGGGCCATCTTCTTGACCTGGTCGCGTATCTCGTCCTGGATATGCGCCGGCAGCGAGTACGGGGGCAACGAACAAGCCGAGTCACCGGAGTGCACACCCGCTTGCTCGATGTGCTGCATGATCGCGCCGATCACCACGTGCTCACCGTCGCACACCGCGTCGATATCAACCTCGATGGCGCAGTTGAGGAAGTGGTCCAGCAGCACAGGACTGTCGTTGGAAACCTTGACCGCCTCGCGCATGTAGCGACGCAGCTCTTCTTCCTGGTAGACGATCTCCATTGCACGCCCACCGAGCACGTACGAGGGGCGCACCACCAGCGGATAGCCAATGACCTTGGACGCGGCCAGGGCTTCCTCTTCGCTGCGCGCCGTTGCGTTCGGCGGCTGGCGCAGATTCAGGCGCTCGACCATCTGCTGGAAACGCTCGCGGTCCTCGGCACGGTCGATGGCGTCGGGACTGGTACCGATGATCGGCACGCCAGCTTCTTCCAGCGCACGCGCGAGCTTGAGCGGAGTCTGGCCGCCGTACTGGACGATCACACCTTTCGGCTGCTCGACACGGACGATTTCCAGCACGTCTTCCAGAGTGACCGGCTCGAAGTACAGGCGGTCCGAGGTGTCGTAGTCGGTGGAGACGGTTTCCGGGTTGCAGTTGACCATGATGGTCTCGTAGCCATCGTCGCGCATCGCCAGCGCCGCGTGTACGCAGCAGTAGTCGAACTCGATGCCCTGGCCGATGCGGTTCGGCCCGCCGCCGAGAATCATGATCTTGTCGCGGCCGGACGGATTGGCCTCGCACTCTTCCTCGTAGGTCGAATACAGGTAGGCGGTGTCGGTTGCGAACTCGGCGGCGCAGGTGTCGACGCGCTTGTAGACCGGCAGCACCTTGAGCTTGTGGCGATGATTGCGCAGGTTCTTCTCGGTCACGCCAAGCAATTTGGCCAGACGCGCGTCGGAGAAGCCCTTGCGCTTGAGCTTGTACATGACGTCGCGGTCGATGCTGGACAGGCCCATCGTCTTGATGCGCTCTTCGTCCTTGATCAGATCCTCGATCTGCACCAGGAACCACTCGTCGATGCGCGTCAGGTCGAACACTTCCGCAACGGTCTTGCCCGCGCGGAAGGCATCGGCCAGATACCAGATACGGTCCGCGCCCGGCACGGTAAGCTCACGCTTGAGCGTGCTCTCGCTCTCCGGATCGGCCAAGTCCAGCTTCGGATCGAAGCCCGACACCCCCACTTCCAGGCCGCGCAGCGCTTTGTGCATCGATTCCTGGAATGTACGACCGATGGCCATGACTTCGCCAACGGACTTCATCTGCGTGGTCAGGCGAGCATCGGCCTTGGGAAACTTCTCGAACGCGAAACGCGGGATCTTGGTCACCACGTAATCGATCGCCGGCTCGAAGGACGCCGGGGTCCGGCCACCGGTGATGTCGTTCTGCAGTTCGTCGAGGGTATAACCCACCGCCAGCTTCGCGGCGATCTTGGCGATCGGGAAACCCGTGGCCTTGGAGGCGAGGGCCGAGGAGCGCGACACACGCGGGTTCATCTCGATGACGACCATGCGGCCCGTGTTCGGGCAGACGCCGAACTGTACGTTGGAGCCGCCGGTTTCCACACCGATCTCACGCAGAACGGCCAGCGAGGCGTTGCGCAGAATCTGGTATTCCTTGTCGGTCAAGGTCTGAGCCGGCGCGACGGTGATGGAGTCGCCGGTGTGCACGCCCATCGGATCGAAGTTCTCGATGGCGCAGACGATGATGCAGTTGTCCTTCTTGTCGCGGACAACCTCCATCTCGTATTCCTTCCAGCCGATCAGCGACTCGTCGATCAGCAATTCGCTGGTCGGCGACAGATCGAGACCGCGCGCGCAGATTTCCTCGAACTCTTCGCGGTTGTAGGCAATACCGCCGCCGGTGCCGCCCATGGTGAAAGACGGCCGGATGATGCAGGGGAAACCGACCTTCTCAAGCACACCGTAGGCTTCGTCCATGTTGTGCGCGATACCGGACACCGGACAGGCCAGACCGATGTTCTTCATTGCTTTATCGAAGCGCGAGCGGTCTTCCGCCTTGTCGATGGTATCGGCGTTCGCGCCGATCATCTCGACGCCGAATTTTTCCAGGACGCCGTGCTTTTCCAGGTCCAGCGCGCAGTTCAATGCGGTCTGGCCACCCATGGTCGGCAGCAGCGCATCAGGACGCTCCTTCTCGATGATCTTGGCCACCGTGGCCCACTTGATCGGCTCTATGTAGGTGGCGTCGGCCATGGCCGGGTCAGTCATGATGGTGGCCGGGTTGGAGTTCACCAGAATGACGCGAAAACCTTCTTCCCTCAGTGCCTTGCACGCCTGCGCGCCGGAATAATCGAACTCGCAGGCCTGGCCGATAACGATAGGGCCGGCACCGAGGATCAGGATGCTCTTTATGTCTGTACGCTTGGGCATGGGACTCTCGTGCTTAACAAATTCAGGTCAAGGTCGCGCCGGCCAGCTTGATGCCGAAACCGACAAACATGGCGCCTACGCCGGAGGTAGCTCCGACCGACAAGCGTTGGCGCTGGCGGAACCAATCGGCCAGACGCACGCCGCAAAAAATCAGGAAACTCAAGTACAGGAAGCTGATCGCCTCGAGGATGGTTCCCAACACCAGGAACGACAGGCCGGGGTAGGCGTAGCCCGGATCGACGAACTGGATGAAGAAGGAGATGAAGAAGAGGATCGCCTTCGGATTGGACAGGCTCAGAAACAGCGCCCGCCCAAACGGACTGCTCACCGCGGCATGGGCCTCCAATGCCTGTACGGCGACCTCCGGCGCATGCCACTTGCGCCAGGCGCCGCGCAGCATGCCGAAGCCGAGGTAGCACAGGTAGGCGGCGCCGAGAAACTTGAGTACCACGAAGACCATCGGCACAGCCTGAAGCAACGAGGCGATCCCCAGCGCGGACAGCAGCATCAAAATCGCGTCGCCTAGGAACACCGCGCTGGCCGCCTTGTAGCCGCTCGCCACGCCATGCTGCGCCGATGTCGCGAGCACGAACAGCGAGTTCGGCCCTGGCAGCAGGACGATGAACAGCGTCCCAAGGACGTACGTCCAGAGGTCGGTGATCCCCAGGCTCGGCAACATGGGTGCCTCAGCGCCGCTCGGCCATGGCCGCAATGAAGCGATCGAACAGCGGGGCCACGTCATGCGGGCCCGGGCTGGCTTCCGGGTGACCCTGGAAGCTGAACGCCACCTTATCGGTGCGCTCGATCCCTTGCAGCGTGCCATCGAACAATGACTTGTGCGTGGCGCGCAGGTTGGCCGGCAGGCTGGCCTCGTCCACGGCGAAACCATGGTTCTGGCTGGTGATCATCACCACGCCGGTATCCAGGTCCTGGACCGGGTGGTTCGCGCCATGATGGCCGTTCGGCATCTTTACCGTTTTGGCGCCAGAGGCAAGCGCGAGCAACTGATGACCGAGGCAGATTCCGAATACCGGAATGTCGGTTTCCAGGACCTCCTGGATCGCCTCGATCGCATAGTCGCACGGCTCGGGATCGCCTGGGCCATTGGCCAGGAACACACCGTCCGGATTCAGCGCCAGCGCCTCGCTGGCGGGCGTCTGGGCCGGCAGCACGGTCACGCGGCAGCCGCGCGCAACGAGCATGCGCAGGATGTTGTATTTCACTCCGTAGTCGAACGCCACGACGTGATAGGGCAGATCGCTTGCCGGCACTTCGGCATGGCCATCGTCTTTCAGGCACCAGACCGTAGAACGCCACTCGAAGCGCTCCTTGACACTGACTTCCTTGGCCAGGTCCATGCCCTTGAGCCCGGGAAAGCTACGCGCCAGTTCCAGCGCCTTTTCTTCGGTCGCGTCGTCGCCAGCCAGGATGCAACCATCCTGAGCGCCCTTCTCACGCAGAATCCGGGTCAGGCGGCGAGTATCGATGCCAGCAATTGCGACCGTGCCGTTTTCCTTGAGGTATTCCGGCAGCGATTGCTTGTCGCGCCAGTTGCTGGAAATCAACGGCAGGTCACGGATGACCAGGCCCGCGGCCCAGACTTTCCAGGATTCGGCATCCTCTTCAGTGGTGCCGGTATTGCCGATGTGCGGGTAGGTCAGGGTGACGATCTGCTTGGCATAGGAAGGATCGGTGAGGATTTCCTGATAGCCGGTCATGGCGGTATTGAACACCACCTCACCGATAGTCTGGCCGTCGGCGCCGATGGATTCGCCGCGAAAGATGCTGCCATCGGCAAGGGCGAGTATGGCTGGCTTAGTCAAGAGACCTCCCAAAGATCAAGGCTGAAGCAGGCGCAGATTGTAAAAAAGCGGGATGACGTGTGAAGGTCATCCCGCTTTTTATTTGAGTCATTTCTGCGCAACTTTTAGTGGACACACTAAAACGGGAAGCTTACAGAAAACGACTTTTCAGGTCTAGCCGAAATCAGCCCGAACGCCAGACGGCGACGCTTTTCAACGCAGCCCCAGCACATCCTGCATGTCGTACAGCCCTGCCGGGCGTTGTTCGAGCCACAGCGCCGCGCGCACCGCGCCCTTGGCGAAGGTCATCCGGCTGGATGCCTTGTGAGTGATCTCGACGCGCTCGCCTTCGGCCGCGAACAGCACCGTATGATCGCCGACCACATCGCCAGCGCGGACGGTGGCGAAACCGATCGTGTCGCGCGCGCGCGCGCCGGTCTGCCCCTCACGCCCGTACACCGCGACCTTCTGCAGATCACGTCCGAGCGCGTCGGCAACCACCTCGCCCATACGCAACGCCGTACCCGAAGGGGCGTCTACCTTGTGGCGGTGATGCGCTTCGATGATTTCGATGTCGACCTCATCACCCAACACCCGAGCCGCGGTATCGAGCAACTTCAGGCAAAGATTGACCCCTACGCTGAAGTTCGCGGCGAACACGATCGGGATATCCTTCGCCGCCGCCGCCAGACGTTCCTTTTCTTCGACAGAGAAACCGGTGGTCCCGATCACCATCGCCTTGCCCGCCCGGCGACAGATGTCGAGATTCTTCAGCGTCACGGACGGATGAGTGAAGTCGATCAGTACGTCGAACTCCTCCACCACCTTTGCCACTTCGCCGATCAGCGGAACGCCAAGTCGACCGATTGCTGCCAGCTCTCCCGCATCAGCGCCGACCAGGGTACTGTCCGGGCGGTCGATCGCCGCGGTCAGGCCGGCAGCGCCGCCCGTCTGCTGAACCGCTTCGACGAGGGTCTTGCCCATGCGCCCAGCGGCGCCCATCACTGCTATACGTCGCATAGAAACAGCTCCACGCTCCAGGCGTGCGGGCGACCTTACAGAAGCCCGCCGCCTGCCACTGAGTTAAAGATCGCCGAAAAAGCGCTTCATGCCTTCGAACCAGCCACTGGCCTTGGGCGAATGGGAACTGTCGTTCTGCAGCGTCTTGCGGAACTCCTCGAGCAGCTCACGCTGCCGCTTGCCCAGGTTGACCGGCGTTTCGACCGCGACGCGACACAGCAAATCGCCCGCGCCACCACCGCGCACCGGCGCGACACCCTTGCCGCGCAGACGGAACTGCTTGCCGGTCTGTGTACCTTCGGGAATTTTCAGCTTCACGCGACCGTCGAGCGTCGGAACCTCCAGCTCGCCACCCAGGGCCGCGTCGGCAAAGCTGATCGGCACCTCGCAGTACAGATGCTTGCCATCGCGCTGGAAGATCGGATGCTCACGTACATTGACGACCACATAGAGATCGCCTGCCGGGCCGCCCTGAGTGCCGGCCTCGCCTTCGCCGGTCAAACGGATACGGTCACCGGTATCGACGCCCGCGGGCACCTTGACCGACAGGGTTTTCTGCTCTTCCACGCGACCCTGGCCATGGCAACTGCCACAAGGGTCCGAGATCATTTTGCCGCTGCCATGACAGCGCGGACAGGTCTGTTGAACCGAGAAGAAGCCCTGCTGCATGCGCACCTGGCCGATACCGCCACAGGTGATACAGGTCACTGGACTGGTGCCTTTCTTGGCCCCTGAGCCGTCGCACGTCTTGCACTCGACGAGTGTCGGCACGCGGATGGTGACCGTGGTGCCGCGCACGGCCTCTTCCAAGTCCAGTTCCAGCGTGTAGCGCAAATCGCTGCCACGCTGAGCGCCGCCACGGGAACTGCCGCGCGCACCGGTAAAGAAATCGCTGAACACATCGCCGAAGATGTCGGAGAAATTGGCGCCGCCGTAGCCTGCGCCGCCCGCGCCCGCCCCCATCTGAGGATCAACGCCGGCATGACCATACTGATCGTAGGCCTGGCGCTTGCTCGCATCGGAAAGCACCTCGTAAGCCTCGTTGGCTTCCTTGAATGACTCTTCTGCGGCTTTGTCTCCGGGATTGCGGTCCGGATGGTGCTTCATCGCGAGGCGGCGGTAAGCCTTCTTCAGCTCCGCCTCGCTGGCGCCACGCTCGACACCCAGCACTTCGTAATAGTCACGTTTGGCCATAAGTTTCCTGAACCTTCAATTCGTACCCTCCAGACACGCCGACGCGGGAGCAAGCCCCCGCGCGGCGTTCAGACCCGCCCCGGCAAACGCCGCAGCGGGTTGGAGCGAAAGGCGACGGCCACCCTGGCGACCGTCGCGCTCCCCCAGGTTGCGGGGGCCATAAGCCGCAGCTTACTTGTTGTCCTTGACCTCTTCGAACTCGGCGTCAACCACGTCGTCGCCCGCCTGCGCACTGCCTTCGGCCGCCTGACCTTCGCCGCCCTGGGGCTGCTCGGCGTACATCTTCTGCGCCAGCGGCGTGGACGCCTGGGAAACCGCGGCGATCTTCGCTTCGATTTCAGCCTTGTCGTCGCCCTTGATGGCGACTTCCAGTTCGCCGATGGCCTTCTCGATGCTGGCC
This sequence comes from Stutzerimonas stutzeri, assembly GCF_009789555.1. Taxonomy (NCBI): domain Bacteria; kingdom Pseudomonadati; phylum Pseudomonadota; class Gammaproteobacteria; order Pseudomonadales; family Pseudomonadaceae; genus Stutzerimonas; species Stutzerimonas stutzeri. The sequence continues at coordinate 4,472,638 of NZ_CP046902.1, forward strand.
TTGTCTTCCTCGGTGGCCTTGTCGCCTGCCTCGGTCAGCATCTTGCGGGTCGCGTGAACCAACTGATCGCCCTGGTTACGCGCCGTTACCAGCTCCTCGAACTTGCGGTCTTCCTCGGCGTTGGCCTCGGCGTCTCGCACCATCTGCTCGATTTCTTCCTCGGACAGGCCGGAGTTGGCCTTGATCACGATGGACTGATGCTTGCCGGTCGCCTTGTCTTTGGCCGACACATGCAGGATACCGTTGGCGTCGATGTCGAAGGTCACCTCGATCTGCGGAACGCCACGCGGTGCCGGCGGAATCTCGGCCAGATCGAAACGGCCCAGCGACTTGTTCTGTGCCGCCTGCTTGCGCTCGCCCTGAAGCACGTGAATGGTCACCGCACTCTGGTTGTCGTCGGCGGTCGAGAACACCTGCGACTTTTTGGTCGGAATGGTGGTGTTCTTCTCGATCAGCGCGGTCATCACGCCGCCCATGGTTTCGATACCCAGGGTCAGCGGGGATACGTCGAGCAGCAGCACGTCCTTCACGTCGCCAGCCAGAACGGCGCCCTGGATCGCCGCGCCCATGGCGACGGCTTCGTCCGGGTTGACGTCCTTGCGGGCTTCCTTTCCGAAGAACTCGGCGACTTTCTGCTGCACCAGCGGCATGCGCGTCTGGCCACCGACCAGGATCACGTCGTCGATCTTGGACACATCGATGCCGGCGTCCTTCATGGCAATCCGGCACGGCTCGATGGTGCGCTGCACCAGATCCTCGACCAGAGCCTCGAGCTTGGCGCGGGAAATCTTCACGTTCAGGTGCTTCGGACCGGTCGAGTCCGCGGTGATGTACGGCAGGTTGACGTCGGTCTGCTGGCTGGAGGACAGCTCGATCTTGGCCTTCTCCGCGGCTTCCTTCAGGCGCTGCATGGCCAGCGGGTCACCCTTGAGGTTCATGCCGGTTTCTTTCTTGAATTCGTCGACGAGGTAGTCGATCAGACGAATATCGAAGTCTTCACCGCCCAGGAAGGTATCGCCGTTGGTCGCCAGCACTTCGAACTGATGCTCGCCGTCCACTTCGGCGATTTCGATCACCGACACGTCGAAGGTACCGCCACCCAGGTCATAGACGATTACGGTGTGGTCGCCCTTGGCCTTGTCCATGCCGTACGCCAGCGCAGCCGCGGTCGGCTCGTTGATGATGCGCTTGACGTCCAGGCCGGCGATACGGCCGGCGTCTTTGGTGGCCTGGCGCTGGCTATCGTTGAAGTAGGCCGGCACGGTAATGACCGCCTCGGTCACTGGCTCACCGAGATAATCTTCGGCGGTCTTCTTCATTTTCTTCAGGATTTCGGCAGAAATCTGCGGCGGCGCCATTTTCTGGCCGCTGACTTCGACCCAGGCGTCGCTGTTGTCCGCCTTGACGATCTTGTAGGGGACCATCTGAATGTCTTTCTGCACGACTTCTTCATCGAAACGACGACCGATCAGTCGCTTCACCGCGTACAGGGTGTTGTGCGGGTTGGTCACCGCCTGGCGCTTGGCCGACTGGCCCACCAGAATTTCACCGTCGTTGGCGTATGCAATGATCGACGGGGTGGTGCGACCGCCTTCGGCGTTCTCGATCACCTTGGCCTTGCCGTTTTCCAGAATGGAGACGCAGGAGTTGGTCGTTCCCAGGTCGATACCGATAATCTTGCCCATATGCTTCTCTCCGAAATTTGATTGGTCCGCGCCTGTTTACCGGCTGCGGTAACACAAAAACGCTTGGCTACCAGATGGGGGTCAGTAGCCGGAATTCAAGCCTTCTCATCGATCGAAGGCGGTGTTTGCGCTGGAGCCTTGCTGACCACGACCATCGCAGGGCGCAGCAGACGGCCGTTGAGCAGGTAGCCCTTCTGGAACACCTTGAGCACGCTGCCAGGCTCGGCATGGGTACTTTCTTCCATGGCCATCGCCTGGTGATGCTCGGGGTTGAACGGCTCGCCCTGCGGATCGACCGGCGTCAACTGGTGGCGCGCCAGCGTGTCGAGCAGCAACTTGAGCGTCAGCTCGACGCCTTCGCGCATTGGCTTGACAGCCTCGTCATCCGGGCTCGACAGTTCCAGCCCCCGCTCCAGGCTGTCAGCCACCGCCAACAGATCGCCGGCAAACTTTTCCAGCGCGAACTTGTGTGCCTTTTCCACGTCCTGCTCGGCGCGGCGACGAATGTTCTGCAGCTCCGCCGCGACTCTCAGAGACTGATCCTGCGCCGCGGCGAGCTGCTCCTCGAGGGATTGCACACGGGCTGCCAGGTCCTCGGCCACGTCGGCCTGCACGTTCTCGTTCTCTTCCGGGGTCTGGTTTTCCAGGTTCTGCTCGTCGGCCATGCGGTCCTCCTCATCAACACTTCAGCGAGCGGTCGGCCCGCGCTTGTGCGGCTATATGGGGGCGACACGACCAGCTTCAAGGGCGACGATGATATCTGCGTCAAACGGCTGCACTTTCAGTGCCGCCCGCTTTGTTTACATACCGACCGTATCGCGGCGCTTGTGGCGCCTGGCAAAAGAACTGTATAAATAGCCAGTCATCTCGTGGGAGCCCTGCCATGCTGGTTCATCTGTCCGTTCGAAACTACGCCATCGTCGAGCACCTCGACCTCGAGCTGAAGCGAGGCATGAGCGTGATCAGCGGCGAAACCGGTGCCGGTAAATCGATCATGCTCGACGCGCTGGGATTGACGCTTGGCGACCGCGCCGACAGCAGTGTTGTCCGCATAGGCGCGGACAAGGCAGACATCCTGGCCAGCTTCGACCTGGACGACATTCCGGATGCCCGCGCATGGCTGGCCGAACGCGACCTGGACAATGACGGCCCGTGCATCCTTCGTCGCGTGATAACCGCGGAGGGTCGCTCACGCGGCTATATCAATGGGACGCCCTGCCCGCAAGGCGACCTCAAGGCGCTCGGCGAATTGCTGATCGATATCCACAGCCAGCATGAGCACCAGTCGCTGCTCAAGCTCGATACCCACCGACGCCTGCTCGACGAATACGGTGGTAGCCAGGAGCTCGCCCGTCAGGTGCAGTTGGCCGCGCAGCGCTGGCGCCAGACCCGGCAGACACTCGAGCGTCTGAGCAACAGCAGCGATGAACAGCGCGCCCGCCACCAACTGCTGAGCTATCAGCTTGAAGAACTGGAAACCCTGGCGCTGGGCGAGCAGGAGCTGGAGCAACTTGAGCACGAACACAAGAACCTCGCCAACGCCGAGCACCTGCTCGGCGCGTGCCGCCAGGTCATCGACCTTTGCAGCGAGAGCGACGCGGGGAACGTGCTGTCAGCGCTGACGTCGAGCCTGCAGCGCCTGACCGGTTTCCAGAACCAGCCGGGCGCGCTTGGCGAAGCGGTCAACCTGCTCTCAAGCGCGCAGATCCAGGTAGAAGAAGCCGTCGGCGAGCTGAACCGCTTTCTCGACCATTTCGATTCCGATCCCCAGCGCCAGCAGGCGCTGGAAGAGCGCCTGGACAGCATTTATACGTTGGCGCGCAAGCACCGTGTGCAACCCCAGGAGCTTCCGACCCTGCAACAAGGCCTGTTCGAGGAACTGGAAAGCCTGAATGCCGACGACGACGCGCTGGAGCGGTTAGGCGAGGAGCTTGCGGCATACGCTCAGCATTATCAGGAAAAAGCCGAGAAACTGAGCGACGCCCGACGCCAGGCGGCCGAGTCGCTTGCCGAAGCTGTAGAGGTCGAGATTCAGCGCCTGGGCATGCCGGGTGGCAAGTTCAGTGTGGTACTCAAGCCCGTGCAGGCGGACGATCTGATGCCGTATGGACGAGAGCAGGTCGAGTTCCTCGTCAGCGCCAACCCCGGACAACCGCTACGACCGCTGGCGAAAGTTGCATCCGGCGGTGAGCTGTCGCGAATCAGCCTGGCGATCCAAGTCATTACCGCGCAGACGTCACGGACGCCAACGCTGGTGTTCGACGAGGTGGATGTGGGCATTGGCGGCCCAACGGCTGAAGTGGTCGGGCAGTTACTGCGCCGTCTCGGTGAGCGCGGCCAAGTACTCACCGTGACGCACCTTCCCCAGGTGGCGGCGCAGGGGCATCATCACCTCTTCGTGCACAAGGCGCGGGGTCGCGACGAGACGCATACGGCGGTAGCAGCCCTTGAAGGCAGCGAGCGGGTCGAAGAAATAGCCCGCATGCTTGGCGGCGTCGATCTGACCGAGCAGGCGCTGGCCCATGCCAGGCAAATGATAGGGTCGGCCCAACTCTCTTGATCGCAGCCACAAAAAAGGCGACCCGCAGGCCGCCTTTTTGTCCAGGCATCGACAATCAGTCGGCCTTCTTGCGCACGTAGAGCACGAGGTTGTGATCAACCAGCTCGTAGCCGTGACGCTTGACGATTTCTTTCTGCAGTTTCTCGATTTCCGAGTCGAAGAACTCGATCACATCGCCGCTGTCCACGCAGACCATGTGGTCGTGATGCCCGCTGTCAGCCAGCTCGAATACCGCATGACCGCCATCGAAATTATGACGGACCACCAGGCCTGCCGCTTCGAACTGGGTCAGCACGCGGTATACCGTTGCCAGGCCGACGTCTTCCCCGGCTTCCATCAACGCCTTGTAGACGTCCTCGGCGCTCATGTGGCGCTGATCGGTGGTATCCAGCATCTGCAGGATCTTGACCCGTGGCAGGGTTACTTTGAGACCAGCTTTGCGTAGTTCGCTATTTTCAACCATGGTGGGCTTTCTCGTTGCTGCTGTTTCGCAGCCTCCTTCAATACGGGTATGATCCGGGCTTTGCCCAGCCAAGATAGTGGAAGTCACCTACCGATGCAAAACACCAAGCTCATGCTGTCCAGCCTCACGCTCGTGGGCCTGTTCGCACTCGCCGGTTGTTCATTCCCCGGGGTTTACAAGGTCGACATTCAACAGGGCAATGTCGTTACGCAGGATATGATAGACCAGTTACGCCCTGGAATGACCCGCTCGCAAGTACGGTTTATCATGGGTAACCCGTTGATCACCGACACCTTCCACGCCAACCGCTGGGATTATCTGTACAGCATCCAGCCCGGCGGCAGCCAGCGCCAGCAGGAGCGCGTCAGCCTGGTGTTCAATGCCAACGACCAATTGGCGGGTCTGGCCGGCGACTTCAAGCCGGGCGTCAGCCGCGACGAAGCGATCCTCGGCACCGACCGCCCCACCGAGCAAACGCCAGTGCGCACCGAGCCGGAAGAGACCCCTGAACCGGGCTCGCTGCTCGAGCAGATTCAGCGCGAAGTGGACGCAGCCGAACCCGTCCCGGTACCGACCCCGGATCCGCTGGACACGAACTGACCACACACGCATCACCGCATAAAAAAGCCCGGCATGCCGGGCTTTTTCGCGTTCGGCGATCACTGCTCGCCCGATCCTGCCGCCTTGTTCTGCGCCGCTTTGGCCGCACGCTGCTTGCGCACCTCCTTGGGATCGGCGATCAGCGGCCGGTAGATCTCCACCCGCTCGCCTTCTTCAAGTACGCGCTCGTCCGCCTTGGGCACCGCTTTACCAAAGATACCCAGCGGCGCGATCGCCAGGTCCAGGCCAGGGAAAAAACCATCCATTCCAGAGCGCAACGCAGCCTGGCGCACCGTCGTACCCCGAGGAACCGTCAGGCGCAACAACTTCTGCTTGTCGGCAAGCGCATAGACCACTTCGACCGCGATGACCGACTCCGGGTTATCCATAGAGCTGCTTCGCTCTGTCACAGAACGCATCGACCAAGGTGTTCGCAGCCTGATTGAACAGGGGACCCAGGGTGGCTCGGACCAGTGGCCCTGCGTAGTCGAAGGTCAGATCAAGGCTGATCTTGCAGGCCTTGTCCCCGAGCGCCTTGAACTCCCAGACCCCATGCAGGTGACTGAACGGGCCTTCCTTGAGCGTCATCTCGATGCGCTTGCCCGCCTGCAGCTCGTTGTGCGTGAGAAAGCGCTGACTCATCCCGGCTTTCGCCACCGTCATGCTGGCCTGCATCTCCGTTTCGCTGCTCGACAGGACTTCGGTCGCGGAGCACCACGGCAGGAACTGGGGATAGCTGGCCACATCGTTGACCATGTCGAACAGCGCGTGTGCCGGGTAAGGCAACAGGGCAGAGCGTTGAATATGCGTTGTCATCGGTCCTTTCTACTTCATTGTCGACATCGGCAACCGAAGCCGCGAGCGGCAACAGCACCCATCGTGAATACCGGATGGAACAGGGTCTGCCACGGAGCGACTCCCGCCGCGCAACAGCGGTAAAGATGGCACATTGTCGGGGATAAGCGCACCCCTCTCAAGTTTCGCGCCGTCTCAGCGTACTGGTTGTCGCCAGCCGCAGCGGGACTCCCTATAATGCGCAGCCTATGGCCAAACAGAAGAAACAGTCCCCCGGGACGATCGCGCTGAACAAGAAGGCGCTACACGACTACTTCATCGAACAGAAATTCGAGGCGGGCCTCGTGCTGGCCGGCTGGGAAGTGAAAAGCCTGCGTGCCGGCAAAGCCCAGCTGGTCGACAGCTACGTCCTGCTCAAGGACGGTGAAGCCTGGCTGATGGGCTGTCATATCACGCCGCTGACCACTGCCAGCACCCACGTGATCGCCGACCCGACACGCACCCGCAAGCTCTTGCTGAACAAGCGCGAGCTGGGCAAGCTGTTCGGAGCTGTACAGCAGAAGGGATACGCTTGCGTGGCCCTGGCGATCTATTGGAAAAAGCACCTGATCAAGTGCGAAATTGCCCTCGGCAAGGGCAAGAAAGAGTTTGATAAGCGTCATACCGAGAAAGAACGCGACTCCGACCGCGAAATCCAGCGCGCCATGCGTACCAAAGGCAAGGAAGACTGATCTCGACATCGAGCGGACCTTCGCCGCCCGACGCAGTCTTCCACCGCTCAGCCTCCCACTGGTTTATCCACCTTGCCCTGGCGACGCTGCGCCCTGGCCAGCCGTTGCGCCTCCTGCTGGCCTTCGGCAAGCACTTCCTGCACGTAACTGATGTGACGATGGATCACTTCGCGCGCCTCATGAGCCTGCCGGGCGATGATCGCGTCATAGAGCTCCTGGTGCTGCTGCATGAGCATCGTGCGGGTTTCCTTGCGCAACGCATACATGCCGCCAATATTGGTCACCACGTTACGCTTGAGCAGATCGAACAAGCCACGAATGGTGTGCAGCAGCACGGCGTTATGGCTGGCCTCGGCGATCGCCAGATGGAAGCGCGCATCCGCTGCCCCCTCTTCTGCCCGCGTCACCGTTCCGTCTCGCAAGTAGCAGTCCTGAAGCACCGCGAAAGCCTCTGCGAGCCGCTGGCGGTCGACATCGGTAGCCCGCAGCGCAGCGTAATAGGCGCAGCTGCCTTCGAGCGTATGGCGAAACTCCAGCAGGTCACGCTGTGCATCGGCGTTATTTTCCAGCAGGTGGAGCAGCGGGTCGCTGAATGTCGACCCCAGGGACTCGGCGACGAAATTCCCACCGCCATGACGACTGACCAGCAGCCCCTTCGCCGCCAGCTTCTGAATGGCTTCGCGCAGTGACGGACGGGACACGCCGAACTGCTCGGCCAGCATGCGCTCGGCAGGCAAGCGCTCGCCGGCCCTCAGGGTACCCTCAAGGATCATGGTCTCAAGCTGCTCGACGATGTTATCGGCAAGCCTGCGCTGACGCACCGTTCCCACTTCCATGACGCCTCTCGATTGGTTTGACCATTGTACGAATTCCAGCGTAGCCATCCGCTAGAGCCGCTGCAACGGACCTTACTGCGACCAAAGTCTATAGCTGCCTAATTGACGCCGCCGCGACAGAACTCTTACGCTGGCCGGACTTCAATGTAAATTGGTAATACCACTTTACATCAAGGAGCGACCAACAAGAAGAGGACTACTTAATGCGGTCTCCATTCATCTACGCATCGCCGGTCCGCTCGGGCCACCATTCGCTCAATTCGATCATGGAAGCCTGAGATGTCTAACGGATTGCTCGCCCTGTTCGCCTTTACCCCGATCCTGCTCGCCGCCGTTCTGCTGATTGGCCTGCGCTGGCCTGCCAGCCGCGCCATGCCTGTGGTGTTTCTGTTCACCGCCGCCATTGGCCTATTCGTCTGGGATATGAGCTTCACCCGCATCATTGCCTCGACGCTGCAGGGTCTGGTCATCACGCTGGGACTGCTGTGGATCATTTTCGGCGCGATCCTGCTGCTCAACACCCTCAAGCATTCCGGCGGGATCACCGCCATTCGTGCCGGTTTCACCACCATCAGCCCCGATCGGCGCATTCAGGCGATCATCATTGCCTGGCTGTTCGGCTGCTTCATCGAGGGCGCTTCCGGTTTCGGCACGCCTGCTGCCATCGCGGCCCCTTTGCTGGTTGCCGTTGGCTTTCCGGCCATGGCGGCGGTACTCATGGGCATGCTGGTGCAAAGCACCCCGGTGTCCTTCGGCGCGGTGGGTACGCCAATCGTCGTCGGTGTGAACAGTGGCCTGGACACCGCCACGCTGGGCGCGCAGCTGGCCGCGCAAGGCTCGAGCTGGGATGCGTTCCTGCAACAGATCACCAGCAGCGTGGCGATCACCCACGCCATCGTCGGTACCGTGATGCCGCTTGTCATGGCACTGATGCTGACGCGCTTCTTCGGCAAGGAAAAAAGCTGGAAGGCCGGCTTCGAAGTGCTGCCCTTCGCACTGTTCGCCGGGCTCGCCTTCACATTGCCCTACGTCGCCACGGGCGTCCTGCTCGGCCCGGAGTTCCCATCGCTGCTGGGTGGCCTCGTCGGTCTGGCCATCGTGACCACCGCCGCCCGGTTCAATTTCCTGGTGCCGAAAAAAACCTGGGATTTCGCCGACGCCAAGGATTGGCCAGCCGAGTGGATCGGCACCATCGAAATGAAGCTCGATGACCTGGCCGCACGCCCGATGAGCGCCCTGCGTGCCTGGCTGCCTTATGTACTGGTCGGTGCGATCCTGGTGATCAGCCGCATCTTCCCGCAGGTGTCCGCCGCGCTGAAATCGGTCTCGCTCGCCTTCTCCAACATCCTCGGAGAAGCGGGTGTCAGCGCCAGCATCGAGCCGCTGTTCCTGCCAGGCGGTATTCTGGTGGCCGTCGTGCTGATCACGTTTTTCATCCACGGTATGCGCGCGGCCGAACTCAAAGCGGCCGTCAAGGAGTCCAGCGGCGTGCTGCTCAGCGCCGGATTCGTCCTGCTGTTCACCGTGCCGATGGTACGCATCCTGATCAACTCGGGCGTGAATGCGGGCGACCTGCCGAGCATGCCGATCGCCATGGCCCGTTATGTCGCCGACAGCGTAGGCGGCATTTATCCGCTGCTGGCGCCGTCGGTCGGTGCGCTGGGCGCCTTCCTGGCCGGATCGAATACGGTCAGCAACATGATGTTCAGCCAGTTCCAGTTCGGCGTCGCACAATCGCTGGGTATTTCCGGCGCGATGATCGTCGCCACGCAAGCGGTCGGTGCGGCTGCCGGCAACATGGTGGCGATCCACAACGTGGTCGCCGCCTCGGCTACCGTGGGCCTGCTCGGTCGCGAGGGCGTCACGCTGCGAAAGACCGTTTGGCCTACCCTGTACTACGTACTGTTCACCGGTGTGATCGGCATGCTGGCAATCTATCTGCTGGGCGTGACGGACCCGCTGGTCGGCGTCTGATGTAATGCACAAGCTTCGCCCCGGGATGCTCGGGGCGAAGGCGTTTGGAATGCTGTCCTGTTCACGTTCAGCCTCGTCTGACAGAACAACCCGGATCTGAACACCGCCTTCGTCGACGACGAACGCATCACGAGACTTACCTCGCTCAATCGGTGAGAACACACGATGATCATTTCTGCCTCTACGGATTACCGCGCTGCTGCAAAACGCAAACTGCCGCCCTTCCTGTTCCACTACGTCGACGGTGGCGCTTACGCCGAGTACACCCTGCGGCGCAACGTCGACGATCTGGCCAGTATTGCGTTGCGCCAGCGGGTGCTTCGCAACATGTCCGAACTCAGCCTGGAAACTCAGCTGTTCGGCGAGACCCTGTCGATGCCCGTTGTGCTCGCACCGGTTGGCCTGACCGGCATGCTCGCCCGTCGAGGTGAAGTCCAGGCCGCCCGCGCCGCCGACAAGAAAGGGATTCCGTTCACGTTGTCCACCGTATCGGTCTGCCCGATCGAGGAAGTCGCGCCGGCGATCAAGCGGCCCATGTGGTTCCAGCTGTACGTCCTGAAGGACCGCGGCTTCATGAAGAATGCCCTGGAGCGCGCCAAGGCCGCCGGCGTCACCACCCTGGTGTTCACCGTCGACATGCCGACCCCCGGCGCGCGCTACCGCGACGCCCATTCCGGCATGAGCGGTCCGAACGCCAACATGCGTCGCATGCTGCAAGCCATGACCCATCCTTTCTGGGCGTGGGACGTAGGCCTGCACGGCAAACCGCACGACCTGGGGAACATCTCCACCTATCGCGGACATCCGACCGGACTGGAAGACTACATCGGCTGGCTGGCGGCCAATTTCGACCCCTCGATTTCCTGGAAGGACCTGGAGTGGATTCGAGAATTCTGGGACGGCCCAATGGTCATCAAGGGCATTCTCGATGCCGAGGATGCCCGCGACGCCGTCACCTTCGGCGCTGACGGGATCATCGTCTCCAACCACGGCGGTCGCCAGCTCGACGGCGTGCTCTCCAGCGCCCGCGCCATGCCGGCTATCGCCGACGCCGTTAAAGGCGATCTGAAAATCCTCGCGGACTCCGGTATCCGCAGCGGCCTGGACGTGGTCCGCATGATCGCCCTGGGCGCCGACACCGTCATGCTCGGTCGCGCCTTTGCCTATGCGCTGGCGGCTGACGGCGAGGCCGGCGTGACCAATCTGCTCAACCTGATCGACAAGGAGATGCGCGTGGCGATGGTGCTGACCGGCGCCAAATCCATCAGCGAGATCACAGCCGATTCGCTGGTTCGCGAGCTGGGCCAATACCAGACCACCAAACACGTCGAATGAGCCCCACGGGCCGTGTTCCCCGCGGCCCGTTTGACCTCCCGGAGTCCGCATGAACGCGCCCGCCAGCTTGCCGAACGACTTTCTCGCCGCCGTCGAACAGTTGATCCCGGCGGAGCGGCGCTTCGACGACCCGCTGTCCACGCTCGCATTCGGCACCGATGCCAGCTTCTACCGGCTGATTCCCAAACTGGTGGTGCGGGTCGAGTCCGAAGCCGAAGTCGTGGGATTGCTCAAACTGGCCCATGCCCAACAGGTTCCGGTGACCTTCCGCGCCGCGGGTACGAGTCTGTCTGGCCAGGCCATATCCGACTCGGTACTCATCGTGCTCGGCGACAACTGGAACGGTCGCGAGATCCGCAACGAAGGCGAGCAGATCCGCCTTCAGCCTGGTGTCATCGGCGCCAATGCCAACGCGATCCTGGCGCCCTTCCAGCGCAAGATCGGGCCTGACCCCGCCTCGATCAACGCGGCGAAGATAGGCGGCATCGTCGCCAACAACGCCAGCGGCATGTGCTGCGGCACGGCGCAAAACAGCTACAGGACCCTCGCGGGTCTGCGCCTGGTCATGGCTGACGGCACGGTCGTCGACAGTGAGGACGCAACGAGCGTCCAAGCCTTTCGCAAAAGCCACGGCGCATTGCTCGACCAACTTGCCGAACTCGGCCGGACCACCCGCGCCAATGCCGAGTTGGCGGCGAAGATTCGCCACAAGTACCGTCTGAAGAACACCACGGGCTTCTCGCTCAACGCGCTGGTCGATTACGACGAACCGCTCGACATCCTCAACCACCTCATGGTCGGCTCCGAAGGCACGCTCGGCTTCATCAGTGCCGTGACCTACGACACCGTACCGGACCATCCGCACAAGGGCAGCGCGCTGGTCGTCTTTGCCGATGTGGAAACCTGCTGCCTGGCGGTGCCAGTGCTCAAACAGCAACCCGTATCGGCGGTCGAGCTGCTCGATCGCCGCAGCCTGCGCTCGGTGGAGAACAAAGCCGGCATGCCGGCGTGGGTCAAGGCCCTGTCGGCAGACGCCTGCGCGCTGCTGATCGAATCGCGCGCAGCCAGCGAGTCGCTGCTGCATGAGCAGATCGACCTGATCATGACTTCCATCGGTCATTTTCCGGTGGAAAAGCAGGTCGATTTCAGCGAAGACCCGGTGATCTACAACCAGCTCTGGAAGATTCGCAAAGACACCTTCCCGGCCGTCGGTGCGGTGCGCCAGACCGGCACCACGGTCATCATCGAAGACGTGACCTTCCCCATCGAGCGTCTCGCCGAAGGCGTCAATCGCCTGATTCAACTGTTCGAGAAGCACGCCTACAGCGAAGCGATCCTGTTCGGCCACGCCCTGGAAGGCAATCTGCACTTCGTATTCACGCAGGGTTTCGATGATCCGCAGCAAGTCGCGCGCTACGAAGCCTTCATGCAGGACGTGACGCAACTGGTGGCCGTCGAATTCGGCGGCGCGCTGAAAGCCGAGCACGGCACCGGACGCAACATGGCGCCCTTCGTCGAGCTGGAATGGGGCGCAGAGGCTTATCAGTTGATGTGGCAGATCAAGCGCCTGCTCGACCCACGCGGCATTCTCAATCCGGACGTGGTGCTCAGTGACGATCCGCAGATCCACCTCAAGCACCTCAAACCGATGCCGGCGGCCGACGAGATCGTCGACAAGTGTATCGAGTGTGGCTTCTGCGAGCCGGTCTGCCCATCCAACGGCCTGACCCTGACGCCGCGCCAGCGCATCGTGGTCTGGCGCGATATCCAGGCGAAAAAACGCGCAGGGATCGACACGACCGAACTTGAACGTCTGTACGACTATCATGGCCTGGAGACCTGCGCCGCCACGGGCCTCTGCGCCCAACGCTGCCCGGTAGGCATCAACACTGGCGAACTGGTGCGCGAACTGGTGCGCAAACTGCGCGGACACCGCGCCGACAACACGCGCATGGCCAACTGGCTGGTCGATCATTTCGGCACCGCCGTGCAGGGCACACGCTTCATGCTGCATGTGGCCAACGGCGCGCACCTGATGCTGGGCACACGCCTGCTGAGCAAGACCTCCGAAGCCCTCAGCAACGCCAGTAAAGGGCGTGTGCCGCAATGGACGCCAGCCACACCGCAGCCCTTGCAACGACTCCATCTGCCGAAACCGCAGGTCCAGGACGAACGCCCGCGAGTGGTCTACCTGGCGGCCTGCGTATCGCGAGCCATGGGCCCTGCTGCGCGCGATCAGGAACAGCAGCCGCTGCTCGACATCACTCGCCTACTGCTGGAAAAAGCCGGTTACCAAGTCGTCTTTCCGGAAAACCTGAACAGCCTGTGTTGCGGCCAACCCTTTGCTTCCAAAGGCTACGCCGAACAAGCCGAGCGCAAACGCCAGCAAACTCTGGACGCTTTGCTCGTGGCCAGTCGCGGCGGGCTTGACCCCATCTATTGCGACACCAGTCCCTGCACCCTACGCCTGGTGCAGGATCTGGCAGACGAACGCCTGCAAGTATTCGACCCGGTTCGATTCATCCGCACCCATCTACTGGACCGCCTGGAGTTCGAGCCCCAACAGACACCGGTCGCCGTGCACGTCACCTGCAGTACGCAGCACCTCGGTGAAGCCCAGGCGCTGATCGATATCGCTCGCCGCTGCGCCTCTCAGGTGGTGATTCCGGAAGGCATTCATTGTTGCGGTTTCGCAGGCGACAAAGGCTTCACGACACCGGAGCTCAACGCGCACGCGCTGCGCAGCCTGAACGATGCCGTGCAGGTCTGCAGTGAAGGCATCTCCACGAGCCGCACCTGTGAAATCGGCCTGTCGCGACACGGCGGTATCGATTATCACGGCCTGGTCTACCTGGTTAATCGAAACAGCCGGGCCAAAGCGGCCGCTGCGCCTGGCTGAGCAGGCGCAGCAAAGGGCAGACAAAAAAGATGAAACGCTCGAGCGCAACCGCAGTCCGAAGATAAGAGCCGCAATGAAGGCTCGACTCGCCTCGGCGCCGCCGCGCAACAGCAGGATCAGGCAGGCCCGCCGGGAAGTTAACGCCCTGGAGGATCTCATGAAAAAATATGCCCTACTTGCTGCAGCAGCTCTGATCGCCAGTCCCGCCGCGTTTGCTGCAGACCAGGACCTTTGCCAGCTCAACATGCAGGAAATCGACGACAACATGTCCACCAGCCAGGTGACACTCGGCGAACCAGCGCGCAGCGAAGTCGAAGAGCTGATCAGCCAGGCCCGTCAGGCCCAGCAATCGGGCGATACCGAAACCTGCATCGCCCATTCGACCAAAGCCCTGCAAGAGCTCGAAGGCCCCGGCAGCTCCGGCAGCACTGGCACCAGCGGAACCGGTTCGGGCAGCAGCAACTAAGCCCGTTCAGGCAAGGCTACCAGCAGTCGGCCTTGCCCATTTCACCGGCCGCTTGAATACCGATGAAATACCCCAAAACCAAAGGATCAAGCAATCGACGTGGCCAGGCATTCTGGCGTACACTGTGCAGCACATGAGGCTGCAACACACCTCATGGGGCCGATTAGGATTCGACGCCGGTAACAAAACTCTAGGTGCATGCCGAGTTGGTAACAGAACTCGTAAATCCACTGTTGCAAACTTATAGTTGCCAACGACGACAACTACGAAGGGTACGCGCTAGCCGCCTAACCTTCATCTGGTCGCTTCGGCGCCAGCGGTCACTAGGGGATGCCTGTAAACCCGAAATGACTGTCAGATAGAACAGGATCGCCGCCAAGTTCGCTGCAGACGTAACGGCTAAAACTCATGCAGCTCGCTCCAAGCACCCTGCCAATCGGGCGGCGCGGAGTTAACTCAATAGATTTGGCTAAGCATGTAGTACCGACAGTGGAGAGCTGGCGGACGGGGGTTCAAATCCCCCCGGCTCCACCAATTCGAAACACCTAAACCCCTGATTTTCCTAGTGAATTTCGGGGGTTTTTGCTTTCTGCGATAGCGACTGTCGAAAGCGTATCGAAGACTTGCGCCTGCTGAGGGGCAGCTTCGCTCTCGGCAACGTTGCTGATCTTCACCGAGCCATCCTGAAATCGGGCAACGACCTCGAGCTGTCCACCCATTGCTTCGATATGGCTTTGCAGTGTGGAGATGTGCATACCGGTGCGCTTCGCCCTCTTCGCGATCGACGGCTGCTGTACGTGCCACCGCTCGGCCAACATCTTCTGTGGCAACCACTCACGAGCAGCAGGAGACTGGGCAATGCGTGGAATCAGCAGACGAAGATTCATGACGGCCACGGATGCAGACGAAGGACTCGCCGCGCGCAAGATCGATATCACAGAGGCCAGCAAACGAAATGCACAGTTAGTTTCGATTACGACTGAAGCTGGCAAAGGTGCTGCGGAGATATTCCTCAAATGCGTACGTGATTACCGGCAGCTGACGATTTCGCAGGCAGGCCAATACCAGATTGGCGCATGGAAAGCCGCGGTCTTCTATCTCCCGGCTGACAAGTTCGCCACCGACGCACGGCGCGCCGATCTCGATCTGGAAGGTAAGCGCTTGCTCGTAACGCAGATAGCCGAGCAAAAACTCGAAGCTATTGCTTTCAATCGACGGTCGCAGTTTGATCGAGCGTCGAGCAAGAAAGGCATCCAGCAATTGCCTGCCCGCGATCTCGCGCCCCGGCAACACGAGCGGATAATCCAGGCATTGCCGCAGCCTGACGGGACCGGCCTGCGCCGCCAGGGGATGATCCCGATGCATCACTAAGCACAGTGGCTGTACCAGTTCGTCCAGACGAACGATGTCCGATTCAGGTGTGAGATGAAAGATCAGCGCCAAGTCAGATTCGAACGTGCGCAGGGAATCCAACGCTCGACTGTGATCACCCACCTGCACGTGAAACTCGACTAATGGATGCTTTTTCTTGAAGCCGGCAATGCGCTCCGGCAGAAAATCTGCAGCCGCCGCCTGGCTGACGACGATACGCACGCAGCCGCGCCGCAGCCCTTGAAGGTCTTCAATCTCCGAGCGTACCTGCTCGAGATGCGCCGAGCGGCTGCGAATGTACTGCACGAACAATTCGCCTGCGGCGGTTAACCGCATCCCCCGGGGAAGACGCTCGAACAAGGGCGTACCCAGCTCCGCCTCCAGATCCTGAATACGCCTATTCACCGCCGAGGGCGCGACGTGCAATCGTTCGGCTGCCTGGCGAATCGACCCCACCCGGGCCACCTCGTCGAGGTAATGGAGAAAGCGGAGATGGTTCAAGAGCCGTTCCTTTGCCAATGCAGTTCGAGCCTGTCATAGCGTTTCGAGCGGTGTCAATCAAACCCGAATCGCAGCGCCACCGCTCTTCCAGGCGCGTTCAGAAAAGCACTGTTTACTCGCACACCCGCCCCTACCTGGTGCGTCCCTGGGTGCTCTGGAATTAGCCTGCTTGCGTCATCACATCGCTGTTGAAACTGTCGCAGCGTCAAGTCAGCCGGGACCAGGACGACGATGCGGCCGGGAACCCTTGCCCCATTAGCGCGGCCTTGGATCGTTGCCGAAACGGCAACGCAACGTCCTTCATAAGCCTCCTTTATCGCAACGCAGATGGCACGCCGACTGCTTCATCCCTCACATGAACGAAAAAACCACTCCTCACGCGCAATTAGCGGCCGCCACTTTCGGTCCGACGCGATCCAATGCCTGGCGTCTGGACGACGCTGGCATCAGCCTGTTGCGCCAGCCCCCGTCAATTAGACCGATTCAGATCGAGTCCGAGAGCAGCGCACTGCAGCTCGATCTGGCGCGCAGCGTGCTGATCGTTGTGGATATGCAAAATGACTTCTGCCACCCGCATGGCTGGTTTGCGCAAAAAGGAGTCAGCATGCGCGCTACCCGCCGACCCATTGCGCGGCTCAAAGCGCTTTTGCCTGCGTGGCGACAGGCCGGAGCTCAGGTGCTCTGGCTCAACTGGGGCATTCGTAAGGATCTGCTGAACCTGCCGCCAACCGTGCACTTCAAGGGCAAACGCAGCGCAGACGGCGTGGGCTATGCAGAGCGCTCACCACTCAATTACGGGTTGTCGGTGGTGCAGGGCGAATGGGGCGCGGAAATCATTAGCGAACTGTCCGTGGAGCCGGCTGATATTCGCGTCAACAAGCATCGCCTCAGCGGCTTCTGGGATAACGAACTGGATTCAATACTTCGGGCCCAGGGCATCACCACCCTCTTGTTCGCGGGCATTAATACCGACCGCTGTGTCTTTTCCACGCTGCAGGACGCGGCCTTTCTCGGCTACGACTGCATTCTGCTCAAGGACGTGTGCAGCACGCCCTCGCCAGCGTATGTCTCCCGCGCCATTCACTTTCTCGTCGAGCAATGCCATGGCTTCGTTGCCACGGGTGCCGCTCTGCAATTGTCTCTCGCATCACATCACCAGGAGTGCTGAACATGACTTTATCGTCCTACCGATCCCATGTCTGGAAACACCTTACCGCTGCCACGCTCAGCCTCGGCCTGGTTTTCGCTGGCACAGCTCAGGCCGTTGCCGCGACCGACATCAGCCTGGTACTGAACTGGAAATACGAAGGCGCCCAGGCTTGGTATTTCCTGGCCGAGGACAAGGGCTATTTCAAGGAACAGGGCCTGAACGTCACCATCGATCAGGGCGAAGGCTCGGCCGCCTCCATTCCCAAGGTGGCCTCGGGCGTCTATGACGCTGGCTTTGGCGACACCAATGCGCTTATTCAACTGGCCGCCACGCAGCCGGAGCGCGCCCCCGTGGGCGTATACATGATCTACAACACGCCGCCATTCGTGATCGCGGTCAAGGCTGACAGCCCGATTACGAAACCCAAGGACGTGGAAGGCAAGATCATCGGCGCCCCGGCCAACGACGCAGCGCTCAAGTTGTTTCCGGCCTTCGCGGAGCTGACCGGCATTGACCAGTCCCAGGTCACCCTCAACAACATGGCGCCCAACCTACGTGAGCAACTGCTGATGCGTGGCCAGATCGATGCGGCCTTTGGCTACATCACCACTATCAGCTTCAGTGCGAAAGGCATGAAGGTCGACCCAGAGAAGGAGCTGCGCTTTATCCGCTACGGCGATCACGGCATGGATCTTTATTCAAACTCGATCTTCTTCTCCCAGGACTTCATCGCCAACAACCCCGAGGCCGTGCGCGGCTTTCTGGTTGCTATCAATCAGGCCATTCAGGACGCGATTGCCAATCCCGAAGAGGCCATGGATGCGCTGATGAAGCGCGAGCCGCTGCTCAACCGCGCAGTGGAGATGGACAAGATGCTCACCACCGCGCGCAACGATATGAGCCATCCGGAGATAGCCGAGATCGGTCTTGGCGACGTGGATGACGAGCGCCTGAAAAAGAACATCGACATAGTCATCGCCGCCAACCGATTGGAAAACACGCCGAGTATCGATCAGATCTTCGATCGCCGCTTCCTGCCCGAGCGTGCCGCACGCCCGAGCGAACTCTGATACCGGTCCGGAGACCCACATGAATCTTGATCTGAAAGGCAAAGTCGTCGTCATCACCGGGCCTGCCAAGGGCATGGGCCGGGCTGTCACCCTGGCCTTCGCGAGTGAAGGCGCGCAACTGGTACTCGCCGGGCGCGACACCGCCGCCATCGACGCGGTAGCCCGGGAACTCAATGCAATGGGTACCGAAGCGCTGGTCGTCAAATGCGACATGACCAGCAGCGAACAGGCCGAACGGCTGGCGGCGGAGACCCTGGCCCGGTTCGGCAGTATCGACGTACTGGTAAATGTCGCGGGGGGCTCCGGCCCTATCGGCAAGACCGGCTGGGAAACCACCCAGGCCGAATTCGACGACATCGTACAGCTGAACATGACCGGCTGCTTCAACACCATGCGCGCGGTGATGCCGGCAATGATCGAACGGCGCGCCGGCAAGATCGTCAACGTCGGAGGCACCTTCGGTATGCGTGGCCGTGCCGGGCGTATGGCCTATTCAGCCTCCAAATGGGGCCTGCGCGGTATTACCAAAAGTTTTGCACTGGAGGCCGGTGCCTACGGCATCAACGTCAATTGCGTGGCCCCAGGCATGGTCGATGGCCCACGTTTTCGCGACAAGGTCTGCGCCAACATGGCCGCCAAGCTCGGCATCACGCCCGAGGAAGCGGCCACCCGGCATGCTGAGGACTACGCCCTCAAACGCGTTTCAACCGACAACGACGTGGCCAACGCCTGCCTGTTCCTGGCCAGCGACGTTGCGCGCCAAATCACGGGTGTCGATCTGCCGGTGGACGGCGGATGGGCGCTGCTCTAGGAGAACAAGTATGAGCCAAGTAGATCTGGTCATTCGCGGCGCACGCGTCGTTTCGGACCATCAGATAATCGAAGCTTCGGTCGCCATCGATGGCGAAACCATTGTTGCCGTCGGCCACGATGACCTGATGCCCTCCGCACGTGAAGTACTCCAGGCCGACGGCCTGTACTTGCTGCCCGGTGCGATCGACAGCCATGTGCATTTCCGTGACCCCGGCTATCCGCACAAGGAAACCTGGAAGACCGGCTCGGCGGCAGCCGCCTGCGGTGGCGTCACCACCGTATTCGAGATGCCCAACACCAATCCGCCCACCGCCACCATCGAAGCCCTGCGGATGAAACAGAAAGCCGCCGAATCATCCTATGTGGACTTCGGCATCCACGGCCTGCTCGGTGACGACACGGTGGGCCATCTGGAAGAACTGATCGACGCTGGCGTCACCAGCTTCAAGGCCTTCGTCGGAAACACCTTCGGCAATCTGCCCTCGCCCAGCGACGGTGCTCTGCTGGAAGGCTTCGAAAAACTCGCACCGCTGGGCATCCGTACCGTTGTACATGCGGAAAACTCCTCGATTCTCGCGCGGCGGCAAAAACGCATGCAGGCCGAAGGCCGCATCGATGCGCTGGCCCATTTGGCGGCACGCCCCGTAGTCGCCGAGATTGAAGCCATTGGCCGCGTACTGACGTTGGCAGAATGGACCGGCGCCCGCGTGCACATTGCCCATCACAGCGCCGCGGATTCGCTCTTCCTGATCCGCGAGGCCAAGCGTCGCGGCGTCGACGTCACTGTGGAAACCTGCCCGCAATACCTGTTGCTCAACACCGATCATGCCGATCATCTGGGCGGCATCCTGCGACTCAACCCGCCGATCCGCGAGGCGCGCCACAACCAGCCCCTGTGGGACGCCATGCTCGACGGCACCATCGACATGATTGCCACAGACCACGCGCCCCATGCGCCGGAAGAAAAGACCCGCGCCAACATCTGGGAGTGCGACTGCGGCTTCCCCGGAATCGAAACCCAGATGGCCCTGATGCTGACCGAGGTAAACCGAGAGCGGGCCAGCCTGATGGACTACGTGCGCTGGAGTTCAGTCAATCCGGCCAAGGCCTGGGGCATCTACGGCACCAAGGGCGTGATAGCCCCTGGCGCCCATGCCGACATCGCTGTAGTCGACATGAACAAGACCGGCATCCTGTCCGAGAACGAATTGCAAAGTATCAGCAAGATCTCGCCCTGGGATGGGCGTGCGGTCAAGGGCTATCCGATCCACACCCTGCTGCGCGGGCGCTTTGTGATGCGCAACGGCAAGCTGGTCACCGAAGCGGCGGGCTGGGGACGCTCGGTCAAGAGTATCCAGGCCATGCCCAAGGCCAAGCCTTTGAATACCGAACACTACACCAACGCCATTCTGAAGACGCCGGAAGGTGTGCGGCCCACCGCAGAGCCGACTCGATGAGACGTGCACTCAGACGCAATCCAGCAAGGACAGGTCGTGAGGAGTAATGCCCATGCTTGAAGGCCAATCAGCAAGTACGCCGAAAACGGTGATTGAACTGTCGGATGTGACCGTGCGCTACGGCGGCAACATGATCGCATTGGACAAGACCAGTCTGCGCATCGACCAGGGCGATTTCGTCGCCCTGGTTGGGCCAAGCGGCTGCGGCAAATCGACGATTCTCAAGCTGGTCGCAGGCCTGCTGGAACCCACCGAGGGAGCGGCAATCGTCGGCGGGCGCGAGGTGGGTGCCATCGGAAGCCATGCCAAACGGCTGGGCCTGGCGTTCCAGAATCCGACCATGCTGCCGTGGCTGAGCATCCTGGATAACGTGATGATTCCGCTGAAGATCGTCGAGCCTTTTCGCCACGACTATCGGCGCAAGAAGAACGGCGAGTTCCGTGAGCGTGCGGAGGCGCTGCTGAAACAGGTCGGGCTGGCCGGCTTCAGTGGCAAGCGCCCCTGGGAACTGTCGGGCGGCATGCTGCAGCGAGCCTCGCTTTGCCGGGCGCTGGTTCACGAGCCAGACATTCTGCTGCTGGATGAACCATTCGGCGCCCTGGACCAGTTCACCCGCGAGGAGCTCTGGGACACCATGCAGGCCTTATGGATGGCAAAGCGCCCGACCGTACTGCTGGTCACCCACGATCTGCGTGAATCGGCCTATCTGGCCAATCGCATTTGTGTGATGAGTGCCCGACCTGGCCGCATCATTCAGGACCAGACCGTCCAGTTCGCCCGACCAAGGACGCTGGAGTCCAGCTATGAACCCGACTTCACCGCGCTGGTGCAACAGCTGCGCATGAGCATTGCCCATGCCCGTTCGGATGCCGACAAGCCGGCGGTGGCCACCCTGACGCCGGCTACGGCGCCCCGCATCAAGGAGACGTCGCTATGAACAAGCAACTGTCGCGCTTCAAGCGCAACATGCTCTCGTTCTCTGCCATGGTGCTGTTTTTCTTGGCTTGGGAAACAATCTGCCGAGGTCTGGGCGTATCGGAATTGATCCTACCCGTGCCAAGCCAGATTGCAGCCGTACTGATCGAGAAGATGCCGATCCTCTGGCCGCATACGCAGCAGACACTGATGACCACGCTGATCGGCTTCTTCCTCGGTGTCGGCATCGGCCTGCTTATCGGCGTCATCATCGGCTCTTCGCGGATTGCCTACGATATCGCCTATCCCCTGCTGGTCGGCTTTTCCAGTATTCCCAAGGTAGCTGTGGTGCCGATCTTCGTGGTCTGGTTCGGTGCGGGCACCGTCCCGGCGATACTGACCTCGATGGTCATCGGGATCTTTCCCGTAGTGGTCAACGTTGCCACCGGCTTGGCCACCACCGAACCGGAACTGGAGGACGTGCTGCGCGTGCTCGGAGCGAAGAAGCGCGACATTCTCTGGAACGTCGGGCTGCCGCGCACCCTGCCCTATCTGTTCGCCTCGCTGAAGATCGCCCTGACCTCTGCCTTCATCGGCACAGTGCTCGCCGAAACCATCGCCTCGAACAAGGGCATCGGTAACGTGATGATGATTGCCAGTGGCAACTTCGACGTGCCATTGGTATTCGCCGGGCTGTTCATCCTCGCCGCCCTTGGCGTTGCGCTCTACTCCATCTCCGCGCTGGTCGAAAATCACTTCACCAGCTGGACTCAACGCAAATCCGGCCCAGGCGCTTCATGATGAATACGTCACCCATCCCTCTGCGCAGTATTGCGGTGTTCTCCGGCTCCAACTTCGGCGTCTCCCCTGAGTACGCTGAACAGGCCAAGGCACTGGGCACCGAAATCGCCCGCCGTGGCATATGCCTGGTCTACGGCGGGACGACCAAGGGCCTGATGGGCGTGGTCGCCGATGCTGCTCTCGCCCAAGGCGGCGAAGTGATTGGCGTAATCAATCAGCGCCTGTTTGATCGCGGCCATCTGCATCCCGGCCTCAGCAGCCACGAGATCGCCGCGGACATGCGCGTGCGCAAGGCGCGCATGAGTGATCTGGCAGATGCCTTCATCGCTCTGCCCGGCGGGCTCGGCACGCTGGAGGAGCTGTTCGAAGTGGCCACGCTGACCCAGTTGGGCGACCACACCAAGGCCTTCGCCTGCCTCAACGTACGCCGGTTCTTCGAGCCGCTGCGTACGCTGCTGGGGCACGCCCGCCAAGAAGGCTTCATGAAGATTGAGCACGCCGAGATGATCATCATCGAATCCGATCCCGCCCGGTTGCTGGATCAACTGGCCGAGTGGCGCGCGCCGACCGTGACCAAATGGATAGACCAGCCTGGTTCCTGACCCCGGAACCGCTTACCAGACAGGAACAGCATGACCACGATCAAAATTACCGCTGGCGGCTTCGAGTTTCTCGCCGAAGCCCATCCCGACGCGCCGGACACCCTGGCAGCCTTTCTAAAGCTGCTGCCCTACCGGCAGAAGTTCATCCACGTGCGCTGGAGCGGTGAAGGCTGCTGGGTGCCGTTGGGAGAATATCGACTAAACAACGCAGGCAAGCCGGTGGGTTTCGAGAACCACACCAGCCACCCGTCGGTCGGGGACATCCTGTTCTACCCCGGCGGCTACAGCGAGACGGAGATCATCATGGCCTATGGCGCCTGCAGCTTTTCCAGCAAGCTCGGGCAACTCGCCGGCAACCACTTTCTGACCATCACCCAGGGCCGCGAAAACCTCCGCGCCCTCGGGCTGAAGACCCTGTGGGAAGGTGCGCAGGATGTCACCTTCGAACTGGCCTGACATACCGCAGCCTATTTCTCAGACAAGGTAATCATCCCATGAAGACACGCGTCACGCGTTTGGCGGCAACCGCCCCTGATGACATGACGGCGCTGATCCGCGCCATTGCCACGCAACAGATAGATCCGAGCCGGGTAATCGCCGTGCTCGGCAAGACCGAGGGCAACGGCTGCGTGAATGATTTCACCCGCGCCTTCGCTACCAGCACACTCAGGACATTCTTCTCCCGGCAATTGCGCCTGGCCGAGCCAGAGGTCGACGAGCGCATCGCCTTTGTCATGTCCGGCGGTACCGAGGGTGGGCTGAGCCCGCACTGGCTGGTATTTGAAGTCGACAACGATCACCCCGCTGACGACTCTGGCGTGTCCGGCCTGGCTGCCGGCGTGGCCTTTACCCGTGATTTCAGGCCAGAGGAAATCGGCCGCACTACCCAGGTGGAACTGACCCGCGAGGCGGTGCTGCAGGCGATGCGTACCGCTGGCATCCAGCGGGTCGAGGATGTGCATTTCGTGCAGATCAAATGCCCGCTGCTGACGGCCGCGCGCATCAACGAGGCCGCCGGCCGCGGCCACACGGTGGTCTGCCGCGATACCTACGAGTCCATGGGCTATTCCCGGGGCGCCTCGGCCCTGGGCGTGGCAGCGGCGCTTGGCGATCTACCCGACGGCAAGGTGGCGCTGAATGACGAGCAGATCTGCCAGGATTGGTCGCTCTACTCCACCCGGGCCAGCACTTCCGCCGGCATCGAGCTGCTGCGCAACGAGATTCTGGTGCTGGGCAATGCGCCCGGTTGGGATCCCGAATACCGTATCGGACACTCGGTCATGGAGGATGCGTTGGATGCCGCCGCTATCGACCGGGCACTGGCCAGCATGCCAAAAGGCGAATCGGTACAGCTGACACCCGAGCGACTCGCTGGACTCTTGGTCAAGGCCGAGCCTTCCGCATCCGGAAGCATCCGTGGCAGACGCCACGTGATGAGCGATGACAGCGATATCAATGGCTCACGCCATGCTCGCGCACTGGTCGGCGGCGTGCTGGCGGGTCGGCTAGGTGATACGCAACTGTTCGTTTCCGGCGGTGCGGAGCATCAGGGACCGAATGGTGGTGGCCCGCTGGCGCTGATCGTGCGGACCTAGGTCGGCCAGCAAGTCAGGCCTGTTGGATGCTGTTACGCGCCTCGGACAGCATCGACAGGCTGATCTTTCGTACCTCGATCCTGCTTTGTTCGATATGTGAACGCAGCAGCATCTGCGCCTCATCGCGCTTACGCGCTGCCAGCACGGTCAGGATCCGCGCATGCTCATTGTAGGTTTCCTCAATCCGGGCACTCTTGTAGAAGTCCAGGCGCCGGACGATGCGTATGCGGTCGCAGACCTCGGCGTGCACCCGCGTCATTTCCCGGTTGCCCGCCGCGGCGAGCAGCCCGCAGTGAAACGCCTCATCCAGGTCGGCGACCTGCTTTGTGCCACGCTCACGCTGCGCCGTCGGCACCATCCAGATGCGATTGAGCCCCGCCAGTGCCTCGTCCAGATCCGGCCGACTGCATAGACGCTCGATGGCCACGGTCTCCAGCACCACGCGCAGGTCGTACAGTTCATCGAGCTGATCGAAGTCCAGAGGCTTGACCGTCCAGCCACGGCGAAAACCCACTTCCAGATAGCCCTCGCGCTCCAGGCGATAGAGTGCGTCGCGCACTGGGGTACGCGATACCTGATAGCGCGCGGCCAGTTCGGTCTCGCTGAATCGGTCATGCGGCAACAGTTGATAGTCGAAGATTTCCTGCTTCAACTTCAGATAGATCTGTTGCGCCAGGGCGTTGGTCTGCGGCTTTAGAATGGCATCACCTGTCTGTCAGAGACTTCTTTCAGAGCGTACTGAGGTCGACGCTGACATGCGCCGCGACCACTTTCCAACCATCGGAAAAGCGCACCCAGGTCTGCATCTGTCGACCAGTCCGATTAGTTTCACCGTCGCTGAACTCGGTACTGACGGTGGCATGATCCTCATCAAAGGTAGAGATCACCGTGTTGCGCAATTGCCGGCCTGACCCTACCGGGCTGCAGACTCGCCGGTACGCGGCAATGTCCCGCGCGCCATAGAGGTTCTCGGCGACACCGTAACGCACGGTATGCGGGCTGTTCCAGAAGTAGTCATCCAGCACCTCCAACTCGTTCACCAGCAGGGCACGTTCGTAATCCTCGAACGCCAGGCGCACGGCCTCGACCACATGGGGCAGATTGATCAGTGGGTCTTTGTTCACCTTGGTTCCTCGTTCATTGCGGCGTGCAGCGCCGCCAGTGTGGCAGTGCGCCCGACGATTCCACCCTGGGCGACAATCATCTCCAGAGTCGCCTGTTTGTAAGCCGGGAAATAGCTCTCGGTGGCCTCTTCGATCAGCAGGCAGCGGTAGCCCCGGTCGTTCGCCTCGCGCATGCTGGTTTGCACACAGACCTCGGTAGTGACACCGGCGAAGATCAGATACTCGATGCCCTGCGCGAGCAGCCTGTCCTCCAGGCCGGTGGCGTAGAACATGCCCTTGCCGGGTTTGTCGATCACCCATTCTCCGGCCATCGGCGCCAGTGGCGCGATGATCTGATTGCCCGGTTCACCGCGCACCAGGATGCGTCCCATGGGGCCCGGGTCGCCGATACGCAAGCCGGCGGCTCCGCCCTCCCGTTTGGCGGCTGGACAATCGCTCAGATCCGGTTGGTGTGACTCGCGGGTGTGGATGACCAGCATCTGCCGCTCACGGGCCAGGGCGAGCAATGACGCCACGGCTGGAATGGCGGCCTGCAGCAGGCTGACGTCATTGCCCAGCGCGGCGCCAAAGCCCCCGGGTTCGAGAAAATCGCGCTGCATGTCGATGACCACCAGCGCGGTGTGCGCCGGATCGAAGCTGAATGCCGACGGCTTTGCCGCCAGGCTGATCATGCCGCACCCGCCGCGTGGTCACCGCCGGCCATGTAGTGGCCGAGGATGGCCCGATCGGCCTGCTCCGCAGGCACCTCGAAATTGATTTCACCCTCATGGATCACCAGGATGCGGTCGGACATTTCCAGCAGCTCGTCCAGATCCTCGCTCAGCAGCAGGACCGCCGCGCCACGCGCGCGGGCATCACGCAGACGCTGGTGAATGATCGCCACGGAGGCGAAATCCAGACCGAATACCGGATTGGAGACCACCAGCGTGCGCACGTCATGGGTCAGTTCCCGGGCCAGTACAGCGCGTTGCACGTTGCCGCCAGACAACGTACCGATGGGCCGCAGCGGATCGGCCGGGCGTACGTTGAATCGCTCGATCAGTGCCTCGGCCTGGGCCTGGATTGCCCGGCGGTTGATCAGCCAACCCTGGCGGCACAGCGGCGGCTGATCGAAATTGCGCAGCGCCAGGTTGTCCGCCACGCTCATGCCCGCGATGCAGGCGTTGCGTAGCGGCTCTTCCGGCAGGCTGAAGACCTTCTCGCGCTGCATTTCCCGTCGACTGGCCTGATAGCGGACACCGTTGATGCGAATCTCGCCACCGGCCGGCTGCCGCTGCCCGAGCAACGCCTCGGTCAGCTCGCGCTGGCCGTTGCCGGAGATGCCGGCGATACCGACGATTTCGCCGGGGCGCACGCTAAGCGACAGACCACTGACGGCCAGCGTGCCCTTGTCATTGGCCACGCTCAGTTCGAGGACTTCAAGCCGCGCAGCGATGTCATGGTTGACCGGCTGCTGAATGACCGGCTCGGCGGCCGATTCGGCGGCGCCCATCATCCAGGCCGCCAGTTCCTCCTGCGAGGTGGCGCTGACCTGTGTGTTGCCGACCAGGCGCCCCTTGCGCAGCACGCTGACATCGTCAGCGAAGCGCGACACCTCGCCGAACTTGTGCGTAATCATCAACACCGAAATGTCGCCCCGGTGGGCCATGTCACGCATCAGGCCCAGCACTTCCTCGGCCTCCTGCGGAGTCAGAACCGAAGTGGGTTCGTCGAGAATGATTAGCTGGCGGTCCAGGTATAGCTGCTTGAGGATCTCCAGTTTCTGCTTTTCACCGGCCGCCAACGAACTGACCGGGCGATCGATATCCAGCCTGAACGGCATGCGCTGCATGAAGTCGTCGAGTCGCTTGCGCTCCAGCGGCCAGTCGATCCGCCAGTTCAGGTCGCCGCGCGACAGGACCAGGTTCTCCGCCACGCTCAGGCCCGGGGCCACGGTGAAGTGCTGGTAGACCATGCCAATACCCAGCGCGTGCGAGTCCCTGGGCGTGCGGATCTCCCGCTGGCGGTTGTTGACCAGCAACTCGCCATCGTCCAGCGGACCGTAGCCAACGATACCCTTGACCAGCGTGCTCTTGCCCGCGCCATTCTCCCCGAGCAGCGCATGCACAGTCCCGGCGCGCACGGTCAGGGACACATCGGCCAGCGCCTGGAAGTTGCCGAAGCGCTTGCTGGCGCCGATGATTTCCAGCTTCACCGCACGCATGCTCAATGCTCGCTCAACAGCGCGACAAGCGACGCCGAGTCGGAAACGGCACCGAACACGCCGCCCTGCATCTTGACCATGTGCACCGCCGCCAGGTGATTGCCCCGGTCGGTGGCGCCACAGCAGTCTTCGAGCAGTAGACACTCGAAGCCGCGATCATTGGCCTCGCGCATGGTCGTGTGCACGCAGACGTCGGTGGTGATGCCGCACAGAATCAGGTTCTCGATGCCCCGGGTACGCAGGATCAGCTCCAGGTCCGTGGCGCAGAACGAGCCCTTGCCGGGCTTGTCGATGATCACCTCGCCGTCCAGCGGCTGCAGTTCGGGAATCAATTCCCAGCCCGGCTCGCCGCGCACCAGGATACGCCCGCAGGGACCGGTATCGCCGATGCCAGCGCCGATCCGCTGGGAACGCCAGCGTTTGTTGGCCGGCAGGTCGGACAGATCCGGGCGGTGCCCCTCACGGGTATGGATAATGTGGAAGCCCTGCTCACGCATGATCTTCAAGACCCGGCCGATGGGCTCGATGGGCGCGCGTACCGCTGCCAGATCATAGCCCATGGTGTCGACGTAGCCGCCCTCGCCACAGAAGTCGATCTGCATATCGATGATCACCAGCGCGGTATTGGCCGGATGCAACTGACCGTTGTACGGCCAGGGATAAGGCTCGGAAGTCAAAAAACGTTCGCTCACGGTACTAGTCCTGGTTGTCCGGGTTGTAGAGACGCTCGGGTGCGGGAAATCCGCAGCTGCTGCCGTCGGTGTGCACGACCTCGTCTTCCCACGGCAATCGGTACTGGCCTTCAGCAAGGTCATGCATGTAGGTGTAGGGACAATCCTGCGCGCCGCCCTTTACCGCCACGTAACCGCGGTGGCCGAACTGGTAGATGTTGTTTTCCACGCCCCAATGCTTGCGGGCCTCGCGTACCAGGTCCGGGCGCAGTTCACAGCAAACGATCTCATCGGCGCGCCCGCCCCCCTCGGCCATCGGCGTTCCGTCGAAATCGACGAACATGGCTTCGCCCATCGAGTCGAAGGTGCCGTCGGAGCCGCACATGCATACGCTGGCGGTCTGCATCAGATTAGTGAAGGCATTGACCTGGTTGGTGATCTTCCACGAATGCCGGATCGGCGCGGTATAGCCCGCGGTGCGGATCATGATTTCGGCGCCCTTGTAGGCGCATTCGCGGGCCATTTCCGGGAACATGCCGTCGTGGCAGATGATCAGCGCGAGCTTGCTGCCGCGCGGCCCTTCGCAGACCGGGATGCCCAGGTCGCCCGGTTCCCAGGGCTCGACCGGCACCCACGGATGCAGCTTGCGATAGTAGAGCCGCACCTCGCCGGTATCATCGACGATGATGCCGCTGTTGTAGGGATTGCCCTGCGGGTTGGCCTCCATGATTGAGAAGCAGCCCCAGATACTGTGCTCGATGCAGGCCTGTTTCAATGCGGCCACTTCCGGCCCGTCCAGCGTGCACAGGATGTCTGGCGAGGTGTCCATCGACAGACCGTGCAGCGAATACTCGGGAAACACGATCAAATCCATGCCCGGCATACTGCGGCGTGCCTTGCCGATCATCGACACGACCTTCTGCGTCTGGGTCCAGAGTTCATCGCGGGTATGCGGGTCCGGCAATGTCAGTTGGGCCAGCCCGATCACGACGCCATTGGGTGATTTGTTCAATCCGCCAAGTCCACTTGCCATGCGTAATTACCTCTAGCGATTGAGACTGAGCTCGCCGGGAGCTCCGGTCAGTGTGCGGTTCGGACGACAGGTAGCGAGCATCACCGCCATCGTCAAAATGTAGGGTGCGGCGCTGTACAGGTAGTAGCCCGAGCTGATGCCCACCGATTGCAGCGCCGGGCCGATGGCACCGGCGGCGCCGAACACCATCGACGCCCACAGGCAGTTCAGCGGCTGCCAGCGGGCGAAGATCACCAGCGCCACCGCCATCAGGCCCTGGCCACTGGACAGGCCCTCGTTCCAACTGCCCGGATAGTAAAGCGACAGATAGGAGCCGCCGACACCGGCCAGGAAGCCGCCTGCCGCGGTGGCGATTACGCGCACTCGCAGTGGCCGGTAGCCCAGCGCCTGGGCCGATTCGGAGTGGTCCCCGACCAGGCGCAGAACCAGGCCCCAGCGTGTGCTGCGCAAGCCCCAATGCAGGAAGATCGCCAGTGCCACGCCGATAAAGAACAGTACGTTGATGTTCAGCGCCGAACGCATGCTGGGATCGTTGCTCCAGACGCCGAGGGAAATCGAGGGCAGCATCGGTGCTTGGGGCTGAATGAAGGCCTTGCCGAGAAAGAACGCCAGGCCGGTACCGAGCAACATCAGTGCGATGCCGAAGGCAATGTCATTGACACGCGGCAGCGAGCAGACCATGCCATGCAGCAGTCCAAGCAACAGCCCGATTCCGCCAGCTGCGAGCACCCCGGTCCAGGCCGACCCAGACAAGTAGGCCACGGCATAACCGACCATCGCACCGGCGACCAGAATGCCTTCCAGCCCCAGGTTGATGCGCCCACTCTTTTCCGTCAGACATTCGCCCAGGCTGACGAACAGGAACGGCGTACCGACCCGCACCGCACCCGCCAACAGGGCCAGCAGGAAGGTCACGAAATCCAGATCACCCATGTTGCACCTCGGCGCTCTTTGCCTTGTTGGCATGCTCCTCGAGGGAAATGCGCCATCCCGTGATCCTGCCTGCCAGTGCCTCCCAGGCAAGAAGGTTGGTGAACAGCAGCCCCTGAAGAATAAGCGTCGTGGCATCGGGCAGATCCAGCCGTCGTTGCAAAAGGCTGCCACTGGCCTCGATGCCGCCGATCAGCGTCGCGCAGACGATAATGGCCAGCGGGTTATGCCGGGCGGCAAAGGACACCAGAATGCCGCTAATGCCATAACCGACGATCAACGAGGCGTTGGCACTGCCCTGCACCGCGCTGACCTCGTACATCCCCGCCAGCCCGGCCGCCGCTCCGCCGAGCACACAGGTGAAGATCACCAGCCGATTGACCGGAAGCCCTAGCATGCGCGCCGTCTGCACGTTGGCGCCGACCACGTCCAGGGCAAAGCCCTTGACGCTGTGGCGAACCAGCACCCAGGCCATCACGCAGGCAATGATGCCGGCGACCAGACCCCAGTGAACGCGGAACGAGTCCTCATTGATCACCCCGATCATCAGTGAATGATCCAGTCCCACGGTGGACGGTTTGTTCAGGCTGGAGGGATCCCGTAATGGCCCTTCGACCAGATGGTTGAACAGCGCGATGGCGATATAGGACAGCAGCAGACTGCCGATGGTCTCGTTCAGCCCGCGCTTCTGCCGCAACCAGCCATTGAGTCCGACCCAGAAGCCTCCGACCAACATCGCCACCAGCCCCATGGCGACAAGTGTCGCCAGCGGAGGCAGTCCGGTCAGCCACAGCGGCAGCGTCGCGGCCGCCAAGCCACCCAGCACCAGTGCGCCTTCGCCACCGATGATGATCAGACCGGCACGCGCCGGCAGCGCCACGCACAGCGCCGTCAGCATCAACGGCGCGGCGCGCTGCAAGGTACTTTCCCAGGCAAAGGACGAACCGAAGGCGCCTTCGAACACCAGGCGAACGGCCTCGAACGCCGGCTTGCCCTGAAGGCCCAGGAACAGCACGAACAGCGCAAAGGAGCTGATGATCGACAGCATGGTAGGCAGGCCGGGCAATGCCAGCCTGCCCAACTTACTCGCAAGATAGTGTGAATTCATGGATCAGATATCGCCGCGCACGCCTTCGACGAGGTAGTCCATCTGCTCCAGCACCACGTCGGTCTGACCCAGCGACTCGCCCTCGGCCAGGACCACGTTGCCCTTATTGTCGTTCAGCGGTCCCTTGAACAGCGTGAACTCACCAGCAATCATCGCTGCCTTGATCTGATCTGCGTGCTCACGGGCTGCGGCACTGACGTTGGCACCGTAATCCGAGGTCTTGACGAACCCTTCTGCCAGGCCGCCGCGCATGAAGTTGTTCATGGTCTGGCCCTTCTGAGCCGCTTCGACGTGTGCGCGATACGGTGTTTCCCAGTTCCATTCGGCACCGGTCAGATAACCGTTGGGTGCCAGAGCCGCCTGGCTGGCATGGTAACCACAGCTCATTACGCCTCGACGCTCGGCCGTTTCAACGATGACCTTGGGGCCATCGACGTGACAGGTCAGCACGTCACAGCCCTGGTCGATCAGGCCGTTGGCGGCTTCCGCCTCGCGCACCGGCAGCGACCAGTCCCCGGTAAATATTACGGTCGTGGTGATTTCCGGATCCACCGAGCGCGCGCCGAGGGTGAACGCATTGATATTACGCAACACTTGGGCAACGGGTTTGGCGGCGATGAAACCGAGGCGCTTGGATTTGCTCATGTGGCCGGCCACCACACCGTTGAGGTACTGACCCTCGTCGATATAGCCAAAGAAGCTGCCCACGTTCTCCGGGTGTTTGCTGGCATCCCACAATCCGCCGCAGTGGGCAAAACGTACCTCTGGGTACCGCTGGGCTACCCTCAACACGTGGGGATCGAAATAACCGAAGGAGGTAGCGAAGATCAGTTCCGCACCGTCCTGACGGATCATGGCCTCCATTGCCTGCTGCACGGCAGACGTCTCGGGTACATTCTCTTCCTCGACGACCGTGACGTTGGGCATGCTGCGAATGATGCGCGCAGCTTGGGCATGGGCCTGGTTGTAACCGAAGTCATCACGCGCCCCGACGTACACGAAGCCGACTACAAGAGGTTTGTCCGCCGCGCGGGCAATGCTGAAGGGCATCGCAGCAGCAATACCGATAATACTGGCGAGCCTAAGGAATTTACGACGGTCGAGATCTGACATTGGCAGGGTCCTTCGTGAGCATGGAATCATGTGTTCATTCATGTATTCATGTTCAAGGCACGATGCATGCCAGCCGCCAAATTCGGTCGAATGGCAAGTTCAGGCGGGACGTTGCGCTTTATCTTCGAGCATCCTGGGGAACCCAAGCATCCTATTAGTGCACCCCATTGAGGGCTGCTACGCTGTAATTCGACCCCGCAAGCCTGCAGGCGCGTTGCGTGAGCATTCGCCAGCGCCATCGGCATTTGTCCAAACCGATCATCGCGCTTGATGGCTTTTGCCATTGTTGGCCGCGCGACGCGGCGCCAATATCCGGGGAACCAATAACAAGAAACCCAGGAGTCAGCCATGCGCGACTATGCGATTGCGGCCAATGCGTTCGACTACGACCAGACGGTATCGGCGATCCTCTCAGGCGACCTGTCAGCCATGAATGCCTGTATCGAGTGCTGCGACCGCCACGCGGATTCGAACAGGATCGCCCTGATCTGGGAGGGCCGCGACGGCCAGCGCGCCACCTGGACGTTCGGGCAGCTCAAGGACGCCGCGGCGCGTTTTGCCAATCTGCTGGACAGTCTCGGGATAAAGCCGGGCGATACCGTTGCCGGCTTGCTGCCGCGCACGCCCGAACTGCTGGTCACCATCCTCGGGACCTGGCGCCTGGGTGCGATCTACCAGCCACTGTTCACGGCCTTCGGGCCCAAGGCGGTCGAGCATCGAATCCGGGAGTCCGGCGCCAGGATGGTGGTTACCGACACGACCAACAGCGAGAAGCTGGACGCCATCGAGGCGGCGCCCAGGCGCCTGGTGGTCGGCAACGGTCCCGATGGTTTCTGGACGCAGGTGAACCGTCAGCCGAATGTATTCGAGCCCGTGCTGCTCAGTGGCGAGTCGCCTTTTCTGGCGATGTTCACCTCAGGCACCACCGGACCCGCGAAACAGTTGCACGTGCCGCTCAAGGCCATCGTGGCATTCGTCACTTACATGCGGGACGCAGTGGACCTTCGGCCCGAAGACAACTTCTGGAACATCGCCGATCCGGGCTGGGCGTATGGCCTGTACTACGCTGTCACCGGGCCGCTGGCCATGGGGCACAGCACGCTGTTCTACGAAGGCAGTTTCACGGTGGACAGTACCTGCCGTGTGGTGAGCGAGTACGGCATCACCAACATGGCAGGGTCGCCGACCGCATTCCGCTTGCTGCTGGCGGCCCGCAGCGAGGTGGAAAGCGCGATCAAGGGACGTCTGCGCGCCGTGAGCAGCGCGGGCGAACCGCTCACGCCCGAGGTTATCCGCTGGTTCAGCAGCGGCCTTGGCTGCACGATCCATGATCATTATGGCCAGACCGAACTCGGCATGGTGCTCTGTAACCATCACGCATTGCGCCATAGCGTCAGTATCGGAACGGCCGGATATGCCATGCCAGGGCATCGGGTCGTGGTCCTGGATGACCAGCAACGCGAGCTGGAGCCAGGCAAACCGGGCATGCTGGCGCTGGACCGTCGACGTTCGCCGTTGCTCTGGTTCGCGGGCTATGTGGGGACGCGGACCAAGGCGTTTGTCGGCGACTATTACCTGAGCGGCGACACGGTGGAGTTGAACGATGACGGTAGCATCAGCTTCGTGGGCCGCGCCGACGATGTCATCACGACGTCCGGTTACCGCGTCGGGCCGTTCGATGTCGAGAGCGCACTCGTGGAGCATCCTGCCGTGATCGAAGCGGCCGTGATCGGCAAGCCTGACCCCGAACGCACCGAGCTGGTGAAGGCCTTCGTGGTGCTGCATGGCAGTCAGGTGGGCGACACGGCGCTGGCTGAACAGCTGCAACGGCATGTACGTGAACGCCTGTCCGCCCATGCCTACCCGCGCGAGATCGAGTTCGTCGCCGAGCTTCCCAAGACCCCGAGCGGCAAGATTCAGCGGTTTCTTCTGCGTGATCGGGAAAAGGCGGCTCAACAGCCATCAGCGGCGGAGCACTCGTAGCACACGCATGGCGTGGCGGGCAAAGCCAATACGCGGTGCGCGTCGTACCTGTGGGAGGCGCGCCCCGCGGCGAACGGCGGCGGCGCGGGCCCTCAAAAAACTTCGCCCCGGGGCGGGCCTCCTACGAAAAGCACCTACCTCTTTTCCGCGCGCAGGCCGGCGGCGAGCTCGATGTTCTCCTGCTCCAGCCGCTGGATGACGCCACCGAGCCTGCCCTGCACGTCGCGCAGCACGTCCAGCTCCTTGTTGCAGTGCCGGCATTGTAGCCATTGCACCCATAGCAGTATCGCCAGCACCAGGACCGCACACAGGGACACGCCCACCACCAGCCAGGACACGCTCATCGCGCTCATCTTCAAGCTCCTTCTACACCTACCGGCCCGTCCGGCACGCGGAGAAGGTATGTCCTGTTTGGCGACAGGTCGATAATGTTTACTTGAACAGGTAAACAAAGGCAGCCGGTGATGAACGCCACGGCACCGGGTTTGAGCCGGCACTCAGCCATGAATGCCCGGCGATATGTCAATTATTACGACAGATAGCGATAGCAAAATGGCACTCGGGATATCGACGTTCTCGCACACCCGAAATACGCGTTGACGACCGCAACTTCGGCAGACCGTTCAGCGGAATGAGACGGGAAAGCGATAAGCGGGCGCAGATAAAGAGGCGCAGGCTGTCAGAATGACATCACAGCCGAATGGGCGGCTGTTTCTGAATCGAGCACGAGCCTGCGAACCATGTCTTCTGAAAAACTCTACACCATTGTCCTGGAACACAGCCTGGAGGTCCTTCTCGAGGCCGCCACGATGGCGCAGGTCGAGGCGTTCTGGGATGCATACGACACGCGCTATTTCGGTCTGCGGATGGAGGAGGAAAACAACCACCACGC
This sequence comes from Stutzerimonas stutzeri, assembly GCF_009789555.1. Lineage (NCBI taxonomy): Bacteria > Pseudomonadati > Pseudomonadota > Gammaproteobacteria > Pseudomonadales > Pseudomonadaceae > Stutzerimonas > Stutzerimonas stutzeri. The sequence goes on from NZ_CP046902.1 coordinate 4,508,314, forward strand.
CCGGGTGATCGTGACGGACGAGCTGCCGGTGGAGGACGAAGTCGACGTCTGCGCCGGCTAACCACCTGTCACTCGTCGTCGATGAGCCGGGCCGCCATGACCTGCTTGCTGTCCAACTGGAAGAACAGCGATGCGGCCAGCATCGACATCCCGCCGATACACAGGAACGTGAGGTGAAACGCCTGCAGGACAGCCTCACCGTCTGCACTCGGGGCCGTGAAGCCGCCCAGTAACGCGCCTGCCGACGCCACGCCCAGGCTCATCGACAACTGCACCACCACCGACAGCAGGCTGTTGCCGCTGCTGGCGTTCTCGTTGCTCAAGCCAACCAGCGTCACGGTGTTCATCGCCGTGAACTGCATGGAATTGACCATGCCTATCACGCTCAGGTGCGCCAGCAAGAGCACCGTTGGCGTATGCGCATCGATCGTTGCGAGGCTGGCGATCAGACTGCCGAGCAGCAGGGTGTTGGCGACCAGGATGCGCCGATAGCCGAGCCGGTCTATCAGCGGCTTGGCCAGGGGTTTGATGAGCATCGCACCGAGTGCCAGCGGAATCATGGTCATGCCCGCTTGCGCAGGGGAATACCCCAGCGCGACCTGCAACAGCAGCGGCAGCATGAAGGGCAACGCGCCACTTCCCAGGCGCGCGAACAGGTTGCCGAAGATGCCGACGGCAAAGCTGCGGGTATGAAACAGCGTCGGGCTGAACAACGGCCTGTCGACATGCCCGGCGCGTAGCCAATAGGCCGCCAGGCAGGCACTGCCAAACACCATGAGCAGGAGGACGCGCGCGTGCGGCATGTGCATCTCCCCTAACCCCTCCAGGGCGACGGTGATCAGTACCATCGCGCCCCCGAACAGCACAAAGCCGACGGCATCGAAGCGAATCCGCTCGGCGCTTTTCAGATCGGGCATGAAGCGAAATGCGGCCATGCAGCCGATCAATCCCACCGGCAGATTGATCAGAAATATCCAGTGCCAGGACGCGTACTGCACCAGCCAGCCCCCGAGCGTTGGCCCGATCAACGGACCGACCATGCCTGGCAGCGCAATGAAGGTCATCACCCTTACGAACTCGCTGCGGGGATAAGCACGCAGGACCACCAGCCGCCCGACCGGCAGCATCAGCGCGCCGCCGACCGCCTGCAGCACACGCGACATCACCAGTTGGTTGAAGGTCACGCTCATCGCACAGAGCAACGAGCCAAGGGTGAACAACACGATCGCGGTGAAAAACACACGCCGGGTGCCGAAGCGATCGGCGACCCATCCCGACGCCGGAATCAGCAACGCCACGGTGAGCATGTAGGCGATGACGACTCCCTGCATGCGCAGCGGGTCTTCGGCGAGGTCTCGGGCCATGGCGGGCAGCGCGGTATTGAGAATGGTGCCGTCGAGCGTCTGCATGAAGAAGGCGATCGCCACCAGCCAGGGCAGCACACGGGCGGTTCGGGCGTCCAGTGCAATGGTTTGAGGCATAGGCTCCCCCGACTCGAAAAGACACATGGTAAGGCCGCGTCGCGCTCAACGCACACGGGCAATGCCCGGAGCGCGCCGATTCATCCGCCACGACGGCACGCTCAAAGGGTGTGACAACGTAACGCAGCGGAAGACGCCAGCCCCCCGTCATCCGCGAGCCTGCGCCTCTGCGAGCCAGTTACCCGCAAGGTATCGCGGTATACGTAACAAAGTATTTCACCCATAATTGACGAGAATCATTATCGTTCACACCCGCAAATGTAACACTCGGGCTGTCAATTACCACGCCCTTCATGGAGGCTTCATGCGCATTCCCGTTACGCTCGCTATCGCTTCGCTGGTCCTGGCTCCCCTCGCCCAGGCCAAGGAATATCCCATCGGTGAACCGCAGCAATGCGGTGGCATGGAGGTCGGCGCGGTGTACCTGCAGCCGGTCGAAATGGAGCCTGCCGGCATGATGCTCGATGCGGCGCAATCCGACGTTCATCTGGAAGCCGATATTGCTGCCACCGAGGACAACCGCAACGGCTGGCAGGAAGGCAGCTTCGTGTCCTACCTGAACATCCGCTACGCGCTGACCAAGAAGGGATCGGACGAGAAAATCGAAGGGGACTTCCATCCCATGGTTGCCAACGATGGGCCGCACTATGGCGATAACGTCAAGCTGATGGGCCCTGGCAAGTACCAGTTGACCTTCACCATCCTGCCACCGGGCGGCGGGCACGCCATGTTCGGACGCCACGTCGACAAGGAAACGGGCGTCGCTCCATGGTTCGAGCGCTGCGAGCTGAACTACGAGTTCACTTACGCCGGCATCGGCAAAAAAGGCGGCTATTGAGCTGGAGGTCAGCATGCGACGCCATCTGCTTCCCGCCCTCGCCCTGCTCACTGCCGGCATCGCCGGTGGTGCCCAGGCGGGTTTGCCGACCTACGAGCTGACCATCCGTGACGGCCATTTCGAGCCTGCGACCCTTGAAGTGCCGGCCCGTCAACGCTTCAAAATCGTCATCAACAACGCCGGAAACGGCCCGACCGAATTCGAAAGCACGCCCCTTCGGGTGGAAAAGGTGCTCTCGGCCGGCGTCACCTCGTTTGTTGTGATCCATCCGCTCAAACCGGGCCGCTACCCCTTCTTCGACGAGTTCCACATGGACCTCCCGGAAGGGGAAATCATCGCCAAGTAGTTCCCTCACAGGAGAAGCGACATGGGCCAATCGATGTTCATTGTCTGGCGCGAAAGCGTCGAGGCGTTGCTGGTCATCGGCATACTGCACGCCTGGCTGAGCCAGCAACCGGACAACCGGTATGCACTGCGCATGCTATGGGGCGGCGTGTGGGCCGGGTTGGGCCTGGCGACGCTGCTGGGCTGGGGCATTCTCAGCGCCAGCGAGTGGCTCGCAGGCCCAGCGGGCGAATGGTTCCAGTGCGCCATGCTGCTGGTGGCCAGCGCGCTGATACTGCAGATGGTGGGCTGGATGCACCACCACGGGCGCGACCTCAAGCGCAAGCTGGTCGACAGCGCTGCAAGCCACCTCGACCAGGGCAACGGCGTCGGCCTGCTGCTGTTGGCGATGCTCGCCGTCGCGCGTGAAGGCAGCGAAACCGTGGTGTTTCTCTACGGTATCGGCCACCAGCAACAGGGCACGGACCTGACCAGTTTCGTCATTGGCGGGCTGCTCGGTTTCGCCCTTGCGCTGCTCAGCTACTTCGCCTTGCAGGCCGGCAGTCGGGTGTTTTCCTGGAGGCGTTTCTTCACCGTCAGCGAAGCCTTGCTGTTGCTGCTCGGCGCCGCCCTGCTGATGGCCGGGCTCGACCGTTTCAGCGGTCAGCTGATGGGCATGGATGTGCCGGAAGTGCTCTACACGGTCTTCGGCGATCCGCTGTGGGACACCTCTTCCGTCCTCGATGATGGCGGCACGCTGGGCAGCACCATCGCCGGACTGACGGGTTACCGCGCAATGCCTTCGCTGGCGTCGGTGATCCTCATGGCCCTGTATTGGCTGGCCGTCTGGGCCTGGTTGCGACCCAGTCCGGAGGCTCGCCTGGAGGCCCGCACCGCATGATCGTCCATACCCCGTGGCTGGCGCGTATCGGTGATCTGCTGCGCCAGCATGCCAAGACCATCCGCCTGATCCAGTGGCTGGTGGTCGGTTTCTATCTGGTCCTGCTGCTGATACCGGCGGTGCTGTCGCTGCCGCCTTCCGAGGCGCGCATGCTCGACAACATCACCGTGTTCGCCCAGTTCCTGTTCTGGGGCCTGTGGTGGCCGTTCGTGTTGCTGTCGATGGTCATCTTCGGCCGGCTCTGGTGCGGGCTGCTTTGCCCGGAAGGCGCGCTCAGCGAATGGATCAGCTGGCGCGGACTGAACAAGGGCACCCCGAAATGGATTCGCTGGAGTGGCTGGCCCACCATCGCCTTCGTCTTGACCACCGTCTACGGTCAGTTGATCAGCGTCTACGACTACGGTCGTGCCGCGGCGCTGATTCTTGGCGGCTCGACGGTCGCGGCAATGCTGGTCGGGTTCTTCTACGGTCGCGGCAAGCGCGTCTGGTGTCGGCACCTGTGCCCGGTCAGCGGCGTATTCGGTCTGCTCGCACGCCTTGCACCGCTGCATTACAAGGTCGATGAACAACGTTGGCAGGCCAACGAAGGCCCACGGTTGGCTACGCCCAATTGCGCCCCGCTGATCGACATCCGACGCATGCAAGGCAACAGCGAATGCCACGCCTGCGGCCGCTGCAGTGGTCAGCGGGGCGCGGTCGCGCTTGCCGCGCGGTCACCGAATCAGGAAATCCTCATCGTCGGCGAGCAACCGCAGCATGGGCATTGGGACAGCACGCTGTTGCTGTTCGGCATGATCGGCCTGGCGATGGGCGCTTTCCAATGGACGGTCAGCCCGTGGTTCATCGCGCTCAAGCAAACCGCTGCCGAATGGCTGGTCGACCGCGACATCTTCTGGCCGCTCCAGGCCAATGCGCCCTGGTGGCTACTGACCCATTATCCGCAAGCCAACGACGCCTTCACCTGGCTCGATGGTGCGGCCATCCTCACCTACATCGGGGCGTGCTCGCTGCTGATTGGCGGTGCCCTGTGGTTGCTGCTGCGCGTAGCGGTGCGGCTGATGAACCGGGCCGAACGCGTATTTCACCACCTGGCGCTGAGCCTGACTCCGCTGGCCGGGGCCGGGCTGTTCCTCGGTTTGTCAGCGACGACGGTCAAGCTGCTGCGCTACGAAGGGTTCGTGCTCGCCTGGGCGCAACCGGTCCGCGCGCTCTTGCTGGCCGGTGCCATCGCCTGGAGTCTTCACCTGGCCTGGCGGGTCATCAGCCGTCACGGTGCCAATGGTCTACGCCGGGTATTGGCATTCAGTTGCGTGGGGGCGGCAACCGCGGTAGTCGGTTACGGCTGGTTCCTGCAGTTCTGGGGCTGGAGTTGACTCGTTCGTTACCGAGGATGGGCTGAAGCCCACCAGCTCGGATAGCGCCTGGTGGGCTGCAGCGCAACGGCCCCTGCCCTTGCGCAACCCCGGCTCGGCACCGTTCCGGTGATGGGCTCAACCGCGCAGAACGAAAGAGGGAAACAGTCGACCGAGCCGATCCCAGAGTTTCTGCTGATCGTACGGTGGGCGGCTTTCGGCGAGGGTTTCGTCGCACATCGTCGCGGTGCGTACGTACTGAACGGCGAAACGCTCGACACCCAGTGCCCGCAGGCGTTGTGCCAGATCCCATAGCTGCTCGGCATCGAACAGCTGCCAATGCACGGTGGTTCGGCACTCATGCTCGACGCCGCAGGCCAGCAGCGCTTCGAGGCTCTTCCAGTTGGCCGCCCCGCTGCCTTCGACGCCAGTGATCAGCGTGCTTCGCTCGGGCGCCGCCTTGACATCGAAGCCGACCCAGTCCACCAGCGGCAGGACCTGGCGGAACAGCCTGGGCTTGATTCCCGCGCTGTGCAGACCAACCTTGAAACCCATCGCGCGGACGTCGGCGATCGCCTCGGGTAGCGCCAGTTGCAAGGTCGGCTCCCCACCACTGAAGACCACGGCTTCGAGCAGGCCGATACGCTCCCGGAGAAACGCGAGGATATCGCTCCACCCCCTCTCCTGCTCGCTGCGTGCCGGGATCAGCTGTGGGTTGTGGCAGTACCGACAACGCCAGCCACAGCCCTGGCAGAACAATACGCACGCCAGGTGATCGGGGAAGTCCAGGGTGGTCAGAGGGACCAGCCCGCCGACCCGTAGCCCTGCAGTCACACCACCGCTGCCTGTGCCGCCGCTTCGGTGAAGTGCCGGCGCTCGCGATGTTCGGACTGCTTTCCAGGATTGAATGCCGCGACCGGGCGGTGGTAGCCCATGACGCGGGTCCAGATCTCGCAGCGCTGGCGTTGAGCTTCCGGCAGTCGATTGGTCGGGTTCATGTGTATTGACTCCTTGGGTGGGTAAGGCGTGCTGGACGCCAGGGTGCTGGCGAGCCGTGTGAGGTCGATGTGCCAATGATCGCCGGTGCGCACGCGGCTACATTGATTCGGCGCAGCAAGGTTGCTGTTTGCCGAGCAATTGCTCGTCGCACTTCGGACAGAATTCATGTTCACCGCTCAAGTAGCCGTGCACCGGGCAGATGGAAAAAGTCGGGGTGACGGTCAGGTAGGGCAACCGAAAGCGCTCGAGCGCCGTGCGCACCAGGCGCTTGCAGGCCTGCGCAGAGGAAATCCGCTCGGCCATGTACAGATGCAGCACCGTGCCGCCTGTGTATCGGGTCTGCAGCTCGTCCTGAAGCATCAGCGCCTCGAAGGGGTCATCGGTGAAGCCCACCGGCAATTGCGATGAGTTGGTGTAATACGGCGCCTGTGCCGAACCCGCCTGGAGGATGTCCGGAAAACGCTTGCGGTCTTCCTTGGCGAATCGGTAGGTGGTGCCCTCGGCCGGTGTCGCTTCCAGGTTGTACAGGTGCCCGGTTTGCTCCTGGAAACGCACCAGCGCTGCCCGTACATGGTCAAGCAGATCGATGGCCAGCGCGCGCCCCGCCGTGGTGTGCAGCCCTTCGGCGTCCTCGGTGAAGTTGCGCACCATCTCGTGCAAACCGTTTACCCCGATGGTGGAAAAGTGATTGCGCAGGGTGCCGAGGTAGCGTTTGGTATAAGGGTAAAGTCCGGCATCCATATGGTGCTGAATGACCTTGCGCTTGACCTCCAGGCTGCGCATGGCCATGTCCAGCAATGCGTCCAGATGCGCATATAGCCCGCTGCGATCGCTCTGGTGGAGATAGCCCAGACGCGCGCAGTTGATGGTCACAACCCCCAACGATCCCGTCTGCTCTGCGGAGCCGAACAAGCCGCCGCCACGCTTGAGCAGTTCGCGCACGTCCAGTTGCAGCCGACAGCACATCGAACGCACCTGATTGGGCTGCATGTCGGAGTTGAGAAAATTCTGGAAGTACGGCAACCCGTAACGAGCGGTCATTTCGAACAGCCGATCGGCATTCTCACTGTCCCAGGGAAAGTCATGCGTGATGTTGTAGGTGGGGATCGGGAACGTAAATACACGACCGAGTCCGTCGCCGGCCTGCATCACCTCGATGTAGGCACGGTTGATCAATTCCATCTCGGCCTGCAGATCGCCGTAGGCGAAGGGCATCTCCTGGCCGCCGATACGGGGAACCTGCTCGCGCAGATCATCCGGGCAGACCCAGTCGAACGTCAGGTTGGTGAAGGGCGTCTGGGTGCCCCAGCGCGACGGCACGTTGAGGTTGTAAATGAACTCCTGGATCGCCTGACGGATCTGCGCAAACGTCAGCTTGTCCTTGCGCACGAAGGGCGCCAGATACGTATCGAATGAGCTGAATGCCTGGGCACCGGCCCACTCGTTCTGCAAGGTGCCGAGAAAATTGACCATCTGCCCCAGCGCACTCGAGAGATGTTTCGGCGCCCCCGCCTCGACCCGCCCGGCGACGCCGTTGAACCCCTCGTTGAGCAAGGTGCGTAACGACCAACCGGCACAGTACCCGGCCAGCATGTCCAGATCGTGGATATGCAGATCGCCCTCGCGATGCGCGGTACCGATTTCCCGGCTGTACACCTCGTCCAGCCAGTAGTTGGCAGTGACCTTGCCGGAGACGTTGAGAATCAATCCGCCCAGCGAATAACCCTGGTTGGCGTTGGCTCGCACGCGCCAGTCTTCGCGGGTCAGGTACTCGTTCATCGAAGCGGCGACATCGAGCATCGTCTTGCGATCGCGACGCAACCGGCCATGCTGCTCGCGATAGACGATATAGGCACGCGCCGTCGCGTAATACCCCGACTCCATCAATACGCGCTCGACCGCATCCTGCACCCGCTCCACTTCAACCACCGGTACGGGCAAGCGCGCCAGGACCTCAGCAGCCAGTACAGCGGCCGTGGCGCCATCGAACGCCTCGGTGGCCCGGCCAGCCGCCTCGATTGCCGAGCCGATCTTGGCGAGCTCGAACGCCACCAGACGCCCATCGCGCTTATGCAGCGAGACGGGGCGATTTACTTCCTCATGCGCGGACATCACGACACCACCATATGTAGATAAAATTCCAAGCTAAACCACAATATGGTGTAAATGTAGGGCCTGACCGAGCAAACTGAATTGACCGTTGTCAATTCGGCTCCGGTGTCATTTCAGCGCCAGGCTGCCTTCAGCCGCGACGCTCGCGCTTGTTCGTAATCAAGGAAGGCCCCTCGCCCCGGCTTCTAGCATGCAGCTTCGAACAATCCCGGACGCATCCCGGCGGAGGCCCCATGCTTACCGAAACCTCCCTTGTTGCCGCGCTTCGCCGCCATCATCTGTTCAGCCGACTGCCCGAACCGGCGATGCAGGAGGTCTGCGCATCGGCCAACCTCAAACGGTTGCCCGCGGGCGCATCGCTGTTCCACCAGGGAGACAGGGCGGAACGGTTCTATTTTCTGTTCAGCGGCCAGGTGAAGCTGCACCGCGTGGTCAGCGACGGCCAGGAGAAGCTGGTGGAGGTGATCCGTGGCGGCGAATCCTTCGCCGAAGCGCTGCTGTTCACTGGCGCGCCGAACTATCCGGTCAGCGCCAGCGCGTTGAAGGCCAGCCTCGTCGCCAGCCTGCATGGCCCGCATTACCGGCGCATGCTCGAACAGCACCCAAGCATCTGCCTGGACATTCTCGCCACGCTGAGTATCCGCCTGCACCAGCGGATGAACGAGATCGACACCCTGACGCTGGCCAACGCCAGCCACCGCGTGGTGCGTTTTCTCTACCAGTCGCAGGAGGACGACAGCGGCGTGGTCACCCTCGATATCCCCAAGCGGCTGATCGCCTCCAAGCTGGGTATCCAACCGGAAACGTTTTCCCGCATCCTCCATCGGCTGATCGAGTCGGGAATGATCAACGTGCATCGCCGCCGCATCGAAATACTCGACAGCCAGGGCCTGGCCACCTACCGGGATTGACCTGCGGCGAATTGTCCCAGCTCTTGATGATCGTCAAGGGCCGTCAGGGATCTGGACGGGATACTGCGCAGACCTGTCGGATAAGGAGAACAGCATGCCGACGCCTCGCCTGCCCCTGGTGTATTCCTGCTCGGGCTGCTCCAACGTTGCGCAGTTGGCCAATACGCTCGCGGTGCGCCTCGATCGCGCCGGTCTGGCTGAGATGTCCTGCATTGCCGGTATCGGCGGGCGGGTCGGCTCGTTGGTCAACAAGGCCAACTCGGGTCGACCGATCCTGGCGAACGACGGCTGCCCGCTGCATTGCGCCCGCGCCTGCCTGGCCCAGCACGCGGTGACCGCCGATGTGCACATCACTCTCAGCCGCTACGGTTTGCGCAAGCGCTACCGTGAAGACTGCTCCGGGGCCGAAGCCGATGCGCTGTTCGAAGACATGTGCAACATCCTCGCCAGCGATCGCATGAGACGGCAAGACCGGCCGCATTCGGTGTAGCGCCGCGCGCCCATGCCTGATCAGGCATTGGCCATCCGTTCAGTGCCGGCTTGTGCGACTTCCTCTCCGGCGCTGCGCAACAGCTTCCACAACCAAGGCGGCAACAGGTCCGGGTCAAGGCTGTCGATCAGGTTCTTGATCGCCAGCCCCAGCTCGGTATCGCCCTCGATTACCAGCCGACGACGGAAGAACAAGGTGTCCGGATCTTCCTGGCGACTGGCAAGTAACAAAAACTCCCGCCAGTTGCCTTTGATGGTCACCTCCACCGGCGCCTGCTCGGCGATACGCAATCGCTGGCGATCGCAGGTCAGGGACCAGGCAAGCTTGAGGTCGACCACTTCCAGGCGCATCCAGTGCCCCTCGAGCGCTTCGAAGGCGCCCTCGGCCAGGGGCTCGGCAAACACCTGTCCGAGACTGCGCTCAAGGGCGATGCGCTGCAGCAGGAACGGCGTTCGTGCAGCCAGCGGTAGCAGGTGCTCACCCAGTTTCAACAGCCGCGCACGAGGCTTCAGCATAAGCCGGCCTCCTCTGCGCGCCGCATGCCCGGTTCGCCGTGCCAGTACCCGTTGCAGCCTTCGACGGCGAGCGGTGGCAAGCCACCCTTGCGAACCGTATCGAATGCAGCGATCACCTCGCCCATCCCCGACGCCCGTGGGCTCAAGCGCAGCAAGTCGGCGCCGCTTTCGACCAGCGCCGGGTAGTCCGCCAGCAGGTTGCTGACCGAGGCGGACAGGGTCTGGATGCCGTTGAGGGTAAACAGAGCCTCGCCTTCCTGGCTCAGCAGCGCGATACCTTCGGGATAGTGCTGACAGCAGAACTGGCAATCGTCTTTCGGCCGGTTTTCAGCACGCGCGGTAAAACAGCGCGCCGAATAGGCCAGCGGCAGGTGGCCATAGGCGAACACCTCGATTTCCGGCATCGCGACATCGAGCCGCGACAGCTGCGCGCGCGCGTCCCGGAGCATCGCTCCAGACATTTCAACCGGCGGTACCCAGCGCTGCATACCGCTGCGGACCAGTTCGGCCAGGGCGTAGCCGTTGTAAAGGTTAAGTGCCGGTCCTGCAACGAAGGGTAGGCGCCGCTCGGACAGGTAGTGCACCGCGCCCATGTCGTTGGCTTCCACCAGCAGCTCGCCGTTGTCGCACAGGCGGCGCAAACCCGACAGCTCCGATGCGGCCTCGACCAGCGTCAGGCCGCAGAGCACGGGCTGCGCCGCCGATTGCTGGGCCAGCTCGCGCGCCAGTCCGATCCAATCGTCCAGGCTCAGGTCACGGCGTTTGGAGCAGACGGTCTCCCCCAGGTAAATGACATCCAGCGGCTGGCTGGCCATGTCGGCATAAAAGTCCAGCGTACGCTGGCGATCCCAGTAGAACAGCACGGGGCCGAGGCTGAGTTTCATGGGTTGGCTCCTCGCGGAAAGATTCACTGCCACGCTCGGTGATAAGCGCCGAGCGTCGTTTGCGAGCCCTCGGAGAGCCCACCCAGCACCTCGCGCCAGCCGGGCTGGACTACGTAATGCTGCGGCGCCTGCAGATAGGCATCGAGCGCTGCGCGCCAGACCCGGGTCACCTGCTCGACATAAGCGGGGCTGCGCTGGCGGCCTTCGATCTTCATCGCGGTGACGCCGATGCTTGCCAGTTCCGGAATCAGCGCAAGGGTGTTCAGGCTGGTGGGCTCTTCCAGTGCATGGAAGCGTTTGCCGTTGACCATGAAGCGCCCCTTGCAGAGGGTCGGGTAGCCCGCGGATTCGCCCTCGGCGTAGCGATCGATGAGCACACCGTTCAAGCGCGAGGTGAGGCCTTCCGGCTCTTCGCTCCAGCGCACCGCCTTGGCAGGCGAGCAGACCCCGCACAGGTTCGGTGACTCGCCGGTGAGGTAGGACGATAGATGGCAGCGTCCTTCGGCCATGATGCACAGGCTGCCGAAGGCGAAGACTTCGATCGGTACCGGGCTGCTGGCGGCGACCTGCTTGACCTGCCTGAGCGACAGGACCCGAGGCAATACCGCGCGCTTGATGCCGTAGCGCTGGTGGTAGAACGCCAAGGCTGCGGCATTGGTCGCCGAGCCCTGGACGGACAGGTGCAGCGTGAGCTGAGGATGGCGCTTGGCCGCATAGCCCAGCACGCCGGGGTCTGCGGCAATCAACGCATCGACGCCCATGTCGGCCGCCCGGTCCACTGCTCGCTGCCAGCGCGACCAGCCCTCCGGCTGGGCATAGGTATTGACGGCCACATAGAGTTGACGGCCTTTCTCGCGGATCAGTTGCAGACCCTTGTCCAGCTGTTTGTCATCCAGATTCAGGCCGGCGAAATGACGGGCGTTGGTGTCGTCCCGAAAACCGACATAGATGGCATCGGCGCCCTGCTGGACGGCGGCCTTTAGCGCGGGCAGGCTACCTGCCGGGCAGACCAAGTGCATGGCAACTCCCTAGACGTGCGGTTCATGCTCGCCGGGCCAGCGGCGCGGCGCCCGTCCCGGTCGGACGAGAGGCGGCAGTCTAGGTAGCCGACCCGAGGTCGGCATTGATGAAGGTCAAGGGCGGGAGCAGCGCGTCACCGGCACGCTCGATGAGCCTGGATAGACGGGCATCGCCTGTCGCTCACGACCTGCGGCGTGCTGTCATATGCCCTCGTCTCCCTCGAACTCTTCCGTCGCACGCGCCACCATCTGCCGCCACGAGCCGGACTCTTCGGCCAGCAGGCGCATCGCCTTGAGGCTGGCGACGAATGCCTGCTGATAATGTTGCGGGTCGTTCTCGCTGGCCGCGCGTTCGGCATGGGCCAGCGCCTCGGTCAGCAGCGCGTCGAACTGGTCATGGTCCAGGGCCATGGAAATCTCCTCGTTGGGTAGTGGTCTGCAGCTTAGACCACCCCACAGCCGGTACGACTCGTACCGATTGGCGGCAAAGAGCGACCGCCCGCTTGCCACCTGCGTTGCAGACGAGGCGCCCACCGCACGGGTTACTTGAGCCTCAGGCGCCTCGCCAGCTTGTGCAGGTTGCTGGCGTCGACATCCAGTAACCGCGCCGCCTGCGCCCAGTTTTCGCCACTGGCCTGCAACGCACGGATGATCGCCTGCCGCTGAGCGTCATCGACCACTTCGCGCAGCGAGACGATCCCAGCTTCGGTCGGCAACGGCTGCGGTTCGGCAAGGGGAGCGAGCGAGGCGCCCTGCACGCTGTCCAGGTCGAGCAGATCGGGTTCGAGGGTGAGAATCTCACTGCGCGAGGCACCACGGCTGAGCAATCGCAACGCCGCGCGGCTGATGACATGCTCCAGTTCCCGTACGTTGCCGGGCCAGCCATATCCCAACAGCGCCCGTTCCGCCGCCGGCGACAACCGCATGCTGCGCAGGCCCAATCGGGCGCGGTTCAGTTCAAGGAAGTAGCCGGCCAGGATCAACACATCATTGCCGCGTTCGCGCAGCGGTGGAATCGGCGCCGGGTAGACCGACAGGCGGTGATAGAGATCGGCTCGGAAATGCCCATCGCGCACGCTTTCCCGCAGGTTGCGATTGGTCGCGGCGATGATCCGCACGTCGACCTGCCGCGGCTTGTCTGCTCCGAGCCGCTGAATCTCGCCGTTCTGCAGGGTGCGGAGCAGCTTGGCCTGGACCACCAGCGGCAGCTCCCCGACCTCGTCCAGCACCAGGGTGCCGCCATTGGCCGCATCGAAACGACCGGGCCGGTCCGTCGTGGCACCAGAAAAAGCCCCCTTGACGTGGCCGAACAGCTCACTTTCGGCCAACGACTCGGGCAATGCCGCACAATTGACCAGCACCAGCGGCTTGTTCCGGCGCCGAGAATGACGGTGCAGCCAGCGCGCGAACAGCTCCTTGCCCACGCCGGTTTCGCCTAGCAGTAGCACCGGCAACTCGGAATCGGCGACCACCTCCAACTCCCTCAGCAACTCGGCAACGACCTGGCTCTGGCCGAGAATCTCACTGTCGCCCGGCACCTGCATGGGCTCCAGCGCATCGCTGCGAGCCAGGCGCAAGCCACGATTTTCATGCTCCAGCCGAGTGGTGCGAATCGCCGCCTCGATCACCAACGTATAGCGCTGCAAATCGCGTCGCGCCTCGTCATCGAAGGTGCCGGCATGCAGTGCATCGAGGGTCAGCGCGCCCCAAAGCTTGCCTTCCACGTACAGGCTGACGCCCATGCAATCGTGTACCGGCAAGGGTTCGCCGGCGTGCGCGTCGAGCAATCCATCGTAGGGATCGGGAAGCCGACTATCGGGCTCGAACCAGGTGGGATCGCGTTGCGACAGGATCGCAGCGAGCCGCGGGTGCTGAGCTACCACGAAGCGCCGGCCGAGCACCTCCTGCACCAGCCCCACGGCCGCCAACGGGCGCAGCGTGCCTTCGTCGAGACGCAGCAGCACCACCGCGCCGCAGCGAAAACGCTGGTGCAGGGTATGCACGAGACGCTGCAGGCGAACCGCATTGGGCAGCTCGGTAATAAGGTCGGCCAGCAATGTTTCTTCCAGCATGGTATCTCATACCCTTTGGGTTTTATTTACCCTAAACCAACCGGGTAAGTTCTACCATCTGTAATTTTAATCCTTTTATAATCAATGACTTGTGTATGGCATACGGCTTGCGTTGTGCTCATCAACCTGAACCGTGGAAGCCCTTGCCATGACCACCGCGCTTACCGAGCAAACCCTGGGCAATCTCGCCTGCCTCATCCCCGGGGCCACCCGTGTGTTTCGCCATCACAAGCTGGACTTCTGCTGCGGCGGCAATACCTCGCTGCGCGAGGCGGCCCGGCAGCGCAACCTTGACCTCAAGGCCCTGGCGGATGAACTCGCGGCGCTCAGCCGCGACCCGGCGGCCGAGCCGGACTGGCGAAACGCGCCGATAGGCACGCTGATCGAACACATCCTCAAGCGCTTCCACGAGCGTCATCGCGAGCAGCTCCCTGAACTGATCCGCCTGGCCAACCGCGTCGAGCAGGTGCATGGCAAGACAGAGGGCTGCCCGGCGGGGCTCGCCGAGCATCTCTGGCGAATGCAGCAGGAACTGGAAAGCCACATGCTCAAGGAAGAACAGATCCTGTTTCCCCTGCTGCGTCGCGACATGGCGCTGCCGCAGACCCAGGGGCCCATCGCGATGATGCGCTACGAGCATGACCAGCACGGTGCCGCGCTGGAGCGCCTGGCCGAGCTGACCGATGACATCACCGTGCCGGCGGGCGCATGCAACACCTGGCGCGCCCTCTATCGGGGCCTCGAGGAGCTGCGCGACGACCTGATGCAGCACATTCACCTGGAGAACAACATCCTGTTCCTCAGCGCGTCCGCTCGGCCCAGCGGCAGCGAACCGGATCGACCCGGCGCACCGCTCGCGCGGTAATGGAGAGGACATGAAAGGGATCATCCAACCCTTGGCGTGGGGCTTGGCCGTGGCGTTGATCCTGGCGCTGGCCAGCGGCGTGGCACTGGAGTTGGCCGTCGGCAACCCGGCGGCGAACGCGCACGCCCAGACGCGCTCCCCTGATGCGGTTTCGCCGCCGAACCGCGACACCGGCGCGCATCAATACGTCAGCGCCCATCGCGGGCTAGCCTGATACAACCTCGGCGGTGCGCGGCGACCGATCGCTCAAGCGGGCCGCCCGAGCGCGATCATTATTAGAACAGGATGCTTTGCATGATACTGCACCGCGTACACAACCAGATTCTTCGCAGTCACCATCTGTTCGAGCCGTTGAGCGACGAACAGATGGACCAACTGATGAGTGCGAGCCAGTTGCTCAACCTCGACAAGGGCGACAACTTGTTCCACCAGGGCGAACCGGCCCACTCGTTCTATTTCGTGATATCCGGCGCGGTCAAGATCTACCGGCTGACCCCGGACGGGCAGGAAAAAGTCTTCGAGGTGATCGGCAACCGGCAGACCTTCGCCGAAGCGATGATGCTCATGGACACACCCAATTACGTCGCTTCGGCGCAGGCCGTCTGCCCAACCCAGGTCTACCGGTTTGCCAACGCGGCCTACATGCGCCTGCTCGAAGCGAACCAGAAGCTGTCCTTCGCACTGCTCGGCAAGCTGAGCGTACGCCTGCACCAGCGCATCAATGAAATCGAGACATTGTCGTTGAAGAATGCCACCCACCGCGTGGTGCGCTATCTGATGACCCAACTGGCGCGCCTGAAGGATGAAGGCAACAGCTTCGAACTGCCGATGGCCAAGCAGCTGATCGCCGGCCACCTGTCGATCCAGCCGGAGACCTTCTCCAGAATCATCCGCCGCTTGATCGACGAAGGCATCATCACCCAGGAAGGCCGGCAGATCGTTATTCTCGATCGCCAGCGCCTCGAACAGTTCGAATGATCGCCAGGCGGATGACGACCGTGCGGCGCCGTGGCCGACCCGCCCGGCCGTGCGGCTTTTCCCGTGGTTGATTGCGGTCAACCAGAATCGGTCACAGGCCATGGCAAGCTGCCGCTGATGCAAGAGGACATCGCAATGCCCAAGTGCCTGTACTGCCAGCAACCCCATCCGCCGCAACAATCCGAATGCAGCCAATGTGGCATGCCCCTTCCGGCCTACGCCGACGGTGCACCGGAGCGACGACAGCGCCGATTCGTCTGGTTCTGCACCGGGCTTGCCGTCTTCTGCGCGGTGATGATCGTCTGGCTGCCGCGCCATCTGTTCTAGGGATGGTGGGCTTAAGACCCCTGCGAAATTGGCCGATGTCATCACCTGCGACGCGCGCTGGTCCGGCCTCACGCAGGCCCGCGGGGGATCACGCATCACCGAGTCACCGGGCAAGTTCCGATGGGTGCAAAGCGCGACGGCCGCCCTACGCCTGGGTCAACTGCTTGTATAGCTGTGGCAGACGGAACGGAAGCTGTCGCGGGTCTTCGATCAAGGTGTAGCCGTTGGCGCCAAACATGTACGGCAGGTAGTCGCCCGCCTCCCGGTCGATGGTGATGCAGAACGGCAACACGCCCTGTCGCCGCGCTTCGAGCACGGCTTCACGGGTGTCTTCGACGCCGTAGCGACCTTCGTACAAATCGAGGTCGTTGGGCTTGCCGTCGGTGACCAGCAACAACAGTTTGCGCCGATGCTTAACGTTGCCGAGCAGTCCGGTGGCCTGACGAATCGCGGCGCCCATGCGGGTGTAGTAGCCCGGTTTGAGCGCCTGGATGCGGCCACGCGTGTCATTACCGTAACGCTCGCCGAACGTTTTGAGTTCCTGCATGCGCACCTGATGCCGACGCAGCGACGAGAAGCCATACAGCGCGAAATCGTCACCCACCGCCGACAAGGCCTCGCCGAACAGCAGCAGGCTGTCGCAAATGACGTCGATGACTTTGTGCTCGTCGTCCAGGTGCGCATCGGTCGACATCGAAAGATCGGCCAGCAGCAGGCAGCCCAGGTCGCGACGAGTCTGTCGCTGCTCCATGAACAAGCCGCGCTCGGCGCATTGGCCATGCTGCCGCTCGACGTAGAAATCGAGCCATGCCTGCATGTCCAGCTCCGCGCCCTGCGGCTGTCCGCGCAGCCATTGTCGGTCGTTGCGCAGGTGTTCGAACTGACGCCGCAGCTTGCGTGCCAGCGGGGCTAACCGCAGCGGCAGGCCCATCGGCTCGCAGCCGCGCGGCATCATCATCTGCAAGCTGACAAAATCGGCTTGCATACGCTGCTTGCGGTAATCCCACTCCGGCAGCTTTATGCCGTCGCCGAGCGGAATATCGTCGACGTCCGAGGGTGGCAGGTCGAGGTGGAGCTTGAGGCCGCCGCCCTTCTGCATGCGCTGACGCGACATGGCGATTTCATCGAGGTCTTCGGCGACGCGCGAGGCGTCCTCGTTCTCGCTGTCATCGCCCTGGCGATCCAGTTCGACGTGCTCGGACCAGCTGAACAGGTTTTCCAGACGGAACAGCATCAGGCCGCCCTTTTTGGTGCTGTCCTCGACGCGCCTGGCGCGCTTGCGCATGCCGTTGTGCTCGGCAGGTGGCGCCTGCAGGCGGTTGTCTTGGTCCTCTTCGGTCAGCTCGGTTGCCTGCGGTGCGCCGAGACGTTCGCCCGGATACAACCACATGGGCAGCGGCCAGGGCGCTACTTCGCTGCGCGGAAACTGCCAGACGCTGCCCGGTTCGCGCAGCGCCTGGCAGATGGCCCGCTCCAGCGCCCCCTCGGCGCTCGGCAGCGTAGCCGGGTCCGGTCGTAGTTGCAGATGCGCGTCGACCAGCCGTGCGTAACGTGGCCGCATGGCGGGAAAGCGCTGCAGGATGGCCTGGGTCCAGCGCTGGTTGTCCCGCGCCCAGTGGCGCATCTCGCCCGCTTGCGCCGCGAGCAGCGCCAGCCAGCGATAGAGGTCCTGATTGAGCGAAACTTCGGGATAGACCGCGAGCCGCTGCGGCAGACGCAGGGTGCTCGCGTCGCACCAGGCGACTGGCAACTGCTTGCAGGTGCCAGCGACCTGTTGCAGCAGGTTGCGCCGCAGCATCAGATCACGCGCATTGGCGGCCTCGACACCGATGCCGCTGGCACCGCCCATGGCCCGGAACAGCACCGACAACGACCGCTGCATGCTCTGTAGATCGACGCTCGCCTCGGGGAAATCGGGACTGGCGCGACGCGTGATGAAACGGTGCCAGATGCTGCCGACCCACTCTTCCACTTCGACGGTAAAGGCCATAGCAATCACTCCGTGGCGCAGTGCGTAAACGATAACGGCCCGCACGCGTCAGCCGGGCCGTTTGCAGGTCGCGATGGCACTCAGGCCGCAGCGGCGGTGGCAGGCACATCCATCGGCACCCGGCCACGCTGCCTGAAGCTGTACAGATAGCAGACCAGGCCGATCAGGAAGAACACTCCGGCAATCAGCCGCAGCCAGAAGAAGACGGCCAACTGATCCGCGGTATTCATGAACGACATGGCCGCACCGTCTGCCGGGATGCGTTGCAACCAGACCTGAACCACCCCGGCGCCAGTGAGGAACAGGGTGATCGCGACCATCGACAGGGTCATCAGCCAGAAGCCCCAGATCTCGATGCGCTGAGCCCGAGCATCCGGCGCTTCACCCAGGCCCCGCAGGCGTGGCATGGCGTAGCTGATCAGGGTCATCACGATCATGGCGTAGGCGCCGTAGAACGCCAGGTGACCATGCGCGGCAGTCAGTTGCGAGCCGTGGGTGTAGTAGTTCACCGGCGCCAGGGTGTGCAGGAAGCCCCACACGCCGGCCCCCAGGAACGCGGTCACGGTGGTACCGATGGCCCACAGCGATGCGGCCTTGTTCGGATGCTGCCGACGGCGACGGTTCACCATGTTCAGCGAGAACAGCACCATGGCGAAGAACGGCAGCGGTTCGAGGGCCGAGAAAATCGAGCCCAGCCACAACCAGACCTCGGGAGCACCAATCCAGAAAAAGTGGTGACCGGTACCGATGATGCCGGTGATCAGCGCCATGGCGATGATCACGTACAACCATTTCTCGATCACCTCACGGTCGACGCCGGTGATCTTGATCAGGACGAAGGCCAGCATCGAGCCCATGATCAGTTCCCACACACCTTCCACCCACAAGTGCACCACGAACCACCAGTAATACTTGTCGCGCGCCAGGTTCTCCGGGTTGTAGAACGAGAACAGGAAGAACACGGCCAAGCCGATCAGGCCGGTCATCATCACCATGCTGATAGCGGTCTTGCGGCCTTTGAGCAGCGTCATGCCGATGTTGTAGAGGAAGCCCAGGGCGACCACCACGATACCGATCTTGGTAATCGTAGGCTGTTCGAGGAACTCCCGGCCCATGGTCGGCAGCAGGTCGTTGCCGGTCATCGCGGCCAGCCCGGCGTAAGGGATGAACAGGTAGCCGAGGATGGTCAGCACGCCCGCGGCGGCGAACACCCAGAACAGGACGATGGCGAGCTTGGGGCTGTGCAGTTCGCGGTCCGCTTCCTCGGGAATGAGGTAATAAGCCGCGCCCATGAAGCCGAACAGCAGCCAGACGATCAGCAGGTTGGTGTGGACCATTCGCGCCACGTTGAATGGCAGCAACGGGAACAGGAAATCACCGATGACATACTGCAGGCCCATGATCAGGCCGAACAGGATCTGCCCGACGAACAGCATCAGCGCAAACACGAAGTAGGGTTTTGCGACAGCCTGCGATTGGAATTTGAGATGCGGATTCAGAATGCTCATCGCTCAGCCCTCCTTGTTTGGCGGCCAGTTGTTGGTGTCGATCTTCGAGGTCCACTTGAGGAACTGCGCAAGATCGTCGACTTGCTGCTCGCTCAGGTTGAATTGCGGCATCGCGCGGCGGCCTGGAACGCCGAGCGGCTGTGCTTTCATCCATGCCTGCAGGAAGGGCTTGAAGGCTGCATCCTCGCCACGGCGAAGGAAGACGTTGCCCAGTTCCGGCGCGAAGTAGGCGCCCTCCCCGAGCAGGCTGTGGCAGCCGATGCAGTTGTTGTTTTCCCAGACCGCTTTGCCTCGCACCACCGATTCGGTCAGTTCCGATTCGTTGGATCGTTCTGGAAAGGTCTGTTCTGTGTGGTAGGTCAGGCCCAGGAATACCAGGAAGAAGAAAACGCTTCCCCCGAAGTAAATGTTCCTGGCCATCCCCTTGGTAAAGGTGTCGGACATGGTCGCCTCCTCATGGCGTTGGCGTGGCCAGTTTAAGAAGGCAGCTATCGAAACCTGCTTGATAGCAATCAAGAAAAACCTGAACGAAACACTCGGTCTTTAGCGGGATCGATCGGGAGCTGTTCGGTCTCGGGCGGGCGCCCGGGAATGGCAGGGCGCTGCGTGTCGCCGGTGCCGGCTTGCCTGCGCCAGAAGGGCTAGGGACCGCGCGGTCCAGCGGTTACCCCAGCAGCGCCAGCAGGATGCCGCTGGCCATCGCCAACGGCCAGCCGAGCAGCAGCAGGCGCCACGCCGGCGGCGCATGGCGCAGCTCCATGAATCCATCGGAGATCAACCACGCCTTGACCAGCGCAACCGCCAATACCCCAGCGGCGATCCGCAACGTCGAGCCGGCGCTGCCCAGCACCACGGTTAGGGTGCTCAGCGCGGCCAGCCCGAGCCAGCAGAGAATCAGCACATTCGAAGCGGACATCCCGGACCTCGTCAATCGATTACGTAGACCAGCGGGAACAACAGCACCCAGACCATATCGACCATGTGCCAGTAGAGGACCCCGGACTCGAGGCCGGCGCAGTCGCCCGCGCGATAGGCGCAACGCCGGCAGCGCTCGGCCATCCAGCCCAGGATGACCATGCCTAGCAGAACGTGAAGGAAATGAAAGCCGGTGAGAATCCAGTACAGCGTATAAAAGGTGTTGTACTCGAGCCCCAGCCCCCGTTCGGCAAGGTGGCTGTACTCATTCAGTTTGAGCACCACGTAGACGCATGATGTCACCAGCGCGGCCAACAACAGGGCGGCCCCGCGTCGTGGTTGCGCGTTGCGCACCTGCTCCACCGCCAGGGCGGCGAGCAACCCGGAGGTCAGCAGGCTCAGGGTCAACGCCAGGCCAATGGAGCGGTCCAGTGCCGCGCGGCTTTCGCGAAACGACTCGGGTTCGAGCCTCTGGGTGACGGCGAACGCCAGGATCAGGAGCGCGAAGACAGTCAGCTCGGCCAGGATGAAGAACCACATCGCCAGGTCGCCCGGCAAACGCCGGCCCGCCGGCTCCAGGCGCTCATGCGAAGTGGACATCGACCACGTCCATCAGGGCGGCGACGGTTTGCGGATCATCCGAAAGCGGCTCGGCGAGACACGCCATGCAGGCCTCGCGTGGGTTCATGCCGGAGCCGATCATGCGCGCCGTGAAAATCAGCAATCGCGTCGAGGCGACTTCCTCCAGATCATGCTGCTCGAGGCGCCGCAGCGCCTGCCCGAGCTTGACCACCTGCGCCGCCAGTGCGGCATCCACCCGAGCCTCGTTGACAACGATACGCTGCTCCTCAGCCGCTGACGGATAGTCGAAACGCATGGCGACGAAGCGCTGCCGCGTGCTGGGCTTCATGCCTTTGAGCAGGTTCTGGTATCCCGGGTTGTAGCTCACCACCAGCATGAATCCCGGCGGCGCCTTGAGCGATTCGCCGGTGCGCTCGATAAACAGCTCGCGACGATCATCAGCCAGCGGATGCAGCACGACGGCGGTGTCCTGGCGCGCTTCCACCACCTCATCGAGATAACAGATGCCGCCTTCGCGAACCGCACGGGTCAGCGGCCCGTCCTGCCACCAGGTGCCCTGCGCACCGATCAGGTGACGGCCAACCAGGTCCGCTGCACTGAGATCGTCGTGGCAGGCCACGGTATACAGCGGCAGGCCGAGCCGGTGCGCCATGTGCTGCACGAAGCGGGTCTTGCCACAGCCGGTCGGGCCCTTGATCAGCACCGGCATACCGTGGCGCCAGGCCTGCTCGAAAAGCGCGTGCTCGTTGGCTTGCGGTTGATAGAACGGTGCATCCGTCATGCCGGCAAGGGTCTCAGGCGCGTTCATGGCAATACCTCACTGCGGCGGTTGGTTAAATATTGGCCAACAAACTAACCGTCACTTCGCGGCCCCTCAAGCCGTCCGCCAGCGAAGCTTGATTACGGTCAAGCCCGCTCGAATCCAGGTCGTTCTGAAGCCGCCATAAGCGTTCCGCGCCCCCCTGCGCCCGCCTCGCCGGGCACCGCTTCGCTTCCCTTGGCGCATACCGCCCCGCGACACGGCGTCACGCCAAGGGGACTCTTGATTGCCATCAAGCGCGTTCGCCAAAGGCCTATCTAGGATGCGAATCGCATACAGCAAGACCCGGGAACTGCCACATCGCCGTCATCAGCAGGAACCGCACGAAGCGGTCAGAGGAGAAAAGAGTATGAGCAAACCACTATTGGCGGGCTTCATCGCCGGCTTTTCGCTGCTCGGCCTGGCCGTTGCCCAGGCGGCCGTGAACCCGGAAAACGCCGATGCCGCGTACAAGGGCCAGGCCTCCGCGATCGACCCGGCGAGCGCCCAGGTCGTCCATACCCCTGGCGCACCGGACCTGAGCGCCGCAGAGTTCGAGCACGCCAAGGAGATCTACTTCCAGCGTTGCGCCGGCTGCCACGGCGTCCTGCGCAAAGGCGCAACCGGTAAGCCGTTGACCTCCGATATCACCCAGGAACGCGGGCAGGCCTACCTCGAGGCACTGATCACCTACGGTTCGCCCGCCGGCATGCCCAACTGGGGCACCTCCAATGCGCTGACGCCGGAGCAGATCACCCTGATGGCCAAGTTCATCCAGCACACCCCGCCGACACCGCCTGAATGGGGGATGGCCGAGATGAAGGATTCCTGGAAGGTGCTGGTCCCGCCACAGGATCGTCCCAGCAAGCAGATGAACGCGCTGGACTTGCCGAACCTGTTCTCCGTCACCCTGCGTGACGACGGCAAGATCGCGTTGATCGACGGCACCACCAAGAAAATCGTCAAGACCATCGACACCGGTTATGCGGTGCACATATCGCGCATGTCCGCCTCGGGTCGCTACCTGCTGGTGATCGGTCGCGACGCCAAGATCGATATGATCGATCTCTGGGGCAAGGAGCCGACCAAAGTCGCTGAAATCAAAGTCGGCATCGAAGCCCGGTCGGTGGAAACCTCGAAGTTCAAAGGCTACGAGGACAAGTACGTCATCGCCGGCGATTACTGGCCGCCGCAGTTCACCATCATGGACGGCGAGACGCTCGAGCCGCTGCAGATCGTCTCCACCCGGGGCATGACCGTCGATACCCAGCAATACCATCCCGAGCCGCGCGTGGCGGCGATCATCGCCTCCCACGAACAC
Organism: Stutzerimonas stutzeri; assembly: GCF_009789555.1. NCBI lineage: Bacteria > Pseudomonadati > Pseudomonadota > Gammaproteobacteria > Pseudomonadales > Pseudomonadaceae > Stutzerimonas > Stutzerimonas stutzeri. The sequence goes on from NZ_CP046902.1 coordinate 4,531,497, forward strand.
CCCGAGTTCATCGTCAACGTCAAGGAAACCGGCAAGGTCATGCTGGTCAACTATGAAGACATCGAGAACCTGACCACCACCGTCATCGGCACGGCGCCTTTTCTCCATGACGGTGGCTGGGACGTCAGCCATCGCTACTTCATGACGGCGGCGAACAACTCGAACAAAGTGGCGGTAATCGACTCCAAACAACGCAGGATGGCCGCGCTGGTGGACGTCGGCAAGACGCCCCATCCGGGCCGTGGCGCCAACTTCATCCATCCGACCTACGGCCCGGTGTGGGCAACCAGCCACCTGGGCGACGAAACCATCTCGCTGATCGGCACCGATCCGGACAAACATCCCGATAGCGCCTGGAAAGTGGTCGAGACCCTGAAAGGGCAAGGAGGTGGCTCGCTGTTCATCAAGACCCACCCGAAATCCAGGCATCTGTACCTGGACACCACCTTCCATCCGGACGCAGCGATCAGCCAGTCGGTGGCCGTGTTCGATATACAAAACCTGGCCGGCGGCTACAAGGTACTGCCGATCGGTGAGTGGTCCGGCCTGGACGGTGGCGCCAAACGCGTCGTGCAGCCGGAGTACAACCAGGCCGGGGACGAGGTGTGGTTTTCGGTGTGGAACGGTCAGGATGAAGCGTCCGCGATCGTCGTGGTCGATGACAAAACGCTAAAGCTGAAAAAGGTGATCAAAGACAAAAGATTGATTACCCCAACCGGTAAATTTAACGTCTACAACACTCAGCACGACGTGTACTGAGTGCCCTATCGGGGGAGCGCAGACTCCTCCACTTAGCCTTGAGGAAGTAACTCATGAAGAAAGTTCTGATCCCTCTGCTCGCCCTTGGCGGCGCGATGGTCCTGCAGCCCGCCGTGGCACAGGATGGTGAAACGCTGTTCAAGAGCAAGCCCTGCGCGGCCTGCCATAGCATCGACGCCAAGCTGGTTGGCCCGGCATTCAAGGAAGTCGCCGCCAAGTACGCCGATCAGGACGGCGCCGCCGAGCTGCTGGCCGGCCATATCAAGAACGGCAGCCAGGGCGTCTGGGGGCCGATCCCGATGCCACCAAACCCGGTCACCGAGGAAGAAGCCAAGATCCTCGCCGAGTGGGTTCTGAGCCAGAAATAACAACCAGGAGGACATCGTGATCCAGTCCCGACAGGCAGTATTCGGTTTGGGGCTCGCCCTGGTGTCCCTCCTCCCCGGTTTCTCAGCCCTGGCCGACGTCCCTACAGCCGAACGCCAGGCTCAACTCGAACATCTGCTGGCGCAGGATTGCGGCTCCTGCCACGGCCTGCGCATGACCGGCGGCCTCGGCCCCGCGCTGACACAGGACGCCCTCGCCAACAAACCCCGTGACAACCTGATTGCCACCGTGACCCACGGCAGGCCCGGCACCGCCATGCCTGGCTGGAATGCCCTGCTCGACGAACAGGACGTCGCCTGGCTCGTCGATCTACTCCTGGAAGGATATCCAAAACCATGATTCGTCCTCTGCTGATACTCGCCGCAGCCAGCATTCTCGCTGCCTGCGCGCAGCAACCACTGCGCGGCACGGGTGATCTGGGCGTGGTGGTCGAGCGCACCAGCGGCAGTCTGCAGATCATCGAGAGCAGCACAATGACGCGCCTGGGGCGTGTCGATGGGCTAGGCGATCTGTCTCATGCCTCGGTGGTGTTCTCCCGCGATCAGCGTTACGCCTACGTGTTCGGTCGCGACGGCGGGCTGAGCAAGATCGACCTGCTCGAACAGCGCATCGATCGGCGCGTGATCCAGGCCGGCAACAGCATCGGCGGCGCGATCAGCCAGGACGGCAGCCTGATCGCCGTTGGCAACTACGAGCCGGGCGGGGTCAAGGTCTTCGATGCTCGCACGCTCGAGCCAGTCGCCGATATTCCCGCCACCGCGCTGCCCGACGGCAGCCGCAACTCGCGCGTCGTGGGCGTCATCGACGCACCGGGGCAGCGGTTCATCTACAGCCTGTTCGACACCAACGAAACCTGGCTGCTGGACTTCAGCGCAAGCCGTACGCCCAAGGTCACCCGCTTCGAAAATATCGGCAAGCAACCCTACGACGCGCTGCTGACGCCCGATGGCCGCTATTACGTAGCCGGCCTGTTCGGCGAGGATGGCATGGCCAAGATAGACCTCTGGCACACGCGGCGCGGGGTCGAGCGCATTCTCGACGGCTATGGCAGGGGTCAGCAGAAGCTGCCTGTATACAAGATGCCGCATCTCGAAGGCTGGGCCGTCGCGGGCAACCAGACCTTCGTCCCGGCCGTGGGCCAGCACCGGGTGTTGGTGATGGATTCGCAGAGCTGGAAGCAGACCGATGCCATCGATGTCGCCGGCCAGCCTGTGTTCGTCATGGCGCGCCCGGATGCGCGGCAGGTCTGGGTCAACTTCGCTCACCCCGACAACGGTAAGGTGCAGGTGATCGACAGCGAGACGCATGAAATCATCGCCGAGCTGAAGCCCGGCCCCGCCGTGCTGCACATGGAGTTCACCGCTCGCGGCGATCAGCTCTGGCTTTCGGTGCGCGACGGGAATGAAATCCAGGTCTGGGACCCGTACAGCCTCCAACTGCTCAAGCGCCTGCCAGCCGAAAGCCCCAGCGGGATATTCTTCAGCAGCCGCGCGCACGAGACGGGGCTTTGATATGCAGATCGACGCACTCAGCCGCCGCCTGATCGACCGTTTTCAGCACGGCATGCCGCTGTGCAGCGAGCCCTACCGTGCGATGGCCGAGGCGCTGGACTGCAGCGAAGAAGACATTCTCGCCAGGCTTCGTCACCTGGACCGAATCGGCGGCCTGTCGCGCATCGGCCCGGTGTTCGAACACAGCCGCGCCGGCGCCAGCACGTTGGTGGCGCTGGCCGTGCCGCTGCATCGTCTGGAATCCGTGGCGACACAGATCAGCCGCTACCCCGAGGTGAACCACAACTACCATCGCGAGCATCCCTATAACCTCTGGTTCGTACTCACCGGGCCCGATCGCGCGCACCTGGACCATCTGCTGGCGGAGATCGAAGCGCAAACCGGCCTCAGGCCGCTGGACCTGCCGATGCGGTGTGCCTACCGCATCGACCTTGGCTTTCCCATTGGAGAAGCACCATGACCCTCGCCCTCAACGAGACGCAGGCTCTGCAGTTGCGTCGGCTGCTCGAAGCGGGCCTGCCGCTGGCCGCACGCCCGTATCGTGAACTGGCCGAACGCCTTGGCGCCAGCGAAGAAGCGGTGCTCGCGCAGGTCCGATGCTGGAACGAGAACGGCCTGTTCCGCCGTGTCGGACTGGTTCTCAAACATCGTGCCCTCGGATTCCGCGCAAACGCCATGCTGGTGATGGACGTTGCCGACGATCAGGTCGACGAGGTCGGCCATCGGCTGGGACAGGCGGCAGGTATCAACCTTTGTTACCAGCGCCCGCGTCGTCTGCCGGACTGGCGCTACAACCTGTTCTGCATGGTGCACGGCCGGGAGCGCGAGCAGGTATGCAGCCTGATCGAGCGCCTGCTGGCCGACCACGGATTGAGCGCCGTCCCCCATCGACTATTGTTCAGCACCCACGCGTTCAAACAGTGCGGGGGCCGCTACGCCCCGCCTGCCCACAGTGAGGCTGTCCATGGATGAGTTCGATCGCCGCCTCATCGACCGCCTGCAACACGGCCTGCCGTTGGTCCGTCACCCCTGGAAGACCGTCGCGCAAGAACTCGACGCCGACCCGCAACACCTGCGCGAGCGGGTGCAGGCCATGCTGGACGACGGCACGCTGACGCGCTTCGGGCCGATGTTCGATATCGAACGTCTCGGTGGCGCCTTCACACTCGCGGCACTGGCGGTTCCTGAAGAACGTTTCGACGCAGTCGCCGCCCAGCTCGCCGACATGCCCGAAGTCGCGCACAACTATCGCCGCGCGCATACCTGGAACATGTGGTTCGTGCTCGCTTGCGCAACCCCGCAGGGCATTGCCGACAGCCTCGCCCGTATCGAATCGCAGACCGGTCTGACGGTGCTCGACCTGCCGAAGGAGGAAACCTACCATGTCGGACTGCACTTCCCGCTTTGATCCAGATGCGCTGTCCAGGCGCCTGGTCCGCCTCACCGAAGCCGGCCTGCCGCTGGTGGACGATCCCTGGGCCTGGCTGGCCGAACGGCTGGGGCTGAGCGTGGACGCGACGCTCGAGCTGCTTCAGCAAATGCAGGCCGAAGGCGCCATCCGTCGCATCGCCGCCGTGCCGAACCACTATCGTCTGGGATATCGCCACAACGGCATGACCGTCTGGGATGTCGAGGACAGCGAGATGGCCCGTCTTGGCGCGCGGGTCGGCAACCAACCCTTCGTCAGCCACTGCTATCGACGGCCTCGCAGGGACGACTGGCGCTACAACCTGTTCGCCATGGTGCATGGCCGGAGCGCCGAGGAAATCGACACCTACCGCACGGCGATCCGTCAGTTGCTCGGCGACGCCTGTCGCGCCGAGGACATGCTGGTCAGCAGCCGCATTCTGAAAAAAACCGGCCTGCGCATGGCCGTGTCCCGCTGAGCCTGGGGCGACTGTGAGGCGGGCCCGTCCATCGGTCATCGCCGCACTGCTGCCCGGTCGACGCCTTCGTCCACTACGCGGTCGGTAACCCCATCCGGCCGGTCTGAGGCGCTTGAGCCGAACCAGGCCTGGCGCGCCTTTAATTGTTTCCAATCAAGGATTTCCCCGTGCCGCTCGGAGATGCTCCGCCCATCGACGCACGCGATACGCATGCGGGCCGACGAGGCCGTGTCGCCACGAGGAGAGACGCTCATGTTGAGAATCAGCCACTATCTGCGCGCCCTGGTGCAACCGACACAGCCGGTGCCCGGTGCGCGCAGCCCAGGCGGCACGCGCCCACCGGTGGTGATCTGGAATCTGCTGCGGCGCTGCAACCTGACCTGCCGACACTGCTACGCAACCTCCGCTGACAGTGCGTTCCGCGATGAGTTGACCACCGTCGAAGCCTTGAAGGTCATCGATGATCTACACGACGCCGGCGTTCGCGTGCTGATCCTGTCGGGTGGTGAGCCGTTGCTGCGCGAAGACCTTTTCGAGCTGGCTGGATACGCCCGTCGGCGTGGCTTTTTCGTCGCATTGTCGAGCAACGGCACGCTGATCGACGCACACAACATCGAGCGTATCGCTGCCGCACAGTTCGATTATGTCGGCATCAGCATCGACGGACTGGAAGCCGTGCACGACGACTGGCGCCAGCTCAAGGGCAGCTTCCGCGCCTCGATGCAGGCCATCGACCTGTGCCGCCGCTGGCACATCCGCGTCGGCCTGCGCACCACCCTGACCCAAGCCAACCATGCGCAGCTGCCCGCGCTGCTGGCACTGATGCGCGAACACGACGTACAGAAGTTCTATCTCTCGCACCTCAATTACAGCGGTCGCGGCAGGCGCAGCCGCAAGGCCGACGCGCATCACCAGATGACACGCGACGCCATGTACCAGCTGTTCGAGCGAGCCTGGGACGATGTGCAGAGCGGTCGCGAAACCGATTTCGTCAGCGGCAACAACGACGCCGATGCGGTGCTCATGCTGCAGTGGGCGCAAGCACGGCTGCCGCGCCATCGCGAGCACCTGGAAATCATGCTGCGGGCCTGGGGTGGTAATGCATCGGGAAACGGCATCGCCAATATCGACAACATCGGCGATGTCCATCCGGATACCTACTGGTGGCAACACACCGTAGGCAATGTCCGACGGCTGCCGTTTCGCCAGCTGTGGCTGGAGCAGCCCGATCCGTTACTGGTCAGGTTGCGGCAACACCCACGCGCCCTTGGCGGCCGCTGCGCCGCATGCCGCTGGCTGCCGATCTGCAACGGCAATACCCGCACCCGCGCCTGGGCGCAGGGCAACCTCTGGGGCGAAGACCCCGGCTGCTACCTCAGCGACCAAGAGATCGGCCTGTCGCCTGCGCAGCGCATTTCCTGCGTGGCGATCTGAATACCACGACAGCACTCATAAACGCCCGGTCACGCCACGGCGCAAACGCAGCCAGATGAGTTTTCAGGAGTCAGCATGGATCAGCCCACCCCTTTCCCCGCGCCCCTCGTTGCCACACTCGGTCCCGGCGAAGTCGCCCTTGTCGGCGCCGGCCCCGGCGACCCCGGCTTGCTCACGCTGCGCGCATGGAGCCTGCTGCAACAGGCCGACGCGGTGGTCTACGACCGTTTGGTCAGCGACGACCTGTTGCAACTGTTGCCCGCGCGCTGTGCGCGGCACTACGTTGGCAAGACCAGCGGCTACCACAGCCTGCCGCAGCCCCGGATCAATCAGCTGTTGGTGGATCTGGCGAAGCAGCGTCTGCGAGTGGTGCGCCTCAAGGGTGGCGATCCTTTCATCTTCGGACGGGGCGCCGAGGAACTCGAATACTTGCTCAGGCATGGCATCGACGGCCAGGTCGTTCCGGGCGTCACGGCCGCGGCCGGTTGCAGTGCCTACGCCGGCATCGCGCTGACCCATCGGGACCTGGCCCATTCCTGCCAGTTCATCACCGGCCATCTACAGCAAGACGGCGCCTTGCAGCTGCCCTGGGCGAGCCTGGTCGAAGGCAAGCAGACCCTGGTCTTCTATATGGGTCTGGCCAGTCTCGGCGAAATCTCCCGCAACCTGATCGCGGCCGGTCTGCCGTTCGACACGCCGGCTGCGCTGATCGGCAACGGTACGCGGCAGGACCAGCAAGTGGTGCGCTGCACCTTGAAACAACTGCCGACGATGGCCCAACAACAGCAGCTGAAGCCACCGACCTTGACCGTGATCGGCCAGGTGGTCGGGCTCTTCGCGGACCGCACCATCGAGTTTCCGGCCCGTCTGCGGGCCCACATCGATGCCCGTCCGGCCGCAAGGGAGGCGCTATGCGACTGATTCCGTTCGCACTGCTGGTGCTCTGCGGCGCGGCCCAGGCCACGCCCGAAGCGATATCGCCGGTGCAGGCTGGCGCGCTCTATGAGCAGCATTGTCAAAGCTGCCATGGCTTGAACCGTCTGGGTGGCGCCGGGCCTGCGTTGCTGCCGGAAAGCCTCAGCCGAATCAAGCCGGACGAGGCGCGTGCGGTCATTCGCGACGGCCGCCCGGCGAGCCAGATGGCCGCCTTCGGCGACCGCCTGGATGATGCCGAGATCGATGGACTGGCCCGCTATCTCTATCGACCAGCCGCAACTCCGCCGATCTGGACCGACGCCGATATCCGTGCCAGCCACCGCCTGTTTGCCGATCTCGGGTCGCTGCCCGACACCCCACAGCATGGGGCCGACCCCCTCAACCTGTTCGTGGTAGTCGAGGCCGGCAACCACCATGTACGGATACTGGACGGCGACCGTTTCGAGGAACTGGCCAACTTCCCGTCGCACTTCGCCCTGCACGGCGGCCCGAAATTCTCCCCCGATGGCCGCTTTGTCTACTTCGCCTCGCGCGACGGCTGGATCAGCCTCTACGACCTGCACAACCTGACCCTGATCGCACACGTTCGCGCAGGGCTGAACACTCGCAACCTGGCGGTGAGCAACGACGGTCGCTGGGTACTTGTGGGCAACTATCTGCCGGGCAACCTGGTACTGCTGGACGCCCATGACCTGTCGCTGGTCAAACACATCCCGGCCATCGCTGCCGACGGCACGCCTTCGCGCGTCAGTGCCGTGTACACCGCGCCCCCGCGCGGCAGTTTCGTGGTCGCGCTCAAGGATGTGCAGGAAGCCTGGGAACTGTCCTACGCGGGCGAGCCGGACTTCAAGCCGCGACGGATCATCGCCAGGGACTTTCTCGATGATTTTTCCTTCACCCCGGACTATCGCTACCTGTTGGCCACTTCGCGCAAAGCCCACGGCGGCCAGGTGATCGATCTGGACAGTGGCGAGGCCGTCACCGACATTCCGCTGCCCGGCATGCCGCACCTCGGTTCGGGCATCTACTGGAAGCGCAACGGCCAATGGGTCTTCGCCACACCCAACGTGGCCAGGGGCGTGATCTCGGTGCTGGACCTGCACAGCTGGACGCTGATCAAGGAAATCCCGACCGAAGGGCCGGGATTCTTCATGCGCAGCCATGCGAACTCGGCCTATGCCTGGACGGACGTCTTTTTCGGTCCGAACAACGACGCCGTGCACCTGATCGACAAGCAGACCCTGGCGGTCGCCCATACCCTCAGACCCATGCCGGGCAAGAACGCGGCGCATGTCGAGTTCACTCACGATGGCCGCTATCTGTTGCTGAGCGTCTGGGATACGGACGGCGCACTGATCGTTTATGACGCGAGCAGCCTCGAAGAAATCAAGCGCATCCCGATGAACAAACCGTCGGGCAAGTACAACGTCGGCAACAAGATCGAGTTCGCCGAGGGTACATCGCACTAGTCGAAACGACCGGACGCTCACGCGGGCAATGCCCCGCTACCCTCCGTACGGACTCTCGGCTTCCGTTACTGATGTCAACCTGCTTTCATATCAATCCCTTTGATATGAGCATCCTCGCATGGACATCGATCTCGCCCGTACCTTTCTTGAGATCATCCGCAGCGGCAGCTTCATCGCCACTGCCGAGCGGTTGCACATCACCCAGACGGCGGTGACCGCCCGAGTTCGCAGTCTCGAGACGCAGCTCGGTTGCAGGCTGTTCGTGCGCAACCGAGCCGGCGCCCGACTGACCAGCGACGGCGAACGCTTCGTCGCCTATGCCACGCAACTGGTGCAGACCTGGGAGACGGCCCGGCGCGACCTGCCGCTACCGCGTGGCTACGACACACTGTTGTCGCTCGGCGCCGAAGTGAGCCTGTGCAACCCGCTGATGCTCGCCTGGGTCCAGCGCCTGCGCCAGATGATGCCTGACCACGCGCTTCGCAACGAAGTGGCCAGCGGGAGCGAACTGCAAAAGCAGCTCGACCTCGGTGCGCTGGACGCGGCGCTGGTGCATCAGCCCGAATACTGGCCGGGCCTGCAGGTCGAACAACTGCTGGAGGAAAAGCTGATCCAGGTGGCGCATGCCAGCAATCCGGAACCTTACCTCTACGTCGACTGGGGCCCTGCGTTCCGCCAACAGCATGACCTTGCACTGCCTGGCCATATCCGAGCGGCGTTATCGTTCAGCCTGGGGCCGCTGGCGTTGCAGTATCTGGTGCAGTGCGGCGGTCGCGGTTACTTCCGCACGCGTGTCGTGCAGCGCTACCTGGACGAAGGTGTTCTCAAGCGCGTCGAGCAGGCGCCGGAGTTCAGCTACCCGATCTACCTGGTCTACTCGCGCGCGGCACAGTCACCGGCGCTGTTTCGCGCCATCGAACTGCTGCGCGAGGTGGCCGAAGACGACTACGACTGGTCGCGCTGGACGTACGAAATCTGAGCGCCGCACAGCGACCCACCGTCAATCGGGCAAATGCTTGAGCCAGTTTCGATAGAGCGCGGCGATCAGATCGGTCTGGGTGATCATGCCCAAGAGCCGCTGCCGTGTGTCGACCACCGGCAAGCAGTGCAGACCGCGGTCCGACAGCAGGAATACCAGATCGACCATGTGCGTGTCCTCGGCCACCGAGACCACCGGCGCGCTCATGATCATGCGCAGCTGGACGCCGCGCAGGAATCTCAGTTGACCGAAGTTGATCCGGCCAGAGGTCGGGCGGAAATGCTTGAGCAGGTCAACCAGAGTCACGATGCCCAACAATTCGTGAGTATCGGGCTGCAGCACCGGCAAGGCATGCAGCCGATGCTCGCGCAGGGTCCGCCAGGCGCGCTGTATGCTGCACTCGGCAGTGCCCCAGTAGAGATCGCGGGACATGATATCGGCGGCGGTGATCTTGCCCATGCTTCGCCGCAACGCGTGCTTCTCGGTCTGCTTGATCAGCTGTGCGAGGTCGTCACGGGTGACGTCCACGTACTCGCCGAAATCCGCCAGGGCCCGCTCGATATCGTCCTCGCTGAAGCTCATCCGCTCGCTGGGCAGGGAATCCAGGGTGTGGTGCGGATTGCCTTTCGCTGCGCGAGGCTTCGGATAGGCATGGCCACTGAGGTTGTTGTATATCAACGCCACCGAAACCAGCAGCAGCGAATTGAACGCGACCGGGTAGAGCAGTTGGAAACCATAGGCATGCAGCTCCGGGCTGCCCACCACCGCGACCAAAGCCAGCGCCGCGCCAGGCGGGTGCAGACAACGCAGGCCAAACAGACCGAAGATCGCCAGGGCTCCCGCCAGCCCGGCGGCGGTCGCCACAGGCAGGTCGCTGGCACCGAACGCAACACCGATCGCCGTCGCCAAAAGGCTGCCAGCGATCACCGACCACGGCTGGGCGAAGGGGCTCGACGAGGCGACGAACAGCAGCACGGCGGTCGCAGCCGCCGGCGCCGCCAACGGCAGACTGATCGAAACGCCGAAAAGCCAGGCGCCGGCAGGCAATACCAGCAACAACGCCAGCCCGATGCCAAACGCGGCACGCAGCCATTCGCCGGGGCGCGCTGACAACGGCGCGGGCCCAAAGGATCGGCACCAGTCGATGAGACGTTCGTGCATGCTTCTCGCGTGTGGTTGGGCTGATTGGATGCCCGGCAGTGCCGGGTGATACATCCAGGCGAGGCCATTTCAGCAGAGTGGGAGCGGCCCATGCACCGAACAGGCGCATCGGAATGAAACGCGCACATTGTCGGTGCATCCAACACCCCGCCGCCAATGAATCGTATTGATCTTTAACTGCACTATTTTTGTTATCAACCGGTGTTCAGGTGGCGGTCGTGGCGCCTATCCCTCGCGCTCCGTGTGCTGCGCTCGTAGTGCCGCTTGCAGCTCGGCAAATCGTTGGCCTCGCGAATCAGTGGAGGGTATAGCCGTTGTCGACGACCCAATCCTGGCCGTAAACGCCTCGAGCCCCCTGCGACAATTGATGCAGGATCACATCGGCCACCGCGGCCGACTCGAGAAAATGGCCGGGCAGCAGGCGTTGGCTGACGCCTTCGGCGACCTGCTCGAGCTGCTCGTCGGCCAGCCCGAGGTGGCCCCAGATGGCTGTCGCGGTCGGTCCCGGCGAGACCACGTTGATGCGCACCCCCAGCGGTGCGAACTCCACGGCCAGCGTCCGCGCCTGCGCCACCAACGCAGCCTTGCTGGCAATATAGGCGGCCAGGCCAGGAAAGGTACGGCGCGTCAGGAAAGTCCCGACGAACACCACCGAAGCCTGTCTGGCCAGCTCGGTTCGCAGGGCGCCCAGCGTGTTCAGCGCACCGGCGCCATTGACCGCCCACTGGCGGTCGAAACACGCCATGTCCAGACTGTCTCCCAGCTCGGCAATACCGGCGTTCGGTACCAGATAATGCACCGGCCCCAGTTCGGCGGCGCGACGACTCAGCAGCCGCAGGTCGTCCGAGGACGTCACATCGCCGGCCAGCCAGTGCAGCCGTTCGGGATAGGCGTCCAGCAGCGCGTGCAGACCTCCCGGACTGCGTGACATGGCCAGCACCCGAGCCCCTTGCCACAACAGCGACGTGCACAGCGCCAGGCCAATACCGGAGCTGGCCCCGGTCAGGACGGCCAGGCGGTCCTTGAATTCACTCTTCATCATCTTCTCCGATGCCGGCATTCGCCGGGCGCAGGCTGCCCGTCCCCGGAATGGGCAGGCAGCGGTTGTTCAAAGGATGAGCACAGGCGACGATGGTGACGCGACGCGGTCAGCCAGGATGGCCGTCGACCCGTGCAGTCAGCAGCATCGGTGCATAGCGCCAGGCGTACAGGGCGAAGGCCAGCGTCCAGCAGATTGCCGCGAGCCAAAGGCCGGTCAGCGGCCACAGTCCGGAAAGGAACACCCGCGACGCCGCGCCGAGGTTGAACAGCACGAATGCCCCGACCATGCCCGTGGGCAACTGCAGCGGCCGACCGGTGTGGCCGAGGGTGACGCGGGCGATCATCGCCAGTATCAAGCCGCTCATCGAGCCCACCGATAGGGCGTGCAACGCAGGGCTCGAACTGTCCAGCAAGCCGACGTTCCACAGCCCCAGCCCCGTCGCGGCGACCACCAGCCAGAGCATCGCCAGGTGCAGCGACCAGAGAAGCGGAACGCGCCAGATACCCGCGTCGTACCAACGCGCCAGCCGCAGCAGGTGCCCCGCTGCGATGGCGAAAAACAGCGCGCCTAGAAGCCAGTCCCGCTGCAATGCGGGGCCCGTGGCGTAGAGCATGGCTACCAGGCCGGTGGCGATCAGCAGGGCCACGTCAAGCCATAGCCAGGGTTTCACCGCCTCGGTGCGACCGAGGCCGCGTTGGGTGAAAAAGGGAATAACCCGTCCGCCGATGATGGCCATCAAGGCCGCCACCAGCCACAATCCGGCCAGCACACCCTGGCGCTGCAAGCCGTCGTCGCCCCACGCGATCGCGCAGAGCACTACCGCGTCGGCGCCGATCATCAGGGTGAGCACGACGATGATCGGGTAATTGCGCGTCTGCCTGGCGCGCCACAGCATGCGCGCCATCAACCCTGTCACACCGAGCAGGAAAAGCAGGTCCGCCGCGGCCAGCAACCCGATCGGCGCGCCCATCAACCAGCCCAGACGCGCCGCCAGCCAGAGTCCCGCAAGCGCTGCCAGCGAGTTGCCAGAGACGCCAGGCTGGCCCGTCCAGGTCTGTCCGGCGGTGAGCAGGAAACCGGCGACGATTGCCATGGCGAAACCGAACAGCATTTCATGGCGGTGCCATGACAGCCAGCCGCCGGTGGGCTGAAAACCGGGCCACAGCCCCGTCCACGCGGCGACCCAGAGCGGTATCGCGAACATGGCGAAGAGGCAGCCGACGAGGAAAAACGGGCGAAACGCGAGCCGCCAGAGGGGTGGAATGCTGAGGGCTTTTCGCCGATCGATGACGTGCACGAGGCCTCCTGACACTTCTTGCGCGACGGCCAGCAAGGCGGTAAGCCGCTGGGCCGAAGATCCTGGCTCCAAGGTGCCTGGAGCCAGGGTTACGTTCTACAGGGTAGAAGCCGCTCACGGACTTGATTGCAATCAGCTTTTCAAGGAGCCGGGCGGCCGCATACATTCGGTCCAGCGGGGGCGGTTATTTCAGTTCCTGCTTGGCCGCATCGCTCGATGCCGTGCCTTCACGGTCGTTCATCGAGTTGCGAAAGCCGCTGATCGCGCCACCCAGGTCCGAGCCAAGCCCGCGCAGGCGTTTGGTGCCGAACAGCATGACCACGATCAGCAGCACGATCAGGAGCTGCCAGATGCTGATTCCCATCATTTCAGTGACCTCGAGTAGTCGTTGCCGATCAGTGACCGACGTGAGCCTGATGACCGGACGTGCCATGCGGCATTCCCGACGTTTGCTGGAGCACCGATGAGTCAATGTCCTCGAAGCGCAGCACCCGGCCACCGTGCATGGCCGCCAGGGCCTTGGCCGCGGACTCGTCGGCGAACGTCGCCAGGACCGCGCCCATCGCGCCCTTGAGTGGCGTGCCGGCGACATAGTAGGCCGCGGTTGCGTCGATCAGGTAGTGATCATCTGGACCTTCCCAGGTGCTGCGCCCCATGTCATGCACGTAAAGCCTGGCATCGAGCATGCGGTTCTCCGGCTGCAGCCACCATCCGAGAAGCTCCGCCGTCGAGCAGAACTTCCTCACCGAGCCGTGCTGCACCGCCTGCCCCTTCGGTCCAGGGAAATCGCCAATCGCCATGCCGCAGACGTGACACTCGTCGCTGGCGTGAAACGCGACCGGTTCGAGCACCTGTCCGGGCTGCTGGGTTTCGTTGCAGCCGGCCAACCCAAGCAACACGATGGAAACCAGGACCTTGGCCGCCCGGATATTTAACGCACTCATCATTGCAGTTCCTTTAACCGAGTCATCAGACGAGCCGACGGCGGAACACGCCATAGGCCAACAGCAGCGATACGCCGACCCACAACAGCAGGCACAGCCAGAGCGCGGCGGCTTTTACCGGCAACGCACTGCCCAGCGACAAAACGCCCATGGCGCTGCCCTCTTCGAAGCCGGACAGGTTGATCAGCCGGTAGATGTCCGCCGGGTTGAGCAGCAGCAACCAGGGCAGCACGTCGGGGCTGAACCTGCCCTCGCTGAACACCAGCAACGCCAGCAGAACCAGGTCGAATACCAGCACGAACAGGAACCAGACACCCAGGGCCAGCCCGGCGGCGCTGGACTTCTCGCTGACCCTGCTGCTCAGCACGTAGGCCATGGCCAGGAACACCCAGCCAAGCAAGGTCGACGAGACCATGAAGCGGCCAAAGGCCCAAACCAACAGCCCAAGCTCGACGTCGTCTACCAGCACGGCGATGGCCAGCAGGGCGCAGCCGAAGCCGATCAGTACCGCCAGGGCGAGGATCAGGCCATGGCCAACGAACTTGCCCAGCAGGATTTGCCCACGCCCAAGCGGGTAGGTCAGCAGCAGCATCAGGGTCCCGCCCTCGTCCTCGCCGACGATCGCATCGTAGGCCAGCAGCAGCGCGATCAGCGGCATCAGAAAGGTGGCCAGGCTCGCCAGGCTCGCGATGGTCGCCGGGATCGAGGTGAAACCCAGTTGACCGGAGGCTGCGGCTCCGAGCCAGGCGATGCCCACCGCGAGGCCCGCGAACAGCAGGCTGATGGCAAGCAGCCAACGGTTGCGCAGACCGTCGCTGAGCTCCTTGCGGGCGATGTACCAGACTGGGTTCATAACGTGCCCTCCGTCGCGCGCGCACTGTCTGCGCGCGTCATGTAGTAGCGATACAGGTCTTCGAGCGACGGCTGATGGATCTCGATGTCGTCCGGCCCGCCTTCGCCGAGCAGTTGGCGCAGCAGCGGCAGCTTGTGGCCGTTGACGGCTGAAACCTCTACGCTGCGCTCGCCCAGCGCGCGGGCGCTATGGCCCTCCGCGTCCCAGCGCCGCAGCCAGCCGGCACCGTCTGCGATACCACTGGCGCGGATGCGCACCGGCAGCCCCGCCTCGACCCGCAATTGCGTCAGGCTGCCGACTGCCTGCAATTGGCCCTTGGCCAGAATCGCCGCGCGATTGATATGAGCCTCGACGCCAGGCAGCACGTGCGAGCAGAGAATGACGCTGGTGCCGCGCTGGCGCAGACGGTCGATCACCTGATAGAGGTCACTCGTGGCAATGGGGTCCAGGCCTACGGTCGGCTCGTCGAGCAACAACAGCCTCGGCTCACCGAGCAGCGCCTGCGCCAGCCCGAGCCGCTGGCGCATGCCCTTTGAATAGGTTTTCAGCCGGCGCTCGGCCGCGTGACCGAGACCGACCTGTTCGAGCAGCTCATCGACCTGCTTCAGCGGTGCACGCTTCAGGCGCGCGAAATGGCGTAGCGTTTCGCGGCCGCTGAGCTGTGGATAAAAGGTCACGTTCTCGGGCAGATAGCCGAGCTGCCGTCGCACGGCCGGGTCGGTGGGCTGCGCACCCAGCACCTGGACCGAACCTTCGCTCGGGGCGAGCAGGCCGAGAATCAGCTTCATGCTGGTGGTCTTGCCAGCACCGTTGTGGCCGAACAGGCCAAGCACTTCGCCTTCTGCGACGCTCAGGCTCACATCGTGCAATACGGTCAAAGGCCCGTAGCGCTGGTGCACACCGTGGATCTCGACTGCGCTCATGGCGTTGCCTCCTGCTGTGTGCGAATCAGGGATGGAAGGGCTGGCCGCATCAGCGGATAGCTGTCCTGCACGCCCGGCGACTTGACCACCGGGAAGGCACGCTGGACCCAGCGCAGCAGTTCGATGCTCGGGCTGTTCATCAGCAGTCGCACCTGCGGATAGAGCCAGAGCAGGCGGTCGACGTTGTCGTTGGGCTCATAGGCGACATCGCCAACGCCGTCGCCGTTGCGGTCCCAGCCGAGGTAGTCGCTCCAGTAATTGCCGCGGCCTTCGAACGACCATTGCTGGGTGCGGCTGGCGACGTATTTGACCTGTTGACGATTGCCGATGAAGGCATTGCCGGCGATGCGGTTGTCTTCGGAGCCGGCGGTGAGGTGAATACCCAGCGCGCTGTTTTCGAAACGGTTGCCTTCGATGATGTTGAACAGCGAGTTGTAGATGAACAGCGCCTTGCCCTCGGCGCCAGCGATCATGCTGTCGCCGGTCGAGCCGCTGCGCACATCGCTGACCCGGTTGTCGCGGATGGTCGAATAGGTGATGTAGTTCATTAGGATGCCGTAGTTCTCGTCCTGCTCGGAACGATTGCCGATCACGGTCAGCTTGCGGCTCTGCATCAGCGCATAGCCGGTACGAGTGCGCCGGGTGAGATTGCCGATCACGGCGTTATCGTTGGCGAACATGTAGTGCACGCCGTAACGCACGTCCTCGAGCACGTTGCCCTCGAGGTGATTGCCGTTGGAGGTATCGATGTAGATGCCGTCGCGCGCGTGGCGCACCTGATTGGCGACGATGCGCGCGCCGCTCACGGCATAGAGGTGAATGCCATTGCCACGGTCCTGCGAGCGTACCCGTGTGTCGCCCTCGATCCGGTTGCCAAGCAGGCTGGCATCGCGCGAGCCATCGACCCAGATGCCGAAGCCTGCGCCGTACAGCTGGTTGTCGCGGATCACCACCCGTTGCGCCTTCGGCCGGATGAAGATGCCCGCGTTCATCGCGGTGAGGTCGCGCCCCCAGTCGCGCAACGTGCAACCTTCGACGATCACGTCGGAGGCCTCGATCGACAAGCCGTTGCCCTCGCCTTGCGCCTGCAGCACGGCACCGGGCGCGCAGGACAGCCGGATCGGCTGGCCGATACTGAACTGCCCGCGGTGTTCGCCCGCAGGCAGCCGCCAATGCTGCTCGCCCAACCGCTCCAGCGGCAGTGTGGTTATGGGTTGCGGTGCCGCCAGGGCCGCACCGCCAGACAGGGCCAGCGACACAGCGGCCAGCAACCGAAGTCCGGGTGTCGCCTGATATCCGAGCACTGCGTTATTCCTCTTCATTTTCCAGGCAGGTGGCGTATCGGCCCGTCCATGGACCCGGCGCCTGGTGCGGCGACACTTCGCGGTATCCACGCGCCTGCGGGAAGCGCGTGGACGCCGCCCCAGGCGTTACGCAGGCTCGACCAGCATGCGGCCGACCATCTCCATGTGCAGCGCGTGGCAGAACCAGCTGCAGTAGTACCAATGCAGGCCGGGCTTGTCGGCGATGAAGGTGATGGACGAGGTCTGCTGCGGGCTGATCTCCATGCTTGCGCCGTGGTTGGTCATGACGAAACCGTGGGACACGTCTTCGATCTGATCGATGTTGGTGATCACCACGGTGACTTCATCGCCTTGCCTGACGGTGAATTCGGTCATGCCATAGGTGGGTGCCATCGAGGTCATGTACACGCGTACCTTGTCGCCCTCGCGGATGACCTTGTTGTCGGTCTCCAGGTTGACGCCGTCTTTCTTCGCCATTTCCACGGTCGGGGCAAAGAACGGATCGTTACGGTCCCAGACTTTCCGCGGCCTGATCTGATCGCGGCGGGCCAGGATGCAGTCGTGCGGTTCGGCGTAGGTCGGACCGTCGTGCACCAGCTTCATCTGTTCGCCGGAGATGTCGATCAGTTGGTCGTTTTCCGGGTGCAGCGGGCCGGTCGGCAGGAAGCGATCCTTGGAGAACTTGCACAGTGCCACCAGCCACTTGCCATCGGCTTCGCTGGTTTCGGTCAGCGATGCATGCAAATGGCCCGGCTGGTACTGCACGTCGAGCTTCTGTTTGATGTAGTTGACCTTTTCGCCGTTATAGGCGCGCACCGCGTCGGCCATGTTCCACTTGACCACCTGGCTGTCGATGAACAGCGTGGTGTAGGCGTTACCGCGACCGTCGAAGGTGGTATGCAGCGGGCCCAGGCCCAGTTCCGGCTCGGCCGCGACCACCTCGCGCGGATCCTTCAGTTTGCCGTCGAAGAGCTCGTCGAGCTTGGCGATCTCGATCATGGTGACTGTCGGCGACAGCTTGCCGGCAGCGATGAAGTACTTGCCGTCGGATGACGTGTTGCAGCCATGCGGATTCTTCGGCACAGGGATGTAGCGGGTGAACGCCGAGCCGGCGCGACCGTCGACCACCGGCACCTTGGAGTCGCCTAGGGTGCTGAACTGGCCTGCCTTGATAGCCGCCTCGATGCGCGGGATGTTGAACACCACGACCCAGTCGCGCTCGTTGCGCATCATGCCGCCCAGGTCGTAGGCTTTCTCCGAGTTGTAGCAGGTGGATGCGGCGTACGTGCCGGTGTAGTCGGCATCGGTGTTGTCCAGGTTGCCGTCGACGATGACCTGGAAGGCCATTTCCATCTTCTCGGCATCGATGACGTTGAACAGGGTGTAGCTGTTCTCCGATTGCAGGTCGAAGGAGCTGCCGTCATTGGGGTGCGGGATCACGAATTCAGCGTTGGCGAACACGTACCGGGTGTGCGGCACCTTTTGCAGACGCAAGCCGTGGATGGCCTGGACGTTCGGCACCGTGAGCATCTTGTCGCACTTCATGATGTCCAGGCGGATCCGCGCGACGCGGCTGTTGGCCTTGTCGTTGATGAACAGGTATTTGCCGTCGTACTTGCCGTCGGTCATGGAGATGTGCGGGTGGTGGCAGTCACCGTTCAGGAACTTTGCGCTCTCGCCCATGATATGGCGGCTTTCGTTGGTCAGTCCCCATCCGGTGGCCGAGTCGACGTTGAACACCGGAATGCGCATCAGCTCGCGCATGGACGGCACGCCCACGACGCGCACCTCGCCCTGGTGCCCGCCACTCCAGAAGCCGTAGTAATCGTCCAGTTCACCTGGCGCCACGTGGATCTTCTGCTGCGCATCCTTGACCGCCGCCGCCCAGGTTTCACGGCTCATCACCGCACCGCCGAATGCGGTCGCGGCCACTGCGGCCCCGGTCAATGCGCTGGCGCCGAGGAAGCCGCGGCGACTCAGGCCGCTTTTATCGAGTGCTTTCCGGTTGCTGGTTTCTTTGTCGCTCATGTGATTGCTCCTTGGGACAACATCAGTCGGGTCAAACGATCGGTTGCGAGCCTTCGCGGTCAGGCGCATCGCTGTGAGGTATCTGCGCCACGGGAATCAGCGATGGGCCGGCCGGCGCTTTTCGGCGCTTGGCGCGTTTGTTCTGCAGAATCAGCGGCGGGCATTTGCCGTCGTTGTGGTAGGTCATCTGGCAATCCAGGCAGTAGTGGCACTCGTTGGCATTGATGTGCCCATCCGGATGGATGGCCTGGATCTCGCACTCCCTGGCGCAGAGCTGGCACGGGTCGCCGCACGCCTTGCGCCGCTTGAGCCAGTCGAACAGGCGGAACTTGCTGGGGATCGCCAGCGCGGCGCCCAGCGGGCAGATGTAGCGGCAGTACAGCTTGCGGGTGAAGAGGTTGATCACCAGGAGCGCCACGGCGTAGGCGACGAACCACCACTGGCGGTCGAACTTGAGCGTGATGGCCGTCTTGAACGGCTCCACTTCGGCTGCTTGTTCGGCCATCGTCATGGATTCCAGGGAAATACCGAACAGCACCAGCAGTACGATGTATTTGATCGCCCATAGCCGCTCGTGCACGGCGAAGGGCAGTTCGTATTGCGGAATTTTCAGCCTGCGCGCCGCTTCGTTGATCAACTCCTGCAGCGCGCCGAACGGGCACAGCCAGCCGCAGAAAACCCCGCGCCCCCAAAGCAGGATGCTCGCGGCGGTAAATACCCAGAGGATGAAAATCACCGGATCGGTGAGGAACAGTTCCCAGCGAAAATCCTGGATCAGCGCGTGGACGAACGTCAGCACATTGACCACCGACAGCTGCCCCAGCGCATACCAGCCGATGAACACCACGGTGAAGACCAGGTAGCCACGACGCAGCCAGTGCAGGAAGCGCGGGCGGCGGGTGAAGGTGTCCTGCAGGAACAGGATGACGGTCAGCAGCAACAGTGCCGCCAGAATCACACCGATCTGGAAAGACTTCTGATACCAGACGTTGACCCAAAGCGGCCGGTTGGCTTCTTCGGCAGCGGCCAGCTCCTCGGCGGTCGGCTGCGGCCGCTCGAGGTACTGTTCCGGCATCTGATAGGCCAGTTCGAAACTGGTGAACATGCCGCTGATCGGCCCGGTCTGACGGCGTACCAGCAGCTCCAGCGTCCACGGCGAGCCAGGATCGAAGGCCGCATGCGCACGCACGATGAACACCGCCATTTCGCTGAAGTCCGGCATGCCTTCGGCGTAAACGTCGTCCAGACGCTGGAAATCCATGTCGCGGAAGCTGATGACGTTGCCGGACTGGCGCAGTTGTACCCGATCGAAAATACCTCCGCGGACATAACCCGACCCCTTGAAGGAGTAGTCGCCGCTGGCCATGACAGCGATGGCGTGCTCGCCCGGCTTCAGCGCCTGCCGGAGATAGCGGTACTGGTTGTCGCCCAGCAGCGTGCGGCCAATGGTTGGCGGGTCGAGGTGGGTGACATACAGATCGATGAAGGTCTCGTCGACTTGCCCGGGCGCAGCCTGGTCGACGCTTTCGGCTTCGGTGCCCTTGAAGGCCTGGTCGATGGCCCCCCTGGTCAGGTGCAGACGACGGATCGCGCCATTGCCGGTCAGCTCGCTCCAATTGGCAGGCTCGTAATAATCCTCGCGCACGGTGGCAGGCTTGCGCGCCAGACCGACGGTGCCATCTACCAGGCCCAGCGACAGCGCGACTTCATGGGCGGCACGCATGACCACCTCGTTGACCACCATCACCGTGACCGTGGCGCCGGTAACCGCATCGATGGTCACGGCGCGGTCGTCACTGGAGCGGCCGACCACGACCCGCTGATCGACCCGGATACCGCCGTACCGGGCGGTGAACGCGTGCAGCTTCTCTTCCGGGATGCCAATCAGCAGGATCGGCTCATGGTGCTCGAGCACATAGGCGTCGACGATCACACCCTGCGGATCGAGCAATACCTGCAGGTTGATCGGCTTACCGGAATAAGCCGGGATGTCCACCACGTCGATCGTCTGGAAGGCATAACCGAGTACATCCCGGCCCCTGGTCAGCGTCCGAACCCGGTAATCGCCCTCAGGCGCCGAACGCTCGGCATCGGGGAAGAACCGCTCGATGCGTTGCTGCGCGACGGCGTATTCCTCGGCCCGCAGCGTGACGAAGCTCAACATCAGCGCCAACAGCAGGACGAAGCCAAGCTCCCACGCACGCCTGGCGCCAACCGCGAGAGAGAGACGGGACTTCATGAGCTACCCACTTCAACGACTGAATGTGGGGCGATGGTAGGGAGCGGCCCTGGGCTACTCCTTGATGGCAATCAAGCTTGGCCGGCGGCGGTTATTTCGTTGAGCCCTGTCAATGATTCAGGGGGCGGAGCGCCGGTCCAGGCATCACCTGCACCGGCCTCGGCACGAGCACCGGACTCAGCGACGACCTGGCGGGGTGAGATACGCCGCGGTGGCGCCACGGGTGGCTTCGCTGGCCTTGATTTCCATGCGTGCGATGCTGCGCAGGTGTACCTGATCCGGTCCGTCGGCGAAGCGCAGGGAACGGCCGCCGGTCCACATGTCCGCCAGCGGCGTGTCCGGGGTCAGCCCCATGGCACCGTAGACCTGCATGGCACGGTCGATGATGCGCGTCTGCATGCCCGGCACCAGCGCCTTGATCATCGCGATTTCCTTGCGCGCCGCCTTGGCACCGACTTCGTCGATCATCCAGGCAGTCTTGAGCACCAGCAGGCGCGCCTGTTCGATCTCGATACGCGATTCGGCGATCCAGTCACCGATGTTGGCGTACTGCTGCAGGTATTTGCCGAATGTCTTGCGCTCCTGGCACCGCTCGACCATCAGCTCCAGCGCCAATTCGGCCATGCCGATCGAGCGCATGCAGTGGTGAATCCGCCCCGGTCCAAGCCGGGCCTGGGCCATCATGAACCCCTCCCCCTCGCGCCCCAGCAGATGGCTGGCCGGGACCCTTACGTTGCGCAACAGCAGTTCGCAATGGCCTTCGGGGGCAAGGTGATTCATCACTGGAATGTTGCGTACCCGCTCCACTCCGGGGGTGTCGAACGGGACCAGGATCATGCTTTGCTGATGATGGGTATCGGCATCCGGGTCGGTCTTGCCCATCACGATCAGCAGTTTGCAGTTCGGATGCGAAGCGTTGGTGATGAACCACTTGCGACCGTTGATCACGTAGTCGTCACCGTCGCGGCGAATCAGCGTCTGGATGTTGGTCGCATCGGACGAGGGAACGTCCGGTTCGGTCATGGCGAACGCCGAACGGATGCGACCTTCGAGCAGAGGGGTCAGCCAGCGCTCGCGCTGCGCCGGGGTGGCGAACAGGTGCAGCAATTCCATGTTGCCGGTGTCCGGGGCGTTGCAGTTGAACACCTCCGATGCCCAGTGCACCCGCCCCATGATTTCGGCCAGCGGGGCATATTCCAGATTGCTCAGTCCCATACCCGGCTCATCATCGCCGAGCGAGGGCAGGAACAGGTTCCAGAGGCCTTCGGAGCGCGCCAGCGCTTTAAGGTCCTCCATGAACGACACCGGGTATCGACCCGCATTGACCTCTTCGTGCCAGGCACCGATACGCGGGACGATGTACTGGTCCATGAATACGCGAAGCTGCTGGCGCAAGGCTTCGACGCGCGGGCTGTAGGCAAAGTGCATGGCAAAAACCTCGGCTGCTCGGAGGGCGGGATGCGCCCACGATAGCCCTGCGAGCAGGCTCTGCAAACGAGGCTCAGAGCGCTGAATCAGCCCTCATCACCAGGCCGCCAAAACCCGGCGACATTGATCCCGGTCATCGCCAGCCGGACGCCGATGCACTAGCGACCCTGTGAGAGACGAGCGCCGGGAACAGGCGTGCTGCCGTCACCCATGGATGTAGAACATCCCCTTGGCCAGCAACACGATGCCGATCATCTGGGCGAAGATCGCCCAGTGGATGCGCCGGTAGCGAGCGGGTGTCATGCGCCCGCTGCGCAACAGCATGGCGACCAGGCCGAAGGTCAGGAACACGCCGACCGCCAGGCCAATCTTCAACCAGAGCAGGGTCGCGAAACTGCTGCCCAACGGACTGGCCAGTGCCTGACGGTGATACCAGGCAAGACCGATGCCCGCCCCGTAGACGAACAGCACGACCCCGTGCAGCACCACACGCAGCCGAGCCCCGACGGCCCGGTCGACCCGCTGCATCAGCTCCGGTTCGATCTGCTGGCGCACGCGAGCGAGCACCACTACCTCGACGAACAGGGTGCCAATGAAAAAGATGGCCGCCAACAAGTGGATAACATGCAACAGCGGATAGCTCATCGCGACTCCCTCGGTTGTCCCGGCAGGCAGCCTAACAGGGCCACCCGCGCCTTGAACCGCTACGGTCAGTGATTCAGCGCAGTCAGGCTGGCGCCTTCACGTCGCACCTGTTGCCCGACGACGAGCCCGCTCGCCGAGGTTCGCACGCGCGACCGGGAGCCCTCCTCGGTTTCGACGGTATACAAGGTGTGCTCCAGGCCCGCCGCCTTCTGCACACCCTGGCCGACGAAATAGCCCATGCCGCCCCCAACCAGGGCGCCGACGGGCCCGCCGGCCGCCGCTCCCAGCATGAACCCGGTGAGACCGCCAAAGCCGCCACCTACCGCTCGGTCCTGGCGAACCTGCACCACCTCATCGGCATTGACCGCCGTGCTTGCCAGCAGCATTGCGCCTGTCATCCAAGCGACTAGATTGTTCATGTGAAGCTCCTTGAAGGGTTGTGATTTCCCATTAGCCCAATCAGGAAGCGTGCCGACTTTTTATCTTTTATAAACAGTAACTTGAGCACTCAAAGGTTATTTTAACCCTCTTGGAGCAGGTTTTTATCACCGTCGTAACGGTAATTTATACCCTGATAGCGTTTGCCTCATGACAGCGGAGCCAGCCAAGCATGATTGCCTGCAAACGAGCCTATGAGCCGAGCGAAGCCAGCGACGGTTATCGCGTGTTGGTCGATCGCATCTGGCCAAGAAATCTCTGCAAGGAGGCGTTGCCGCTGGATGGCTGGCCGAAGGACCTGGCGCCTTCGACCGCGCTGCGCCGGATCTTCAAGGCTGGCGAGCTGGGCTTCGACGCCTTTCGCGAGCGATACCGCAGGGAACTGGCCAACCACCCGGAGCACTGGTGGCCGCTCTTGGATATCGCCGCCCAGGGGCCGCTGACGCTGATCTACGCGGCTCGCGACCCGCAGCAGAACAATGCGCGGGTATTGGCCGAATGGCTGCAAGAGGAGCTGGAGCGGCATGGCGCCCCAGCATCGCCAACATGTTATGCCGGCGAGCGGATCACCTGAGCGCTAGTGCTTGCGGTTGACCGTCAGCGCGGCACGAATCACATCGGCACCGATATCGGCCTCGTAGGACTGCCAGACCGGCATCATCTTCTCGCGCCACGCCTGGCGCTGCTCAGGCGTCAGGGTGATCAGTTTGCTGCTGCCACTGGCCAGGATCCGCTCACGGTCGCGCTGGTTGAGCGCCGCGGCTTCCTGATTGACCGCCTGGGTCACCTCCAGAATGATGCCTTCAAGCTCCGAGCGGACCGCGAATGGCATGCTCATCCAGAACTTCTGGCTGGTCACCAGCATGTAGTTGAGTACGCCGTGGTTGCTCTCGGTGATGAACGGCTGGACCTGGTGCATGTTCTGGCTGGCAATGTTCGACCAGGGATTCTCGGCGCCCTGCACGACACCGGCCTGCAGCGATTTGTAGACATCGGCGAAGGGCAACACCACCGGCTTGGCACCGACCGCCTTGAACTGCGCCTCCAGTACCGACGACGGCTGCACGCGAAAGGCGAGCCCGCCGGCATCGTCTGGCAGGCGCAGCGGCTGGGTCGCGGACATCTGCTTCAAGCCGTTATTCCAGTAGGCCAGGCCATAAATGCCCGAATCAGCCATCGAGCGCAGCAATTCGCGGCTCATTTCGCGCTTCTGGAAGCGCTGCACCGCCGCCTGGTCGTCGAACAGGAACGGCAGATCGAAGACCTGCAGCTTCTTGGTGTACTGACCAAACTTGGACAGCGAAGGTGCGAGAATCTGAACCTCGTTATCGAGCAGCGCCTGCATCTCGTCGGCATCGCCGACAAGGGTCGAGTTGGGATACACCTCGACCTTCACCTTGCCGGCCAGGCGCTCATGGGCCAGCTTCTGGAACAGCAATGCCCCTTTGCCCTTGGGCGTGTCATCGGCCACCACGTGGGCAAACTTGATGACGAAGGGCTCTCCCTCGGCCGCGACGGCCGGGACACTCAACCCACACAGGACTACGACCAGCACAGCAACACAAGACTTGAACATCTGACCCCCAACGGGAAAAGCCCGAAACCGGCGCCTTGTGGGCACCGTCCGAGTGGTTTATCGATCGCGACAGGATTCGGCTCGCGCGAATGCGCGGCCCATCCATTCTTTTCGAATGACCTGCTCTACCTGGCAACGCAGTGCCGGCGGCTGGCCTTTATTGGAATGAGGATCGTGAAGAGACCGATGCCAGAACGGAATCACACGAAGGGGAGAGTCTTGGCCATCGACGCACGCGATACAAGCGCAGGAAACTCCAACCAGCTCTCAAAACAGCCTATTGCGTGCGTCGGATCGGCAGAACTTTCTCACCGAATGTCGCTTCTACTGGCAACCAGTTGCCACGGCCGATGCCATGAACTCGCCCCTTTCGCTACCCGAACCTATCGACTGCCTGATCGTCGGCGGCGGCCCCGGCGGGCTGACCGCCGCGCTCTATCTGGCCCGCTTCCGGCGTAGTTGCCTGGTGGTGGACGCCGGATCGAGCCGGGCCTCCTGGATCCCGCGCTCGCACAACTATCCGGGCTTTCCGCCGGGCATCAATGGCAATGCGCTGCTGGTGCGGCTGCGCGAGCAAGCCAGCGGATACGGCGCGAGGCTCGAGCACGGCCGGGTCGATCACATCGAGCCGCATGCCGACGGCTTCACCGTGCGCTACGACGACCAGACGTGCGTCGCGCGGCGCATCATCCTGGCCACCGGCATCGAAGACACCTTGCCGGACATGCCCGACGTCGACCAGGCCATCGCCGACGGCAAGGTGCGGCTGTGCGCGATCTGCGACGGCTATGAGGTCAACGGTGACAACGTCGCGGTGTATGGCGAAGCGGAATGCGCCATCAGTCACGCGGTGTTCCTGCGCACCTTCACCGACCAGGTCACGGTGGTGGTCCATGGCGAGCAGGACGCCTGTGACCAGGCCATTGCGCTGGCCGAGCATTACGACGTGCGCCTGATCAGCGACCGGGTCGAAACGCTGCGCCCCTGCGAAACCGGTATCGAGATGACCACCTGCGGCGGCCAGACCCATCACTTTGACATCATTTACCCCAGCCTCGGCGCACGGTTCCGTTCGGATCTGGCCCACCAGCTGGGCGTGGCCTGCGATGAACAGGGAGGGATTCGGGTAGACGACCATCTGCAGACTTCCCTGCGCGGACTCTACGCCATCGGTGACGTGACCCTGGGGCTGAAGCAGATGAGTGTCGCCATCGGTCAGGCCGCACAGGCCGCCACCGCCGTGCACAACAGCCTGGAGCCCAAGCCCTGGGGCGGTTCGGAGGCGACGCGCTGAACCGCAGGGACGCGCCTACGCAGCACCGTCACTGCAACGGCCCAACGGCATTGACGGTCTAGGCTCAATACACGCCCTGTTGGTTTCTGGAGCCTGTCATGTCGCTCAGTGTCTTCGACCTGTTCAAAATCGGTATCGGCCCGTCCAGTTCACACACAGTGGGGCCCATGCGCGCCGCGCTGCGTTTCGTCGAAGGGCTCAGGGACGACGACCTGCTGGCGAGCACCGAACGCATGAAAGTCGAGCTGTATGGCTCGCTCGGCGCCACCGGCAAGGGCCACGGCAGCGACAAGGCGGTGATTCTCGGCCTTGAAGGCGAACGCCCCGAGACGGTCGATACGGCATCGATTGCACAACGCATGGCGGCCATCCGTGAATCCCACGAACTGCGCCTGCTGGGTGAGAGAAGCCTGCGTTTCGATATCAGCAGCGATCTGCTTTTCATCCGCAAGCCGCTGGCCTTCCACCCCAACGGCATGGCGTTTCGCGCGTTCGATGGCGCCGGACTGCAACTGCGCAGCCGCGAGTACTACTCGGTAGGGGGCGGTTTCGTCGTCGATGAGCAGGTGGCCGGCAGCGACCGCATCGTCGAGGACCGCACCCCGCTGCCCTACCCCTTCCATAGCGCCGCCGAGTTGCTGGCGCTGTGCAGCGAGCATGGATTGTCCATCAGCCAGCTGATGCTGGCCAACGAGGCGGCCTGGCGCCCGGAAGCAGAAACCCGCGCGGGGCTGCTCGACAAATGGAAGGTCATGCAGGACTGCGTCGCCGCCGGCTGCCGCACCGAAGGCGTGATGCCCGGCGGGTTGAAGGTGCAGCGCCGGGCGGCTCGCCTGTATCGCCAGCTCAGCGAACACCCGGAAGCTAACCTGCGCGACTCACTCAACGTGCTCGACTGGGTCGATCTGTACGCATTGGCGGTCAACGAAGAGAACGCCGCCGGGGGCCGGGTGGTGACCGCGCCTACCAACGGAGCGGCGGGCATCATCCCGGCGCTGCTGCACTATTACGTACGATTCATCCGTGGCGCCAACGACGACGGTGTGGTGCGCTTCCTGCTCACGGCGGCGGCAATCGGCATCCTTTACAAGGAGAACGCGTCCATCTCCGGCGCCGAGGTCGGTTGCCAGGGCGAAGTCGGCGTGGCCTGCTCGATGGCCGCCGGCGCGCTGTGCGAAGTGCTCGGCGGCACGCCGCGACAGGTGGAAAACGCGGCCGAGATCGGCATGGAACACAACCTCGGGCTGACCTGCGATCCGGTCGGCGGGCTGGTCCAGGTGCCGTGCATCGAGCGCAACGCCATGGGTGCGGTCAAGGCAATCAACGCCGCGCGCATGGCGTTACGCGGCGATGGCAGCCACTTCATCTCGCTCGACAAGGTGATCCGCACCATGCGCCAGACCGGTGCCGACATGAAGAGCAAATACAAGGAAACCGCGCGCGGTGGCCTGGCCGTCAATATCATCGAATGTTAAGACAGACGTGGCCGATCATCGTCGTGGCCTAAACAGCGGCAATCGGCATCGACACCCTTTATCATCCTCTCGGCAGTACGCCTTGCGCCCGACTGAATTCGCAAGACAGGTCTGCTGTCTTCTCTCCATGCCGCCATAAGAACAACTGCCGGATCACACCGCCGAGGACTCGATGAGCACCACCCTTGACCCGTCTACGCCCAAAAATACCTCGCTGATCAGAAGCACACTGAAGTTCCCGGTGGTCGGCATCGGTGCGTCGGCGGGCGGTCTCAAGGCGTTGTTGACGCTGTTCGAGCACATGCCGAACGACTGCGGCATGGCCTTCGTCGTGATCATGCATCTGTCGCCCAAGCATGAAAGCAATGCCGACAAGATCCTCCAGAACGTCACCCGGATGCCCGTTCTGCAGATCACCCAGCCGGTGCCCATCGAGCGCAACCATATCTACGTGATCCCGCCGGCGATGGATTTGTCGATGAACGACGGCTACCTGCGCCTGCTCAAGCCCACCCGCGAACGCGGTCCGCAAGTGGCCATCGATCTGTTCTTCCGCGCGCTGGCGGACGTTCATCACAGCCACGCGGTGGGCATCGTATTGTCCGGCAGTGGTTCGGACGGATCGGTGGGGCTGGCGCGCATCAAGGAGCAAGGCGGCATCACCCTGGCCCAGACGCCGGAAGATGCCGAGTACGATTCGATGCCGCGCAGCGCCATCGAAACCGGGATGGTGGACATCGTGCTTCCGGTCGTCGACATGCCGCAGCGACTGGTCGAGCTGGGGCGAAACCTGGAGGCACTGCTGGCGCGCAAGGAGCCGCTGCCGCCGTTGAGTGACAGCGAACAGGCCGGAGCCGCCCAGGGCGAAGTCGAATATGCCCAGGCCCACGCCCAGTCCAAACCCAACGAGCTGGCGCTGCGCGAGATTCTCGCGGCGCTGCGCGCGCGCACCGGCCACGACTTCCGGCATTACAAGCAGGCGACCGTGCTGCGCCGTATCGAGCGGCGCATGCAGGTCAATGCGCTGCGCGACATGCCCACCTACGCCAGGTTTCTGCAAAGCCACCCCGAGGAGACACCGGCCCTGCTGGCCGACATGCTGATCGGAGTCACGAACTTCTTCCGCGACCGGGAAGCCTTCGAAGCGCTGGAACGCGACATCATCCCCTCGCTGTTCGAGATGAAGATCGGCGCAGAGGACAAGGCGTTGCGCGTCTGGTCGGCGGCCTGCTCGACGGGCGAGGAGGCTTATTCCCTGGCGATGCTGCTGGCCGACCAGTCCGCGGCCAGCGGCGCCAGGGAGAAGCTACAGATACAGGTATTCGCCACCGACATCGACGACCGTGCCCTGGAAACCGCGCGCGCCGGTGTCTATCCGCAAGCCATCCTGACCGACGTGACGCCACCACGGTTGCGACAGTATTTCATCAAGGAGCAGAACCACTACCGGATGCAGAAGGAACTGCGCGAACGCATTCTGTTCGCGCGCCACAATATTCTGCGCGACCCGCCGTTCTCGCGGCTGGACATGATCTCCTGCCGCAACCTGATGATCTACCTGGACCGGGACATCCAGCTCGAAGTGCTGCGCATGTTCCACTTTGCCCTCAACCCGGGCGGCTACCTGTTCCTCGGCAGTTCGGAGACCGCCGACGCCTGCAGCCAGCTGTTCACGCCGGTCGACAAGAAGAACCGCATCTATCGGGCCAGGGAAGTCAGCGCCTCCCTGCGCCGCGCCCCGACAGGGCCATTCCAGGGCGCGGCCCTTACCACCCCGATCCGGGTGCCCCCTAGCGAGCCGTCCAAGCGCAACAGGAAGTTCTCCTTCGCCGACGTTCATCAGCGGGCCCTGGAGCAGTACGCGCCGCCGAGCGTGATCGTCAACCAGGAGGCCGAGATCGTCCACATGTCCGACCGGGCCGGACATTTCCTGCGTTATGTCGGCGGCGAGCCCTCGCTGAACCTGACGGCACTGGTGCACCCGCAGCTGCGGCTCGAACTGCGCACCGCGTTGTACCAGGCCACGCACACCGGCAAGAGCGTCGAGGCGCGGCGGGTGAAACTCGAGCGCGACGGGCGTGCCTTCTACGTCAACATGGTGGTTCGCCCGTTCCGTGATAACGAGGCCGGCAGCGATTACATGCTGGTGTTGTTCGACGAGGTGGAAGACTGCATGGGCAGCAACGTCGTGGAGGACAGCAGTGCCAAGGACAGCGTGCTCACGCAGCTGGAGGCCGAGCTGCAGCGGACCAAGGAGCAACTGCAGGTCACCATGGAGCATTCCGAAACCTCGACCGAAGAGCTGCGCGCCTCCAATGAGGAATTGCAGGCCATCAACGAGGAGCTGCGCTCGGCCACCGAGGAGCTGGAAACCAGCAAGGAAGAGTTGCAGTCGATCAACGAGGAGCTGACCACGGTCAATTTCGAACTCAAGACCAAGGTCGACGAAACCAGCAAGATCAACGATGACCTGCAGAACCTCATCTCGTCGACCGACATCGCCACCCTGTTCGTCGATCGCGCCATGCGCATCAAGTGGTTCACCCCGCGTACACGCGACATCTTCAACGTGATCGGCAACGACGCGGGACGATCGCTGATGGACATCACGCACCGCCTCAACTACCCGCAGTTGCACAAGGATGCAATCAAAGCCTTCGAAGAGCTGCGCCTGGTAGAGCGCGAAATCAGCAACCTGAACGGGGATCGCTGGTACCTGGCGCGCTTCCTGCCGTACCGGACGCTGGACGACCGCATCCAGGGCGCTGTGCTGACCTTCATCGACATCACCGACCGCCGCCGCGCCGAGGAACAGGTGCGCGCCGGCGAGGCCCACATGAAGCAATTGGCGCAGAGCACCAAGGGCTACGCCATCATCACGCTGGATTGCGAGGGGCTCATCACCACCTGGAACCGCGGCGCCGAGCACATCTTCGGTTACAGCGAGCAGGAGGCCATCGGCCAGCCGGTCGAGATGATCTACACCGAGGAGGACCGCCTGGCCGGGGTGCCTGAAGCCGAGCGCACGCGAGCACTGGAGCAAGGCCAGGCGGCGGACGA
The DNA here is from genome assembly GCF_009789555.1 of Stutzerimonas stutzeri. Classification (NCBI taxonomy): domain Bacteria; kingdom Pseudomonadati; phylum Pseudomonadota; class Gammaproteobacteria; order Pseudomonadales; family Pseudomonadaceae; genus Stutzerimonas; species Stutzerimonas stutzeri. The sequence goes on from NZ_CP046902.1 coordinate 4,562,565, forward strand.
GCGCTGGCATGTGCGCAGGGACGGTACGCGGTGCTTCTTCAGCGGCCTGGTCAATCCGTTGGTGGACAATCAAGGCACGGTCACCGGCTTCGCCAAGATCGCTCGCGACCTCACCGAAGACCGCCAGCGCAGTTCCGAACAGCAAACCGAGCTGGAGAACATCCAGGCCTCCAACCTGCAGAAGGACCAGTTCTTCGCGGTGTTGTCGCATGAACTCAAGCACCCGCTGAACCTGATCCAGCTCAACAGCGATCTGATCGCCCGCTCGCAGGCCGCGAAAAACTCACCCAGCCTGCGCAAGGCAACCCAGGCGATCCAGAACGCGGTCCGCAGCCAGTCGCGGATCATCGACGACCTGATGGACGTCTCGCGCATTCGGACCGGCAAGCTCAAGCTGCACTTCTCGACGCTGAATTATCAGGACGTGCTACGCGGCATCGAGGCGGTATTCGCGCCGCTGGCTCAGGCGGAAAACGTCACGTTCGAATCCTTCAAACCCGACCAGCCCATCTATGTGCACGCCGACCCCACACGCCTGGACCAGATCATCTGGAACCTGCTCAACAACGCCTGGAAATTCACCAAAGGCGGCGAGCGTATCTGCATGCAACTCGAACGCGAAGGCGACCAGGCGCGGCTGGACGTCATCGACACCGGGGAAGGGATAGCCGCGGATTTCCTGCCCAAGGTGTTCGACATGTTCGGCCAGGCCGAGATGCAGCATGCACAACGCTCCAAGCATGGCCTGGGGATCGGCCTGGCGCTGGTCAAGCAACTGGTCGAGGCGCATGGCGGTCGTATCGACGCCTTTTCCGAAGGGCTTGGGCGCGGCGCGCGCTTCAGCGTCTGGCTGCCGATTCATCTGCAGACCGAACTCGAGCTCAGTGAACTGGCCCAGCATGACGCCCCAGGCGGGCTGGCGGGAATCAGGATTCTGCTGGTCGATGACTCACCGGACATTCTCGACACCATGCGCGAGCTGCTCGAAAGCGAGGGTGCCCAGGTCACCACCGCCAGCGGCGGCGCGCAAGGCATCGAGCAGGCCGAGGCCACGCGCTTCGACGTGATCGTGTCGGATATCGGCATGCCGGTGATCGACGGTCACCGGATGATGACCGAAATACGCAAAGGCACCACCAACGCCCACACGCCGAGCATCGCCCTGACCGGCTACGGCACGCTGCGCGACGTGGAGAAGGCGAAAACCGCGGGCTTTACGCTGCACCTGCGCAAGCCGATCGATCTGCAGGCGCTGATCGGCGCGGTGACCCAGGCGGTGCACTGACGCCAGTGGCCGGCAGCCGATCCGCACGGCCCGTGCGCCGATGATCGACATGCGCCGCGGGGCATGCATCCGCGGCGTCTCAAGCCTCCTTGCCGATCCCGTAGTCGCGCAGCTTGTTGGCGATGGTGGTATGCGAGACGCCCAACCGCTTGCCCAGCTGGCGGCTGCTCGGGTACTGCTGGTAAAGGGCCTCCAGCACCGCCTTTTCGAAACGTCCGACGATGCCTCCAAGGTCGCCCTCGAGCGAAAATTCGCCCAGGGGTTGCGGTGTGCCGTAGTCCGGCAAGCGAATGTGCTCGGGCTTGATCACGCCGCCCTCGCACAGCGAAACCGCCTGAAACAGCGTGTTTTCCAGTTGCCTTACGTTGCCCGGCCAGTGATAGGCGGCCAGCCGCTCCAGCGCTGGCGGCGACAGGCTCGGCAAGGCGCACCCGATCTGCCGGCTGGCCTGATCGAGAAAGTGCAGCGCCAGCGGCTCCAGCCCGTCCAGGCATTCGCGTAGCGGCGGGATGTGCAGCGACAGCACGTTGAGTCGATGGTAAAGGTCCTGACGGAATTCGCCCCTGGCGCAAAGCTCGGACAGATCCAGTTGCGTCGCGCAGATCACCCGTACGTCCAGATAGACCTCTTCGTCGCTGCCCACCCTTCGGAAGCACCCGTCCTGAAGGAAACGCACGAGCTTGGCCTGCAGCCGCGTGCTCATTTCGCCGACGCCGTCGAGGAACAGCGTACCGCCAGCGGTCAGCTCCAGCAGACCCAGCTTGCCTTCGGGCCGAGCGCCTTCGAAGGCGCCGGGGCCATAGCCGAACAACTCGGTCTCGGCCATGGATTCAGGCAGGCCGGCGCAATTGAGCGCCATGAACGGTGACTGCCCGCGCGGGCTGGACAGGTGACAGGCCCGCGCCAGCAACTCCTTGCCCGTACCGGTCTCGCCCTCAATCAGCAAAGGCGCGTCCAACGGCGCCATGCGCCGGGCCTCACGGACCACCGCCGCCATGACTTTAGAACTCTGGAAAATACTGTCGAAGCCTCGCAGCTCCTGCTTGCGCACGTTATAGATACGCTCGCCGACGCGGTCGGCACGGTGCAGTGTCAGGACGGCTCCGGCCAGTGCTTCGCTGTCGTCATGTTCCGATTGCAGCGGTGCGATGTCGGCGAGGAACACGTCCCCCTTGATGGTCACCCGCAAGCCGTTGATGCGCGCCTTGTTGGCACGCACCAGCTCCGGCAGATCGAAGTCCTCGGCGTAGCGCGACAGGCTCATGCCGGGCACCTCGTCGACCCGCACCCCGAGCAACTGCGCCGCCGCGCGGTTGGCGGCGACAATGGCGCCGGCCATATCGATGGACAGCACCGGAAACTCCAACGCGCCGAGCAATGCATTGAGTTCCAACGAGTGTCGTTCGCTGGGCATCAGGCCGACCTTGCGCACCTCGAACACGCCTTGCAGCGCTTCTATTTTCGGCCGCAGGGCCTGCAGTTGCAGATTCATCAGGTTCGGGCAATGCAGGTAAACGGCATTGCCGTGCTCACCACCAACCTCGCCACGCGCCACGTTGATGCCGTAATCGACCAGCAGTTCGAGCATGTCCCGGAGGATGCCGATGCGGTTCTGGCACAGGATTCTGATTCGCATGCGAAAAGCGCCTGTCTTGTTGTTATGGTCCGGCGATTTTTCTACCGATCGCCGCGAATGTTCGTAAAGATTATTTGACAGCTCAGCCTGCGGGCAAGGCGATCATCACGCTGCCGTACCGATTCGTCATCTTTTCGTTACGCGCCGGACGGCACAAGGCGGCTCCACGCCTTGGCGGCGCTCTACTCAGCGCGCGTGCCGCGCGTTCAGATGAGGCATCCATAACGACAAGAACCACGCGGCCATCCCGCCCAGGAGGTCAGATGAAAACCACCCGATACGTCGCCCGCGAACCGGATGCACAAGGCCGAATCCACTATCCGGACGCTGAGCATGCGGTCTGGCAAACCCTGATCGAACGCCAGCTGAAACTGCTCGATGGCCGCGCTTGCCAACCCTACCTGGACGGCATCGAACAGCTCGCACTGCCCCGCGACCGCATCCCGCAACTGGACGAAATCAACCGCGTGCTGCGGGCCACGACCGGTTGGCAGGTGGCGCGGGTGCCGGCACTGATCCCCTTCCAGACCTTTTTCGAACTGCTGGCCAGCAAGCGCTTCCCGGTTGCCACCTTCATCCGCACCCCGCAGGAGCTGGACTATCTGCAGGAGCCGGACATCTTCCACGAGATTTTCGGCCACTGCCCGCTGCTGACCAATCCCTGGTTCGCCGAATTCACGCACACCTACGGCCAGCTCGGCCTCAAGGCCAGCAAGGAAGAGCGCGTCTACCTCGCGCGGCTGTACTGGATGACCATCGAGTTTGGCCTGGTGGACACACCGGCCGGTCGCCGCATCTACGGCGGCGGCATCCTCTCCTCGCCGAAGGAAACGCTGTACTGCCTCTCGGATACACCCGAGCACCAGCGCTTCGATGTGGTCGAAGCGATGCGCACGCCGTATCGCATCGACATCCTGCAGCCGGTGTACTTCGTCCTGCCGGAGCTCAAGCGGCTGTTCGACGTCGCGCATGAAGACATCATGGCCCAGGTGCGCACCGCCATGCGGCTGGGGCTGCATCAGCCAAAGTTTCCGCCTAAAGCGGCGTAGGGAATGCTTCGCCGTGTTGCACCCAGGCCGCGCGCGGTGGGGTGAAGCCCACCGATGCCCTCAAGGTCTCTGCGAATCGCGTGCGAAGCAAGCCGAACGGTGGCGTGAAGGCAGAGCGCCGCCCGGGCTACCCTAAGGCTGACGACCCGCCACCGACCATTCACCGAACGACAGAAGGATCAACCATGACCGCCCTGACCCAAGCCCACTGCGAAGCCTGCCGCGCCGACGCGCCGAAGGTCTCCGATGACGAACTGGCCGAGCTGATCAAGCAGATTCCAGACTGGAACATCGAGACCCGTGACGGCCACATGGAGCTGGAAAAGGTCTTCGCCTTCAAGAATTTCCGCCATGCCCTGGCCTTCACCAACGCCGTCGGCGAGATCGCCGAAGCCGAGGGGCATCATCCCGGCCTGCTGACCGAATGGGGCAAGGTCACCGTCACCTGGTGGAGCCACTCGATCAAGGGCCTGCACCGCAACGACTTCATCATGGCCGCCCGCACCGATGACCTGGCCAAAACCGCCGAGGGCCGCAAGTGAAGCATTTCGGGAAAGTGGCACGGGTCCCGGGCGACCCGATTCTCGGGCTGCTCGACGCCTATCGCGCCGACCCGAACCCGGCCAAGCTCGACCTCGGCGTTGGCGTCTACAAGGACGCCCTGGGCCTGACGCCGATTCCCAGGGCCGTGAAGCAGGCCGAGCAGCGGCTGGTCGACAGTGAGCAGACCAAGAGCTATATCGGCGGCCATGGCGACCCGTTGTTCGGCGAGCAGATGCTGCGCCTGGTCCTTGGCGAAGGTTCGCCGGCACGGGTCCAGCACCGCGCCGGGTGCACCCAGACACCCGGCGGCACCGGCGCGCTGCGGCTGGCCGGCGACTTCATCGCCCGATGCCTGCCGGGACGAAGCCTGTGGCTCAGCGACCCGACCTGGCCCATCCACGAGACCCTGTTCGCCGCGGCCCGGCTCAGGGTCGAACACTACCCCTACGTCAACCCGGACAACCAGCTCGACGTGCCCGCCATGCTCGCCACGCTGGAGCGGATTCCCAGCGGCGACGTCGTGTTGCTGCACGCCTGCTGCCACAATCCCACCGGCTACGACCTGAGCCAGGACGACTGGCGCGAGGTGCTGGAAATCGTCCGCCAGCGTGAGCTGCTGCCCTTGTTCGACTTTGCGTATCAGGGCTTTGGCGACGGTCTGGAGGAAGACGCCTGGGCCGTACGCCTGTTTGTCGAGGCATTACCCGAGGTGCTGATTACCAGTTCCTGCTCGAAGAACTTCGGCCTTTATCGTGAACGCACCGGCGCGCTGATCGCGGTGACCGCCACTGCTGATTCGCTGGTCGACGTGCGCAGCCAGTTCGCCTCGGTCGCGCGCAATCTCTGGTCGACGCCGCCGTCTCACGGTGCCGCCGTGGTGGCGACGATCCTGGCCAATCCCGAACTGAGCCAGCTCTGGCAACAGGAGGTCGCCGCCAAGCGCGAACGCATCGCCGGGCTGCGTCAGGGGCTGGTCGAGGCCCTTGCGCCCTACGGGCTCGCCGAGCGTTTCGCGCACATCGCGCGGCAGCGCGGGATGTTCTCCTACACAGGTCTCACCGCCGAGCAAGTGCTGCGCCTGCGCGCCGAGGACGCGGTGTACCTGGTAGAAAGCGGGCGGGCCAATATTGCAGGCCTCGATGCCGAGCGCCTGGATCAACTGGCTCAAGCGATCGCACGGGTCACCCAATAACCCGAGCCGCCGCTTGCACGCGGAAGGGCCAACAGGCCGGCCCGCTGCAGCGAGGCTCGGGCCGGGCCTACCGAAGGCTCCGGTGACGGCCGGCCTTCAGCTTCCCCTGGCGAAGCCGTTACCCTTCGGCCATCGGAATCCCAGCGAGCGCGCCCATGACCCCTAGCAATACGGCTGCCAACCCTGCCCCTCATTCATATGCCTGCCATTCGGCCAGCGAACACGGGGCCTGCCCCAGCTGCGCGAGCGGTGAACGGCTGGACTTTGCGTTCAGCTACGCCTACCAGCCCATCGTCGACCTGAGCACACGGGATATCTTTGCCCATGAAGCGCTGGTGCGCGGCGTCAATGGCGAGCCGGCGCCCAGCGTGCTGGCGCAGGTAACCCCGGACAATCGCTTCCGCTTCGACCAGGCCTGCCGGGTCAAGGCGATCAAGAATGCGGCCAGGCTCGGCATGCAAAGCCGGCTGTCGATCAACTTCATGCCCAACGCCATCTACCGGCCGGAACTGTGCATTCGCTCGACGTTGGAAGCGGCCCGTGCGCATGGGTTTCCGGTGGAACGGATCGTATTCGAAACCGTCGAGGGCGAGCGAGTCAGCGATGCCAAGTGGCTGGCAGAAGTGCTGCGCGAGTACCAGCGCATCGGATTTCTCACCGCGATCGATGACTTTGGAGCCGGTTTCGCCGGGCTCAACCTGCTCGCCGATTTCCAGCCGGACATCATCAAGCTGGACATGGACCTGATCCGCGGCATAGACCAGAGCCGTGCCCGCCAGGCCATCGTCAGGGCGACCGTCGCGATGTGCGATGAACTGGACATCCAGGTCATCGGTGAAGGCGTCGAAACCCGTGACGAGTGCAGCGCGCTGCATGACCTGGGCATTACCCTGATGCAGGGTTATCTGTTCAGCAAGCCCTTGTTCGACGCCTGCGCCCAGGCCGACGCCTTGACCTGGGCAGACGGTTTGCCGAGCTGAAACGCCTTACCCGGCTTCAAGCAGCCCGAGCAGTTGACGGGCCGCCTGTTCCGAAGACGCCGGGTTCTGCCCGGTGACCAACAACCCATCGGTCAACACATAGGGAGCCCAGTCGGGCCCCTTGCTGTAGTGGGCCCCCAGCGCCTTGAGCCTGTCTTCCAGCAGAAACGGCACCACCTCGGTGAGCTGCACCGCTTCTTCCTCCGTATTGGTAAACCCGGTCACGCGCTTGCCCTTGACCAGCGGCTCGCCGTCCTCGCCGCGCACCTCGACCAGCGCGGCGGGCGCGTGACAGACCGCCGCCACCGGCTTGCCGGCCTTGATGAACGATTCGATCAGCGCGATCGAGGCCGGGTCACCCGCCAGGTCCCAGAGCGGGCCGTGGCCTCCGGGATAAAACACCGCATCGAAGTCGTCCGCGACCAGCTCGGCGAGCGTGTGGGTATTGGCCAGCAGCGCCTGGGCCTCTTCATCGCCGCCGAAGCGCCGGGTCATCTCCGTCTGAGCATCCGGCGCATCGCTTTTCGGATCGAGCGGCGGCTGCCCGCCCTTGGGCGACGCCAGGACGATGTCGGCACCGGCGTCCTTGAAGACGTAATAAGGCGCCGCGAATTCCTCGAGCCAAAAACCGGTCTGCTTGCCGGTGTCGCCGAGCTGGGCGTGGGACGTGAGCACGATGAGTATCTTCATGGAGCCTCCTGATTTCGCGGCCGATTCGCCAACCAACCCGACGATTCGGGATCAGCCAGCATGAAAAGCTTCGACCACGACCTGCTCGCTCTGCTCACTCAAGTGCCGAACTCGCCGTCGCCGAGTACGCCCTCGCCCGCCTCTGAAGCGCTTTGCGGTTTGACGGCGCATCCGGCTCGCCAGCATCACTTCGACAGGTAAATCCGCATGCGGCGACGAAGGCATCACGCCCTTGCGTCAGATGCGGAAACTGCCCACCAGCTGTTTGAGACGAGTGGCTTGCTGCTCCAGATCGGAGCAGGCACGCAAGGTCGATTGCAGGTTTTCGACACCTTCCTGGTTGAGGGTATTGATCTCGGTGATGTCCATGTTCAGCGACTCGATCACCGAGGTCTGCTCTTCCGTGGCAGTGGCCACCGACTGATTCATCGCGTCGATCTCACCGATGCTGCGGGTTACGCTGCCCAGCCGCTCGCCGGCACGGTTGGCAATGCCGACGCTGGCCTCGCTCTGACGCTGGCTCTCGGTCATGGTGGTGACCGAATCGCGGGCGCCGACCTGCAACTTCTCGATCATGCCGTGGATTTCCTGCGCGGACGTCTGGGTGCGATGGGCCAGGCTGCGGACCTCATCAGCCACGACCGCAAAGCCACGCCCGGCCTCCCCGGCGCGTGCGGCTTCAATCGCGGCGTTGAGTGCAAGCAGGTTGGTCTGTTCAGAGATGCCCTTGATCACGTCGAGAATCTGCCCGATGCCGACCGTCTGACTGTTGAGCGCTTCGATCTGCTCACAGGACGCACTGATGTTGCTCGACAGTTGCTTCATTGCGTCGATGTTCTGCTCGACGACCTTGCGCCCGTCTTCGGCCTGATGGCTGGCGCCGCTGGCCTGCTGCGAAGCGTCGGCGGCGTTGCGGGCGATTTCCTGCGCGGCGGCGCCGAGCTGATTGATCGCGGCTGCGACGCTGTTGGTGCGACTGGCCTGCTCGTCGGAGTTGAGCATCGACGCGTTGGAGGCGGTCAGCACACGCCGGGCCACTTCGTTGACCTGCTCGGTCGCCGATGACACGTCGCGGATCGAGCCGTGAATACGCTCGACGAACCGATTGAATGCGGTGGCCAACGTACCGAACTCATCGTTCGATTCAACGTTCAGGCGCCGCGTGAGATCGCCCTCGCCCGCCGCGATGTTTTCCATGGCCTGCCCCATTTCGGTCAGCGGCCGCATCAGTACGCGAATCAGCATGCCCAACAGCATCAGGATGAACGCCACGGCCAGCACGGTCGCCAGCAACGCGGTGGTACGGAAGCTGGACAGCGCGGCGAAGGCCTTGTCCTTCTCCACGGCAATCCCGACGTACCAGCGCACCGACGGCAGCCCGGCCACCGGGCTGAAGCTGAGAATGCGAGCCTGCCCGTCCAGCTCCGCCTCGCTGTAGCCGCTGGTCAGTGCAGGTGTGTTCCGTGGGTACAGCTCGCGCAGCGACTTCATCACCTTGGTCGTGTCCGGGTGCACCAGCACCGTGCCGTCCTCGCTGACCAGAAAGGCGTAGCCCATGCCGTCGAAGTCCAGCGCGTTGATGATATCGACCAGGACCTTCAGGCTGAGGTCACCGCCCACCACGCCGAGGTGCTGGCCACCGTCACGCGCAGGCGTTGCCGCCGTAATGACGAGTTCCTGGGTCGCGGCGTCCAGATAGGGTTCGGTCAGGGTGGTCCGCCCGGCGGCCTGGGCGTCCTTGTACCAGGGGCGCTGACGGGGATCGTAACCATCCGGCAGCTCGAATCGAGGGTGCACGAGGAACTCGCCATCGGCTCTACCCAGGTAGGTGAAGGCAAAGGTCGAGCTGAGCGAAGGCTGCCTGAGCAGGGCCTCGACGGCGCGACCGGAGCTGTCGCGCGCGATGGTTTGAGCGGTGCCTTCAAGCAGCACCAGACGGCCCGATAGCCAGTTCTGGATGTTGTGCGCGGTGATTTCGCCCATCTCGTCAAGGTAATTTTCGAGGTTGTCACGGATGGCGTTGCGCTGCAGGTAATCGTTGTAAAGCGTGAACAGCGCAAAGGTCGTGATCACGACCAGTGAGGCGGCCAGGAGAATCTTGTGGCTGAACTTAAGACGGCTAGGCATGCATGCAAGTCCGGATCGGGGCTGGGTCGAATCGGCTGTCCCTGGCCTTGATGAGCATCCGCTGCGTTAGGCGATCTTTCGGCCAGGCCGAGCGGTTCTTTAACCCGCTCGTCGCATCGAATTCGCCGCAAGCGCCCGCCCGCTGGGGGCTCGGCCAGGACCGGGCGAACCCGGCAGCGGCCCACGCCTGGCACCAGGCCCTGCGCCACAAATAACAACGGCACGCCGTTTCCGGCGTGCCGTTGTGTCAGTTGAGACCAAGCCTGCGCAGCTCAGCGCCCCGCCAGCGCGGGCATGACCCTCGGACGCAGACCTTCGCCCAGGATGGTCAGCGCGCCGATGGCGCCGGCGATCCAGTACCAGCGCACCAGCGGGTCGAAGCCCAGCCAGCCGAGGGCATGCAGGAACACCATGGTGATCAGCACCGGGCAGACGTAGCGCACCATGAACAGCCACAGCGCATAGCCCAGCGGCGGCAGGTCCAGTTCATCGCGCATGATGTCGCTGCGCAGCACATAGCCGGCGAAGATGACGATGAAGATTCCGCCCAGCGGCATCATCCAGCGCGAGGTCAGGTAGTCCAGCCAGTCGAAGAAGTTCTTGCCCAGCGGCGTCCAGCCAGCCATCAGGTTGAACGAGAGCATCGCCAGCAGGCTGATCACCAGCAGCACCGCACCGGCTCCAACGGCCGCCTTGAGTCGGCTGACACCGTGCTTTTCATTGAGATAGGCGACGGTGGCCTCGATCATCGAGATCGCCGAAGTCAGCGCAGCGATCGATACCATCGCGAAAAACAAAGTGCCGAACAACGTGCCGAACGGCATCTGCTGGAACGCCAGCGGCAGGCTCATGAAGATCAGGCCGGGGCCGGCGGTCGGGTCCATGCCGTTGGCGAAGATGATCGGGAAGATCGCCAGGCCCGCCAGCAGCGCCACGCAGGTATCGGCGATGGCGACCATGAAGGTGGTGCGGGTGATGGACTGGCCATCGGGGATATAGGAGCCATAGGTGAGGATCGCCCCGGAGGCCAGGCTGAGTGTGAAGAACGCATGCCCGAGCGCGGCCAGCAACGCTTCACCGGTGAGCTTGGAAGTGTCGAAGCTGAACAGGAAGGCGAAGCCTTCGTCGAAACCGCCGCTGGTGAAGGCGTAGCCGACCAGTATCAGCAGCATCACCGCCAGCCCCGGCATCATCCAGCGCACCGCGCTTTCGATGCCCTGTTGCACGCCCTTGGCGACGATCCAGAGTGTCAGCAGCGCCACCAGCACGCTCCAGCCGCCCAGTTGCCACGGGTTGGCGTTGTGCGCTTCGAATACCTGGGCCAGGCCTTCGACTGAGCTGGCCGCGAGCGAGCCGTCGAGCATCTTGACGGTGTAGGCGAACGCCCAGCCGGCCACCACCACGTAGAAGCAGAGGATCAGGAAGCCAGCCACCATGGCCATGCCGCCGACGCCTTTCCACAAGGTGCTGCTGCCGTTCTCACGCACGGCCCGGCCGATCGCGTCGATGGGGCTGCCGCGCCCACGGCGTCCGATGGCGATTTCGGTCATCATCACCGGGATGCCAATGGCCAGGATGCACGCCAGGTACATCAGCACGAAAGCGCCACCGCCGTATTCGCCGGTGATATACGGGAATTTCCAGATGTTGCCGAGGCCGACTGCGGAACCGGTCGCGGCGAGGATGAAGCCCCAGCGGGAGAGCCAGAGGTTCTTGGGTTTTTCACGGGTCATGCGTCACCTGTTTGTTGTTATCTGTGACGGAATCGAACCCGCCGCGCTCGTGACGCGACGGAGTGGCAAGGCGGACAAACAGGCCGTTGCAAACACAGGCGAGGCAGACGTGCCAAACAGTCGGAAGGCGCTTCAAGGCAGTAAACGAGCATCCTGGGACTGTCCTGGCGGCGGATTGCCAACGCATGGATTTTCAACGGCCCGATAACTTACTGAGCGTCTGGCTGCACCTCCGGAGCGGCATTGGCGAATGCTTCGAGGGTTTCGCAGTGCTCGGTCAGCCGCAAAATGCGCGGGTAGGCGCTGAGGTCACAGTTAAAACGGCGCGCATTGTATACCTGTGGCACCAGGCATGCCTCCAGATAACCGGGCCGTCTGCCCAGTGACAGGCTGCCTTCGTACGCGGCGAGCCCCTGTTCCACGCCGGCCAGCCCGGTGGCGATCCAGTGCCGGACCCACGCCTGTCTGGCCTCGTCCTCGACGCCCAGCGTGCCGCTGAGGTACTGCAGCACCCGAAGATTGTTCAGCGGATGAAGGTCGCAGGCGATGTGCAACGCCAGCGACCGCACCCGCGCCCGCTCAGCCGGATCATCGGGCAGCAACGCGGGGATCGGGAATATTTCCTCCAGGTACTCGAGGATCGCCAGCGACTGGCTGATGCGCGCGTCGCCATCTACCAGCAAGGGCACCAGGCCCTGCGGATTGAGCGCCCGGTAGTCGGGCGAATGCTGCTGGCCGCCTTCCTTGACCAGATGCACCGGCAGGGTCTCGAAGGCCACGCCCTTGAGGTTGAGCGCAATGCGCACCCGGTAGGCGGCGCTGGAACGCCAGTAGGAATAAAGCTTGAGCATAAGGGTGTCTCTCGTCGGGGTGGAGATCAGGGTGTGCTTCGCGACGGCAGGGCCCGCGAGGCGGTACCACCCGGCGCGCCATCGACCGACGCCGGGTGAAAACCGCGAAGCGCCTTCCCGCGCGGGTTACCCTTCGTCCCTGATCACGCCACGGCGGACCTGATCTTCCTCGATCGACTCGAACAATGCCTTGAAGTTGCCCTCGCCAAAGCCCTGGTTCCCCTTGCGCTGAATGATTTCGAAGAAGATCGGGCCGATCACCGTATGGGTGAAAATCTGCAGCAGGATGCCGTCGTCGCCGGGCGCGCCGTCGATCAACAGACTCAGCTCGCGCAACTGCTCCAGCGGCTCACCGTGGCCTGGCACGCGGCTGTCGACCTTCTCGTAGTAGGTGTCCGGGGTGGCCATGAAGTCCACGCCATTGGCGCGCAACTGACGCACGGTGGCGTAGATGTCGTCGGTTGACAGAGCGATGTGCTGGATGCCCTCGCCGTGGTACTCGCGGATGAATTCCTCGATCTGCGACTTGTCGTCCGCCGACTCGTTGATCGGAATGCGAATCTTGCCGCAGGGCGCGGTCATCGCCCGGGAAAACAGGCCAGTGAGCTTGCCTTCGATGTCGAAGTAGCGAATCTCGCGAAAGTTGGCAATGCGTTCGTAGAACCCGGACCAGACGTCCATCTGCCCGCGCATGACGTTGTGGGTCAGGTGGTCGATGGACACCAGCCCGACCGCATTGTCGTTGGGCGTACGGCCCTCGATGAACTCGAAGTCGACATCATAGATCGACCGGTCACCGTAGCGGTCGACCAGGTACAGCAACGACCCGCCGATGCCTTCGACGCAGGGGATGTTCAGCTCGCCGAAGTTGGCATGGCTGCCCACCAGCGTGGCGCCCTGTGCCTCGACATAGGCAGCGGCCTGGGCGGCATTTCGGACCCGAAACGCCATGGCGCAGGCACTCGGCCCGTGCTGCTCGGCAAACGCATGGACATGGCCGGTGGGGCTGCCGTTGAGGACGATGTTGATGTCGTTCTGCTGGAACAACCAGACATCCTTGGAGCGGTGCCGGGCCGTTTCGGTGAAGCCCATCTGGTTGAACAGCTGACGCAGCTGCTCGATGCCCTCGTCGTTCGGCGCGGTGAACTCGACGAATTCGAAGCCGTCGGTACCGATGGGGTTGTGCTGTTCGATCTTGGTCACGGCGTTCATTTGGCCTCCATTCTTGTTTTAGATGCCACTGCACGGGCTTGGCTGCGCCCATCACAAACCAGCGTGCCGCGCCGCACAAGCCCGCCAGACGCGCCGCCGACGGCGCCATGCCCAGCGAGGTGGCAGCTTTTCTTTACAACGCGCCGAAAGGCCCAGCGCTCGACCCTGGTGAAAGAAAACCGTAACGAAAATCTGACAGCCACCTTCTGTACGACCTTTTGCGTGCCTGTCTGGCCGGGCAACACCGCTGGCGGACAGACGACAGCGGCACAGTGCGACCATTGACGGTCACTAGGCCTGCAGCCGCTGCCCACGCGATTGCGCGGCCGGCTCCGCGCCCAGTCGCTCGAGCGCCAGCCGATCGGCGATGATCGACGTGGGCTCGCCGCTCGCGGCGGCACGGTCGAAGATTTCCCGCAAGGTGTCGGCGATGCCTTTGACGTGCGCGTCGATCTGCGCCGCGCTGCCCCCGATACGCTGGTAGTAGACGTCGATGATGCCGCCGGCATTGATGGCGTAGTCCGGCGCGTAGAGATGGTTGCGGCGCTGCAACTCGACCCCGATTTCCGGGCTCGCCAGCTGATTGTTCGCAGCCCCGGCAATCACCGGCGCGCGCAAGGTCTCAAGCGTATCGGCGTTGAGAATGCCGCCCAGGGCGCAAGGAGCGAACACGTCCACGTCGAGACCGTAGATGTCCTGGGGGCGGACGGCGTTGGCGCTCAGCTCGTCCATCGCCTGTCGCACATTGGCATCGAAAATGTCGCACACCCACAGTTCGGCACCGGCGGCTTTCAGGTGCCGGGCCAGACCGAGGCCGACATGGCCGACGCCCTGGATCGCGACCTTCAGCCCTTTCAGATCGTCCCGACCGAGACGTTGACGCACCGCTTCGCGCAGGCCGACGAACACACCGAGCGCGGTGGACGGCGACGGGTCGCCGCTGGCAATGCTGCCGTCGAGCGTGGCGCGAGGCATGGCACCGATGACGTGGCGGGTCCGCTGTGCGAACGCCTGCATCTCCGGCTCGCCGGTACCCGAATCGGCAGCGGTGATGTAACGCCCGCCGAGGCTATCGACGAAATCGCCCATGGCATGCAGCAACGCCGGGCTCTTGCCGGTGTGTGGATTCCCGATGATGACCGCCTTGCCGCCACCGAGCCTGAGGCCGGCCAGGGAGGATTTGAGCGTCATGCCGCGTGACAGTCGCAACACGTCGCACAAGGCTTCGTCATCGCTGGCATAGGGAAACATCCGGCAACCGCCCAGGGCCGGGCCAAGGGTCGTGTCATGTATCGCGATGATGGCCTTGAGACCCGAGGCCTTGTCATGGCAGAACACCACCTGCTCGTGGTGATCGAAGTCGGGGTGAGTGAAAACGGACATTGCGGGTTCCTCGTTGATTGGGCCGTTTGCGAGGCGCGCCTCGCGGCGAATGGCGGTGGCGCGTGCCTCAAAAAGCTTCGCCCCGGGGCGGGCCTCCTACAAAAAGCAACAGGTGCACCGCCAACCTGCGGTGGGCGCCGTACCTGTGGGAGGCGCGCCCCCGCGGCGAATAGCGGTGTCGCGTGCCTCCAAAAGCTTCGCCCCGGGGCGGGCCTCCTACAAAAGCAACAGGCGCATCGCCAACCTGCGGTGCGCGTCGTATCTGTGGGAGGCGCGCCCCCGCGGCGAATGGCGGTGGCGCGTGCCTCCAAAAGCTTCGCCCCGGGGGCGGGCCTCCTGCAAAGCAACGGGTTTCCGGCCTCACGCGGCGGGTTCGAACAGGCGCACACTTTGCACCTCGTCGCCCCGGTTCATTTGCGCCTTGAGCAGCTTCTCCTGCTGACGTGCCTTGGCAATGGCGCGCTCTTTCACCGGGCCGTAGCCGCGGATCAGCTCCGGCAGCGCGGCGATGGCCACGGCGGTGCGGTAGTTGGTCGGTTTGAGTTGCGTCAACAGGTCCTCGAGGTTGCGTTCGTACTCGCCGATCAACGCGCGCTCGACGCGCCGGTCATGGCCATAGCCAAACACGTCCAGCGGCGTGCCGCGCAGGAAACGCAGCCTGGCCAGCACACCGAAGACATTCAGCACCCAAGGTCCAAGCTCACGCTTGCGCGGCTCGCCGCTGGCCTTGTCGCGCTTGGCGAGCCAGGCCGGCGCCAGATGGAATCGAAGCCTGTAATCCCCTTCGAACTGGGCTTCAAGCTGCCGACGGAACTCAGGCTCGCTGTACAGCCGCGCCACTTCGTACTCATCCTTGTAGGCGAGCAATTTGAAGTAGTACCGGGCCACGGCCTTGGACAGCGCCAGATCGTCGGCGGTATCGACGTCGCGCACACGCTCGACCATCGACCGATAACGCCTGGCGTACGCGGCGTTCTGGTATTGCGTGAGGAAGTCCACACGCCAGTCGACGATTTCTTCCAGGGTCTGGCAGATCGGTTCGGTCCGCTCGGCCGGACGCGCGAGTTGTTCCACTGCCTCGGGCTCGATCACCGCACGACGCCCCCAGCGAAACGCCTGCAGGTTCAGCTCGGTGGATACGCCATTGAGGGTGATGGCCTTCTCGATGGCTTCGGCCGACAGCGGCAACAAGCCCTGCTGATAAGCAAAGCCGAGCAGAAACAGGTTGGTGGCGATGCTATCGCCCATCAGCCGGGTCGCAAGGCGGGTGGCATCGATAAAGTAGGTTTTATCCGCACCCACCGCGTCCATCAGCGCTTCGCGCATGGCCTTGCCGGGCACCTGCGCATCGGGGTTGCGGGTGAATTCGGCGGTTGCCGATTCGTGGCTGTTGATCACCGCATGGCTGATCTGGTCGTTGAGGCGAGTCAGCGAATCGTCGCCAGCGGCGACCACCAGATCGCAGCCCAGCAGCAGATCGGTTTCGCCCGCGGCGATGCGTACGGCGTAGATGTCGTCCTGCCTGGCAGCGATGCGAACATGGGTGACCACGGGCCCGAACTTCTGTGCCAGACCGGCTTGATCGAGGACGGTGCAGCCCTTGCCTTCCAGATGCGCGGCCATGCCCAGCAGCGCACCGAGGGTGGTCACGCCGCTGCCGCCAACGCCGGGTATCAACACGTTCCAGGGGCGTTCGAGGGTCGGATGTCGTGGCTCAGGCAGCTGCGCCGGATCGAGGCTGGCACCCACGGCCTCCGGCTTGCGCAGCCCGCCGCCGTGCACGGTGACGAAGCTCGGGCAGAAGCCTTCGACGCAGGAGAAATCCTTGTTGCAGGCATTCTGGTCGATCTCGCGCTTGCGCCCCAGCTCGGTTTCCATCGGCATGACCGCCAGACAGTTGGATTTCTCACCACAGTCACCGCAGCCTTCGCACACGGCGGGGTTGATGAAGGCTCGCTTGGCCGGGTCTTCCAGCTTGCCGCGCTTGCGCCGGCGGCGCTTCTCGGTGGCGCAGGTCTGATCGTAGATGATCACCGAGACGCCTTTGAACTCACGCAGCTCGCGCTGCACGGCATCCAGGTCTCGGCGGTGATGAAAACTGGTGATGGGTGCGAAGGTGTCGCGCGTCGGATATTTGTCTGGCTCGTCGCTGACCAGGGCAATGCGCTTGACGCCTTCGTCGGCGACCTGGCGGCTGAGCTGGTCGACGCGCAATTCACCGTCGATAGGCTGGCCACCGGTCATGGCGACCGCATCGTTGTAGAGAATCTTGAAGGTGATATTGACGCCTGCGGCCACCGCGGCGCGCACGGCCAGGCTGCCGGAATGAAAGTAGGTGCCGTCGCCGAGGTTCTGGAACATGTGTGGCGTTTCGGTAAACGGCGCCTGGCCGATCCAGTTGACGCCCTCGCCGCCCATCTGGGTGAAGGTCTCGGTGCGCCTGTCCATCCACTGCACCATGTAGTGACAGCCGATCCCGGCGGCGGCACGGCTGCCTTCGGGCACCTTCGTCGAGGTGTTGTGCGGGCAGCCGGAGCAGTAATGCGGGGTGCGCACGGTATCGTAATGGCGGGCGGCCAGGGCCTTTTCCTTGGCGGACAGGAACGCCAGCCGCGCCTGGATGCTGTCGCTGGTATAGATGGGCGCGAGCCGCTTGGCGATCACCCGGGCAATCATCGCGGGCGTCAGCTCGCTGAGGTTCGGCAACAGCGAGGTGCCGTGCTCGTCGAACTCACCCACCACGCGCGGCCGCTTGCTGACTGGCCAGTTGTACAGTTGCCCGGTGAGCTGGTCTTCGAGAACACTGCGTTTCTCCTCGACCACCAGGATCTCGTCCAGCCCTTGGGCGAACTCATGCACTGAAACCGGTTCCAGCGGCCAGCTCATACCGACCTTGAGCACCCGCAGGCCGACCTGCGCGCACAGCGCTTCGTCGAGCCCGAGATCGTCCAGGGCCTGACGCACATCGAGGTAGGACTTGCCGGTGGTGAGGATGCCCAGGCGCGGGTTAGGCGAATCGAGCATCACCCGGTTGAGGTTGTTGGCCCGTGCGAAGGCGCGTGCGGCGTAGATCTTGTAGAGGTTCAGCCGCTTTTCCTGCGCCAGTGGCGGGTCTGGCCAGCGGATATGAACGCCGTCCTCGGGCAGCTCGAAGTCATCGGGAATGCGTGTCTGTATCCGCAGCGGGTCGACCTGCACCACTGCGGACGAATCGACATTTTCGGCGATGGTCTTGAGCGCCACCCAGCAGCCGGAATAGCGCGACAGCTCCCAACCGATGATGCCGTAGTCGAGGATTTCCTGGACGTTGGCCGGATTCAGCACCGGAATCGAAGCGGCGATGAAAGCGTGCTCGCTCTGGTGCGGCAAGGTCGAGGATTTGCAGCCGTGGTCGTCACCGGCCAGCAGCAGTACGCCGCCGTGAGGCGAGACGCCGGCGGCGTTGCCATGCTTGAAGACGTCCCCGGAGCGGTCGACGCCCGGCCCTTTGCCGTACCACATGGCGAACACACCGTCGTATTTGGCGCCGGGGAACAGGTTGGTCTGCTGACTCCCCCATACCGCCGTCGCCGCCAGTTCCTCGTTGAGGCCCGGCTGGAAATGGATGGCGTTCTGCTTGAGGAACTCGCGCGCTTCCCACAGGCTTTTGTCGAGGCCACCCAGCGGCGAGCCGCGATAACCTGAAATGAAGCAGCCCGTGTTGAGTCCCTGCGCCAGGTCGCGCTGATGCTGCAGCATGGGCAGGCGGGTCAGCGCCTGGGTGCCGGTGAGGTACAGATGTCCGGTTGCGAGCCGGTACTTGTCATCCAGGCGGATCTCGGCCAGTGACATGGGGCGCTCCTGTTTGTTCTTATCGGAGTCAGGGCGGCGCGTTACGCCACCCGCCTGACAGGGTCATGGAGGCTGCACGGTTAGCCTTCCCACACCCGGGACCGGCAGGGGATCACCCCGCCGATACGCGTCGAATAGAGTCTGGCCGTGACGAAGAGAGATTTTCTTTCTACTTTTGCGGTGTAAGCGCCCTCGCGTGCATGATCCATTCACTAACAACAACAAAACAGGTACAACCATGCAGACTCCACTGAGCAGCATCGACCGCAAGATCCTGATGCTGCTGCAACACAACGCCGACCTGTCCGCGGCCGAGGTCGCGGAAAAGGTGGAACTGTCGCAATCGCCCTGTTGGCGCCGCATCCACCGCATGCAGGAAGAGGGGTTGATCGAGCGCAAGGTTGCCCTGCTGAACCCCCGGAAGCTCGGGCTGAACATGACCGTGTTCGTCAATATCAAACTGTCCGCCCACGGTCGCAGCAACCTCGACGAATTCGAACGGGCGGTGGTCGGGTATCCCGAAGTACTGGAGTGCCACACCATGGCCGGCGAATCGGACTATCTGCTCAAGGTGGTGGCCAGAGACATCGACAGCTACGAACGCTTCCTGCGCGACCAGTTGCTGCAGCGCCCACATGTGCAGGAAGCGCACTCGCATATCGCCATGAGCGAGGTGAAACGCACCACGGAGCTGCCACTGGACTAGCGCTCGCAGACGGCCTGGCCGTCCATGGCCAGGCCGACGCCGGCCGGTAGCGCGCCAGGGTTTTCCATCAGCCAGGCGTCCAGCTCGTGGCCGATGTGCGTCAGCCATGCGTGGCGCGGTTGCAGATCGGCAATGGTCGCCAATGCATGAGGCAGGTCGTTGTGGTTGTTCGGCACGGCCTGGGGCGGGCTCGAGCAGTCCAGCACCAGCGCATCGAGCGGAGCTTGCCGCAGCACGTCCAGGCTGACTGCGGGTACGCCCAGGGTATCGGTGAGGTAGGCGATGCGCCGCCCATTCCCTTCGAACAGATAGCCCAGGGTCGGCTTCGAATGATTGAGCGGCAGCGCGATAACGCTCAGTTCGCCCAGCATGCGGCGCTCCAGCGCCGCGAACGGCTCGGAGAAATCCAGAATGCCAGGATGCTTGTAGAGGTCGGCCAGGCCTTCGGGGTCCTGTGGGCCATGCACCGGGATGCGCAATCCGGTCCCCCAGCGCAGGTGCAGCAGGCCTTGGGCATGGTCCGCATGATAATGGGTCTGCAGAATCCCACTGAGGCTGCCGGGCGCGAAGCGCTCGGTAAGGTCGGTAAGTCCGCTGTCGATCAGCCAGCGCTGCGCACCGCACTCGACCAGTGCGCAGCAAGGCCCACGACGCCAGGCAGCCTCCACACGCGCTCGCTGGCAGGCCGCGCAGCTGCAGTTGTAAACCGGAACCTGGCGAGCGTTGCCGCTGCCGAGGATGGTCAGGCGCATGCGCGGGACTGGTCGATCAGTTGCAACAGCCGATGCACGGTCTGCTCCAGCGGCCCGGAGTTGTCGAGCGACTGCACCTCGCCCTGCTGATCCGCGAAAAACTGCTGGTTGCGGGCCAGCCGGGCCTCTATGTCCTCTCGCGACTCGCGGCCTCGGGCCAGCAAGCGCTGGCGCAACACCGGCAGCGCCACCGTGAGCAGCACCGCTTGCAGGTGCGGGTATCGCTGACGCGCTTCGGACAGATGGCCTCGTGAGCCGTTGACCAGCACGTCCTGGCCCATCGCCAGCCAATCGTCGATCTCCCGAGGGATGCCGTAGCTCAGGCCATTGGCTCGCCAATGCAGCGCGAAAGCGCCGTCCTGTCGCAACTGCTCGAACGCTGCCGGCGTGACCGCCACGGCATCCTCCCCCGCCGCTTCGGCGGACCGGGTGATGACGCGCCGGGCAATCCGGCACCCGCGCGCGCGCAGCGGTGCACGGGCGGCCATTAGCACGCTGTCCTTGCCTGAGCCCGAAGGGCCCATCAGGTAGATCAATCGTCCCGTCATCAGAAAACCCTTCTGCCTTGGCGCCACACCTGTCGGACCACAGGCTGGCCATGTCGGTCGCTCGCCTGCAACAGATCCGCGCGCAGACCGATGCGGATTTCGCCACGGTCATGCAGTCCCGCCGCCTGAGCCGGTGCGAGGCTGACCGCCGCGATGGCCTTGGGCAAATCGTAGACGTTGCCCAGCGCCGATAGCAGGAACGCCGCCTGCAACAGGCTGGCCGGATAATAATCGCTGGAGAGGATGTCCAGCACGCCTCGGCGCGCCAGATCAGCAGCCGCGATATTGCCCGAATGCGACCCGCCCCGAACGATGTTCGGCGCCCCCATCAGCACTTTCAGCCCCCGCGCGTGGCTGGCCTGCGCCGCCTCGAAGGTGGTGGGAAACTCGGCGATGGCCATGCCGAAACCGGCCGACTCCTCGACGTGTGCAAAGGTCGCGTCGTCGTGACTGGCCAGCGCCAGGCCGCGCGCGTGGCAGAGCTCGACGATGGCGCGTCGCTGGCGGTCGCTGTACTGGCGGGAATTGGCGAGCTGTTGATCGCTGAACGCGTCCATTTCCGTCTCGTTGAGGCTGTACTTGCCCATGTAGTACTCACGGTACTTCTCGATCTGGGCGAACTGTCGCTGGCCCGGCGAATGATCCATCACCGAGACCAGCCGAACCAGCGGATGCTCCACCAGATCACGGAACACCGCCAACGCATCCGGATGGCAGACCTCGCAGCGCAGGTGCAGCCGATGGTCGGCGCGGGTGTCGCCAGCGGCCTCGGCATGGGCAATGGCGTCGAGCATCGCTGGCAACTGCTGCATGCGCTTGCCGCGCGGATTGATGTCGCCAATGGACAACGCATCGAACACCGTGGTGATGCCGGCCGCCACGATCTGCGCGTCATGGGTCAGCACCGCCGACGCCGAGGGCCAGTCGACGCCCGGGCGCGGCGTCATGTGCTTTTCCAGATTGTCGGTGTGCAGTTCGACCAGCCCCGGTATTAGGTAGTCGCCGCCCAGATCGAGGGCCTGCGGCAATTGACTGCGGCCCTCGTCCAGCGCGGCGATCAACCCGTCACGGATGACCAGCGTGCCGTCGATCACCCGATCAGCGGTGACCACACGGGCATTGCTCAGTATCAGTTCAGCAGGCATGGCGATGCTCCTCGGCGGTCATGTCCAGGTAGCGGTCGGCGACCGCCTCGCGTATCGCACGGTCGTGGAAAATGCCGATCACTGCCGCCCCGGCAGCCTTGGCTTCACCGATCAGCGCCAACACGACCTGGCAGTTGGCCTCGTCGAGCGAGGCGGTCGGCTCGTCCAGCAGCAGCACCGGCCACTGCACCATGAAGCCACGGGCCAGATTCACCCGCTGTTGCTCGCCACCGGAGAACGTGCCCGGTGCCAGGTGCCAGAGGCGTTCAGGGATGTTCAAGCGGGCCAGCAGGGCTTGCGCGCGCGCCTGGGCCTGCTCGCGGCTCCAGCCCCTCGCCAGCGCCGGCGCCATCACCACCTCCAGACAGCTCACGCGTGGAATGACCCTGAGAAACTGGCTCACGTAGCCGAGGCTTTCGCGGCGGACCGCCAGCATCTGCCGAGGCTCGGCACCGACCAGTTCCAGTGCGTGGCCGCGATGACGCAGGCGAATGCTGCCGGTGGCCAGGTAATTGCCATACAGGCAGCGCAGCAACGTCGACTTGCCCGCACCGGAGCGCCCGTGCAGCACCAGGCACTCGCCGGGTGCCACGGTAAAGCTGACCTCTCGCAGCACGTCGAGCGTGACGCCGTGCTGCTGGTGAAGGGTGAAGGATTTGCGGAGGTCACGGACCTCGATCGGGCGGTTCATGGGCGATCCCCGAAGATGAATGGAATGATCGGCGGTACGCTGGCGTACGACCGTGTGCGCGGCGTGGACGCCCTCATGGCTGCAACACCGACGACACCAGCAATTGCGAATAAGGATGTTGCGGATCATCCAGAATCTGATCGGTCAGGCCGGTCTCCACTACCCTCGAGCGGCGCATGACCATCAGCCGGTCGGCCAGCAGGCGCGCCACGGCGAGGTCGTGGGTGACGATCACCACGGCCAGGTCCAGTTCGTGCACCAGCCCGCGCAGCAGGTCGAGCAAACGTGCCTGCACCGAGACGTCCAGGCCGCCGGTGGGCTCGTCCATGAACACCAGACGCGGCCCGGAAACGAGGTTGCGGGCGATCTGCAGGCGTTGCTGCATACCGCCAGAAAACGTCCGCGGCAGGTCGTCGATGCGGGCCGGGTCGATCTCCACCTGGCTCAGCCAGTCCAGCCCGGCCTGGCGCAACTGGCCGTAGTGGCGCTGCCCCTGGGCCATCAACCGCTCGCCAATGTTGGCACCGGCCGAAACACCCATGCGCAGACCGTCGCGCGGATTCTGCTCGACGAAGCCCCACTCGGTGCGCAGCAGACTGCGACGCTCGGCCTCGCTGGCCGCATACAGATCGAGCCAGGCGCCATCCCGGCCACGGTAGCTCACCGTTCCCCGGTCGGGCGGGCAGCGTCCGCAGAGCAGGCTGAGCAAGGTCGATTTGCCGGAGCCGGATTCCCCGACGATGCCCAGCACTTCACCGGGGTAGAGGTCGAAATCGACGCCCTGGCAGCCGGTGTCCGGTCCGTACAGGCGGGTCAGCCCGCGCACCGACAACAAGGGTTGATCGAGACGGCTGGCGGGGTCTTGCAGATCGAGCGCGGCGTTCATTCGGCGGCCTCCTGGGCGTCTCGGCGTTGCATGCAGTAGTCGGTGTCGGAGCAGACGAATCGCTTGCTGCCGGCGTCGTCGACGATGAGCTCGTCGAGGTAGGAGCTGTCGCTGCCGCAGAAGGCGCAGCACTGCTCCCATGCCTGAATGGCGAAGGGGTGATCCTCGAAATCCAGGCTGCGCACGCGGGTGTAGGGCGGCAGCGCGTAGAGCCGTTTCTCGCGCCCGGCACCGAACAGCATCAGCGCCGGGCTCATGTCCAGCTTGGGATTGTCGAATTTGGGAATCGGCGAGGGGTCCATCACGTAGCGGCCATCCACCGTCACCGGATAGGCGTAGCTGGTAGCGATATGGCCGAAGGTGGCGATGTCCTCGTAGAGTTTGACGTGCATGACGCCGTAATCGGCCAGCGCGTGCATGGTCCGCGTCTCGCTCTCCGACGGTTCGATGAAGCGCAGCGGCTCGGGGATCGGCACCTGGAAGACCAGGATCTGGTCGTTGCGCAGCGGTGTTTCCGGAATCCGGTGGCGGGTCTGGATCAGCGTCGCGTCAGGCGTCCGGGTGGTGGTGGCGACCCCCGCAGTACGTGCGAAGAAGCGACGGATCGACACCGCGTTGGTGGTGTCGTCGGCGCCTTGGTCGATGACCTTGAGCACATCCTCGGCACCGAGAATGGCGGCGGTGAGCTGCATGCCGCCGGTGCCCCAGCCATAGGGCAGCGGCATTTCCCGACCGCCGAAGGGCACCTGGTAGCCAGGGATCGCGACCGCCTTGAGCAGGCCGCGGCGGATCATGCGCTTGGTCTGTTCGTCGAGGTAGGCGAAGTTGTAGCCCTGCTCCGTCTCAGCGGTCATCGTGTGGTCGCGGGTGGTGGCGGTCATGCGCGGCGCTCCTTGACGCTGGACTCGGCCGCGGCGGTCTCATCGACCGGCGCGCGACGCAGCTTGCGGATCAGTTCCA
Organism: Stutzerimonas stutzeri; assembly: GCF_009789555.1. Taxonomy (NCBI): domain Bacteria; kingdom Pseudomonadati; phylum Pseudomonadota; class Gammaproteobacteria; order Pseudomonadales; family Pseudomonadaceae; genus Stutzerimonas; species Stutzerimonas stutzeri. The sequence goes on from NZ_CP046902.1 coordinate 4,586,765, forward strand.
GTTCGGACTGGAAGTCCACGTAATGGGGCAGCTTGAGGTGCGAGACGAAGCCACCGGCCTCGACGTTGTCGCAATGCATCAGGACGAATTCTTCCTGCTGCGCCGGACCCTGCACCGTCTCGCCGTACTCGGCGCCGCGCAGCGCACGGTCGACCAGCGCCATGCCCATGGCCTTGCGCTCGGCGTAGCCGAAGGCCAGTCCGTAGCCACGGGTGAATTGCGGATCGACGCCCTGGCCGCCAACGAACTGGTTGACCATCTCGCACTCGGTCACTTCGATGTCTCCCAGTGGGACGGCGAAGCCCAGCTCCGGAGGTTCCATCCAGACCTCGACCTGGCCAATGCGGATTTCCCCGGCGAAGGGGTGGTTGCGGCCATAGCCACGCTGGGTCGAATAGCCCAGCGCCAGCAAAAAACCTTCATCGCCCCGGGCCAGGGCTTGCAGGCGTTGAGCGCGGTCGCTGGGAAACTCCAGAGGCTCGCGGGTGATGTCCGGCACCGCCCGGTCATCACCGCGTTCGGGTTTCATCAAGCCTTCTGCGGCCAGCAGATCGAGCACCCGCGGACAGCTGGCCAGCGTGGCGTCCGGGTCGCTATCAGGGCCTGGGTGCTCGCCCTCGGCGAGCAGGCTGAAATCCAGCAGGCGATGGCTGTAGTCGAACGTCGGACCGAGCAGTTGGCCGCCCGGCAGGTCCTTGAAGGTCGCCGAGACCCGCCGGATCGGGCGCATCTGGGCGGTATCCAACGGCACGCTCGCGCCGAAACGCGGCAAGGTGGTGCGGTAGGCCCGCAACAGGAAGATCGCTTCGAGCAGGTCGCCGGCCGCCTGTTTGATTGCCAGCGCAGCCAGTTCCTCGTCGAACAGCGAGCCTTCGGCCATGACCCGCGCCACGGCCAGCGGTAATTGCTGGCGGATCTGGTTGACGCTCAGCTCGGGCAAGGCGGTATCGCCACGGCGCTTCTTCGCCAGCAGCCGATGGGCATTGTCGATGGCGTGCTCGCCACCTTTGACGGCTACGTACATCAGGCGACCTCCTCTATCGACGGCGCGATGCGGGTGCTGCGGGGCAAACCGACCAAGGCCTGGCCAGCAGCGAAAAAAGCGTCCAGACCGCGCGGAAAATCACTGCGCGCGGCTCGCTCTCGCCAGAACGCGGGCGGCACCGGCAGGGCGACCTCGCGCTGACCGAGAATACCGGGGCCGCTCCAGCTCAATGGCGCGCCGCCGTCGAGCTCCTCGAGCTGGACCAGCAACGTGCAGGACTGATCGGGAAACCGTTCGCTGCCGCTATAGAAGCCCGTCATATCGTCCAGCGCGCGGACATCGAGCAGCGCAAAGTCCGCCATTTCTCGCTCGTCGACGATCGGGCAACCACAGTGAAACGCCAGGTTCGCGCGCACCGCCTTGGTATCGAAGGCCGGAGCCAGCCACAACCGCGTATCGCCGTCGAGCAGGCTCAGACACAAGCCATAGGTCGCCGGTGCCAGCGAACCGAGGGCCGGCACCGGTATCAGCGGCTGCGCCAGGCCGGGCTCGGCGAGGGCCTTGAGCGCGCTGCGGAAGACACGCTGGCTGTCCAGCACTTGATCGTCGAATGCGGCTTGCAACAGGTCTGTGCTCATCAGTCCTCTCCTCTGACCAGGGTGAAGAATTCCACTTTGCTGCTGGCCGTCTCGGCATCCTGAGCAGCCCGGCGAGCCGCCTGGGCCGTCGCCAGCGGTTCAATCAATCGCTGCTGCCAGTGCGCCTGATCGCCGCCCTGCAGATGCGCGTCGGCCAACGCGGCCAGTTCGGCGTGATGCTTGTCGCGCCCGGCCACGTAGCTGAAGCCGGTCCGACCGTCGCCAAGGCGCACGACGCATCGGGTCACGGTCATTTCGCCCAGATTGAACGCGGCGCCGGTGCCGCCCATGCGGCCACGCACCAGCGTCATGCCGATCTCAGGCGCACGCACCAGTCGATAGTCGATGTCCTTGAGCTCGGCCTCGTAGCGCGCCAGTTCATCGCCGGCTCGGGCGAGCACGCCCATCCAGCGCTGGCGGGTGGCAGTTTCAGGGGTCATGCGCGTCTCCATCAGGTGGCAACCTGGTACTGGAAGCGGTCGGCACGGCTGGTCGATAACGACAGCTCCACCGGCCGCCCGGCCAGGTCATGGGAAAGGGTCAGTACGGTCAGCAGCGGCGCGTGTCGCGGCATCAGCAACTGGTCGGCCTCATCGGGCGTCGGCAGCCGAGCGCCAATCAGGCTGAAGGCGCGGCGCAGCGGTAACTCGCGCGAGGCGAGATGCTGGCGCAGCGAGCCGCCGTTGTAGTCGGCCAGCAAGGGCTGGCGGCTGGCGCAGAACCGATGACGGATCAGGCTCACCGGCTGTTCGTCGAGCAGGCGCAGGGTGTGCAGTTCGAGCAAGGGCGCCGCCTCGCCCAGCATCAGGTAATTCGCTTCCTCGGCGGTGGCCGAACGCAGCTGGCGTTGCAGCAGACGTGCCTGCACCCCGTGGCCCTGAGCCGACAGCGACTCGCTGTAAGCGCTGCCCGCCGCCAGCGGATAAATCAGCGGCCGCTCCAGCACACGCGTGCTTCTGCCCTGCTGGCGCAGCACCCGCCCTTCGCTGACCAGCTCGTCGATGGCGCGACGCAGCGTGTGGCGATTGACTTCGAATCGGGCCGCCAGTTGGGTCTCACCCGGGAGTTGGTCGCCGGGTTGCAGGTGGCGCAGCTCCTCGCGCAGTTGTGCGGCGAGTTGCAGGTAGCGCGGCTGCGGTTGTCTAGACATGTGCATGGCTAAAAAAAGACGCGCGCGGCGTCCGCTCCGGTCAGATGAACAATTTGCGCAAGCGCTGGGACACGATGTCGATCAGGCTCACCACGGCCACGATGACGATCAGCAAGGCGCAGGTCTGCTCGAACTGGAAGCCGCGTATGGCTTCCCAGAGAATCACGCCGATGCCGCCAGCGCCGACCATGCCCACCACCGTTGCCGAACGCACATTGGATTCGAAGCGATACAGCGCGTAGGAAATCCACAACGGAAGCACCTGCGGGATGACACCGAAAATGACCTCCTGCAAGGCACTGGCTCCGGTGGCGCGCACCCCTTCGACGGGGCCCGGCTCGATGGCTTCCACCGCTTCGGCAAACAGTTTGGCGAGCACCCCGGTGGTGCCGACGAACAACGCCAGCACGCCGGCGAACGGGCCAAGGCCGACCGCGACGACAAACAGCATGGCGAAGACCATTTCGTTGATCGACCGGCAGGCGTCCATCACACGACGGACCGGCTGATAGACCCACCAGGGCACGAGGTTCTCGGCGCAGAGAATGCCCAACGGAATCGCGCAGACAATCGCCAGCGCAGTTCCCCAGAGGGCGATCTGCACGGTGACGATCATTTCCTTGAGGTACAGCTCCCAGTGACTGAAGTCCGGTGGGAAGAAGTCAGCGGCGAAAGTGGCCATGTTGCCACCATCGCGGATCAGCGCCAGCGGGTTCATCTCGGCGCCCTGCCAGGACCAGCCCAGCAAGGCCAGGAACAGGCCCCAGCCGATCAGCGTGAACCACGAGCGCTTCTGCGGTGCGGCAACGGCGGTATGTGCGGTCAGAGAAGTCATGAGTGCTCCGGCAAACGTAAAGCGGACCGCCGTTCGCGCGGCGGTCGGGCGGTCAACCCGCCGTGGCGGAGGCGGTTTTCGGCTGGCGTTCGGCCATGCGTCGTTCGAGCGCAGCGAGCTGCGCATCCAGCTCCTGCAACTGCGCCTGACGGGTGCTTTCGTCGAGCCGGGCGTCATTGGCGACTTCGCTGCGCTGCTTGAACAGTTCGAGCTGGCGAATCGGCAGCAACTGGTCATCATCGGAGGCGCGGAACTTGCCCCACTGCAAGCCTTCCAGCACCTTCAACTCGTCGGGCTGGTCGCCGTAGGTCATGAAGAATTCGCGAATGCTGGACTTGGTCGTTTCCGGCAGGTTCTTGCGCCAGACCATGGGGTCGGCGGGAATCAGCGGCGAGGTCCAGATGACCTTGAGCTGCGCCGCCTTTTCCGGCGCGGTCAGCTCCAGGCGCTCCATGCCCTCGTTGTTGAAGGTGCCGACATCGACCTGCTTGTTGGCGACCGACAGGGCATTCACTTCATGGCTGCCATTGAGCGAGCGCTTGAAAATCTTGTTGGCATCCACCTTGTTCCTGGCGAACACGTAATAGCCCGGCACCAGGTAGCCGGACGTGGAGTTCGGATCACCGTTGGCGAACGTCAGTCCGGCGGCGTTCTCCAGCATCTGCTCGACGGAGTCGATCGGGCTGTCCTTGTGCGCCACCAGCAGGCTGTAATAACCCTGCGCACCATTGGCGGCGACGGTCTGCGCGAAGACCTCGCCACCGGCGCGGTCCACCGCTTCCATGGCCGACTTGTTGCCGTACCAGGCCAGGTCGACCTTGTCGAAGCGCATGCCCTGGATGATCCCGGCGTAATCCGGCGCGAAGAAGGCGTTGATCTTCATCCCGGTGCGCTCGCTCATGGCGGCGAGGAACGGGTCCCAGACCGACCGCAGATTCTGCGAGGACTCGGTGGAAATGATGCCGAAGTTCAGGGCCTTGTCATCGGCATGGGCGCCGCCGAGCAGCGACCCGGTCAGCAAGGCAGAGGCGGCCAGGACGCGGCCGATACGATTGAACATGGAGAAGCTCCTGTCAGCAAATGACGCGTTGGATTGGCATGATTCGGTCGTTCAGGCCTTGGCCAGGCTCAACATCCGCCGTGGCGACGGAACCGTTGCCGCCGGTGAGCGGGCCTGATCGGAAAACAGCAGGCTGGCGTCAAGATCGGCGCCATAGAGGTCGTTGAGCAAACGCGTATCGAGATCGGTGCAGGGGCCGTCGTAGTGAATGTGGCCGTCCTTGAGCGCCACCGCCCGACGGCAGTAGCGCAGGGCATAATCGACTTGATGAAGGGTCACCACCACGGTCTTGCCGTCGCGCTGATTGATGTCCGCAAGGATGTCCATCACCTTGCGCGCCGACTCGGGGTCGAGCGAGGCGATCGGCTCGTCAGCGAGAATCACTTCGGCCTGCTGGGTCAGCGCCCGCGCAATGGCGACCCGCTGCTGCTGGCCACCGGACAGCGTCGAGGCACGCTGGGCGGCACGATTGGCCAGCCCTACGCGCTCCAGCGCCGCCAGCGCCTGCTGTTTCTGCTCGGTGCTGAACATGCCCAGCGAGCCACGCCAGCGCGGCATGCGTCCGAGAAAGCCCAGCAGGACGTTGTCCAGCACACTGAGGCGACCGACCAGATTGAACTGCTGAAAGATGTAGCCGATATCCGCGCGCAGCCGCCGGACGTCTCCGTTCAGGCGGCCGGCCGACTGCACCTCGCGTCCCAGCACCTGGATGTTGCCGCCGGCCTCCCGGTCACAGCAGGCCAGCCCGGCAATGTGTCGCAGCAGCGTGGATTTGCCGGAACCCGAGGCACCGATCAGTGCCACCATCTCGCCCGGCTGCACGCTCAGGGCCAGGTTATGCAGGGCACGCTTGCCCGCAAAGCTCTTGTTCAGACTGTCGACACGGATAACCGCATTCATGGCCCGTCTTCCTCATCGAGAACGACGGCAGCACCTGGCTGCCATCTGATGAGGCATGACCTTAGGCACGCCCAATGTCGCTTCGGTGAAGGCTTGGTGACGGTTTGATGACTTGTCTAAACAGGCGAAACGGGCATCGCGCGTGCGTATCGGCGCGCGCCTTCTATACGCGGAGCGCCGTCTAGTCGTCGTGCTTCGCCCGATCCGGGATACCCGTCAGCCGCTGGCCGATTGCGGCGCCGTGTCGGCGAAACCAGCCCTGATTGACTTCGAGCGCGTACCGCGCCGGCTCGCGTGAACAGCGGATGGTCTTGTCCAGCGGTGTGAGGTCGATGATATCGACGATACGCCCATGTTCGTCGATGAACGCCGCGGACAGCGGCAACGGCGTGTCCTTCATCCACAGGCAATGGCGGCGGACCTCATCGAAGCGAAACAGCATGCCCCGGTTCTCGGGCAGATCGGTGCGCTCCATCAACCCGCGCGCGCGCTCGTTGGGCGAGCGCGCGTACTCTGCCTGCACGCGTGCCTTCCCGACCGCCAGTTCAAGGTGCGGCTCGCTGGCGGCGACAGGGCAAAGACCGGCCAGGCCGAGGATGGACAGCAGCAAAGCAATGCGCATCGAAAGCCTCGATGGGAAGGAATGAGTCGGCGCTCTAGACAGCATAACCGGGGCGGTTGCGTTCAGTCTTCGGTGAGCGGCGCCTCGCTGGCTACCCGCTCACTGTCGCCATAACGCTTCTGGCAACGCTCGCAGTAAAAACTGCGCCGTTTGCTGCGGCCCAGCGACTTGGCCTTGACGAAGGGGATATTGCAGCGGGGACAGGTGTTTTTGGTATGCGCCAGCCAGTGCGCCTTGAGCGTGCCCTCGCGCTTCCACTGGAGGAAATCGAAGCTATAGGTACGAACCTCACGCACCAGCTCGCGCAGCTTTACCGCCGACAGATCACCCATCAGCGACAGCGGATGGATACGCGTGCGAAACAGCACTTCGTTCTTGATGATATTGCCCGAGCCTGAGAACAACGTCTGATCGAGCAGTGCATCGCAGGCCAGCAGGCGTGGCCGTGCGCGCAGTTTTTTCAGCGCCGCACGGGCGTCCCAGGCATCGCTCATGACGTCCGCGCTCCAGTCGTAGGCGTCATCGAGCAGCCCCTCTACAGGCTGTACCGAGCAGCCATAGAAGTTCAGCTCGCCGTTGGCAAAGCCCAGACTCAGGCGCGGCGCGGTCTCCTTGCGTTCATTGATCCGGTAGCTGCCGAACAGCAGGAGATGGATGCGCAGCGATACATCGTCCAGTTCGATCAGGAAGTGCTTGCCCCAGCTTCGAAACGATCGCACCGTCTGGCCGACCAGTCGCGCCTTGTCGAGCTTGGCACTGCCCTCGGCGCGCTCGATGCGCTTGCCGGTAAACCCGGCGACCTGTTCTCGAAGAATGACGATGGACGGACCTTCAGGCATGGCGATATCGCTTCGGCTGGACACTATCGATATCGACTGACGCCACGCGCGAAGGTGCAGCCAGGGCGACCGGGTGCGCGCGAGCCGTTACCAGTCCAGCCGCAGCCGGCTCTCGAAACGACGCCGCTCGCCCGTCAGCGGATCGGCAAACGCCAAGCCGCGCGCCAGCAGCTTGAGCGGCCTGGAATAATCGTCCCGATCCCGACGCGCGCGGTCGAGCAGTTCGGGGTAGAACGGGTCGTTGCAGATACCCGCCCCGAGCGTGGCCATCTGCAGCCGCAACTGGTGCTTGCGCCCGGTGACGGGATAGAGCCCGTAGCGCCAGAGTGCGCCACGACGCTCCAGCACCTCGATGCGCGTTTCGCTGTTGGGCGCCCCATCGCCCTGCTTCATCAGGAAAAAAGGCTCGCCCTCGACCATCCGCATTCGCGCCTGATACGGGAATTCCAGTTCAGGCAGCGCCGGGCAGATCGCCTCGTAATACTTGTCGATCCTGCGCTCGCGAAACAGCGCCTGATAGCACCCACGACTGGCAGGATTGGTGGAAAACAGCACCAGCCCGGCGGTCAGGCGGTCGATGCGATGGATCGGCACCAGATCGGGATTGCCGACGTGCTGGCTCAGGCGCGCCAACAGCGTTTCGTTGACATACCCGCCCGCCGGCATCACCGGCAGGAAGTGCGGCTTGTCGGCGACCAGCAGATGGTCGTCGAGATGCAGCACCTGCGCCTCGAAGGGAATCGGCAGCTCGTTGGGCACTTCGCGGAAATAGTGGATCTTGAGCGCGGCCCGGTAAGGATGCGTCGCCGCCAGCGGCTGCCCATCGGCGTCCAGCACGCGACCCCTGGCGAAGCGATCGAGCCAGGTGGCGCGGTCGATCGTGGGGAAATGCGCGCACAGGCAATCGAGCACCGTAAGCCATTCGCCCTGAGGCAGGTGCAGCGTGCTGCGGGCATTGGAAGCAGTAGCGGACATGGTGAAGCCGTGCGAACGGAGACGGGCCGCCATGATACCCGACCTCGCTGTGACCGCTCGGGTTGAGCCGCCTCGCGGCTGTTCAGATGCCGGCCTGTCGATTTCCGTGAGCGCCGGACGACCACCTTGGAGCGCATCGGATTCGTCGCTGCGCCTGCCCTCGTCTCGCAACCGGAGATCCAAGATGAGTACCCATTCGATCGTTTCGCGTCAGCAGTGGCTGGCAACCCATGCCGAGCATCTGGTCAAGGAAAAGCACGTCACCCGCCAGCGTGAGGCGCTTGCCGCCGCCCGTCGCGAACTGCCCTGGGCGCGCCTGGACAAGGTCTATCGCTTTCAGGATGCGCACGGCCCGGTGGGCCTGGACGACCTGTTCGAAGGGCGCAGCCAACTGATCGTCAAGCACTTCATGTTCGGCCCCGACTGGCAGGAAGGCTGTGTGGGCTGCTCGTTCGAAATGGATCACCTGCAAGGCACCCTGGTGCACCTGGCCAACCACGATGTCAGTGTCGTCGCGGTGTCGCGGGCGCCATTCGCCGCGCTCGACGCCTTCCGCCAACGGATGGGCTGGCAGATCCGCTGGGTGTCGTCTGCCGGGAGCGATTTCAATCGTGACTTCAATGTCTCGTTCGACCCCGAGGACGTGATCGACGGCAAGGTGTTCTACAACTTCACCTGGACCCCATTCGTCTGTGAGGAGCTGTCGGGATTCAGTGTGTTCCATCGCGACGAGACGGGATGCATCTTCCACACCTTCTCCGCTTACGGGCGCGGGGCGGAGGAACTCCTGGGCAGCTATGTGCTGCTGGACATGACGCCCATGGGCCGCAACGAAAACGGGCCGCGACGCGATCTGACCGACTGGGTCCGGCACCATGACCGCTACGGCAGCGGTGACTCCGTCGACGTGACCGGACGAGCCAGGCCCGGCCAGCCCGCGCAGTCTTCCGACTGTTGCCATCAGGCCGCCCCCACACCGGCCAGCTGAAGCCGGCGAACCCTGCCGCAATCGCCCGGTCCAGACAAGAACGAGGGGCACCGGGCTCATACCCGGCTGCCTGATCACTCCGAGTCCAGAGCAGGCGCGATTCCCATGACCACGACAGTCGGCGACTACCTGATCGAACGCCTTTACCAATGGGGCGTCCGGCGCATCTATGGCTATCCGGGCGACGGCATAAACGGGGTATTCGGCGCGCTCAACCGGGCCAATGGCAAGATCAGCTTCATCCAGGCGCGGCACGAGGAAATGGCCGCGTTCATGGCCTCGGCAGATGCCAAGTTCAGTGGCGAGCTGGGGGTCTGCATCGCCACGTCCGGACCGGGCGCGGCGCATCTGTTGACCGGACTGTACGACGCGCGGCTCGATCATATGCCGGTGCTGGCGATCGTCGGCCAACAGGCACGAACGGCCCTCGGCGCGCACTATCAGCAGGAAGTCGACCTGGCATCGATGTTCAAGGATGTCGCCGGTGGCTTCGTGCAGCAAGCCAGCGCACCGGCCCAGGTGCGGCACCTGGTGGATCGCGCGATCCGTACCGCATTGGGCCAGCGCACGGTCACCGCGATCATCCTGCCCAACGATCTGCAGGAACTGGAATACAGCGAGCCCCCGCATGCCCACGGCGCCGTGCATTCGGGGGTCGGCTATACGCCCCCGAAAGTGGTGCCGTACGACATCGACCTGCAACGCGCCGCCGACGTGCTCAACGCCGGCCGGAAGGTCGCCATGCTGGTGGGTGCGGGGGCGCTGGACGCCGCCGACGAACTCGTGGCCGTGGCCGACAGGCTGGGTGCCGGTGTCGCCAAGGCCTTGCTCGGCAAAGCGGCGCTACCGGACGATCTGCCATGGGTCACCGGCTCCATTGGCCTGCTCGGAACCGAGGCGAGCTACAAGCTGATGACCGAATGCGACACCCTGCTGATGGTCGGCTCCGGCTTCCCCTACTCCGAGTTTCTGCCCGAGGAAGGTCAGGCGCGGGGCGTACAGATCGATATCAAGGCGGACATGCTGAGCATCCGCTATCCGATGGAGGTGAACCTGCACGGCGATTCGGCCGAAACGCTGCGGGCGCTGCTGCCGCTGTTGCAGGAAAAGCCCGAACGCAGCTGGCGACAGTCCATCGAGCGATGGCGGACGCACTGGGACCAGACGCTGGAGAAGCGCGCCATGCTCGCCGCCGAGCCGATCAATCCGCAGCGGGTCGCCCTGGAATTGTCGCCTCGCCTGCCCGACCTGGCGATCGTCACCAGCGACTCGGGTTCCTGCGCGAACTGGTATGCCCGCGACATCCAGTTTCGCCGCGGCATGATGGGCTCGCTGTCCGGCGGATTGGCCTCGATGGGCGCTGCCGTGCCGTACGCCATCGCTGCCAAGTTCTGTCACTCGGACCGCCCGGTCGTCGCGATGGTCGGCGATGGCGCGATGCAGATGAACAACATGGCCGAACTGATCACCGTGGCCAAGTACTGGAAGCAGTGGCAGAACAGCCAGTGGATCTGCTGCGTGTTCAACAACGAGGATCTCAATCAGGTCACCTGGGAGCAACGGGTGATGGCCGGCGATCCGAAATTCGAGGCCTCGCAGAACATCCCCAACGTGCCTTACCACCGTTTCGCCGAATCGATCGGCCTGAAGGGCATCTACGTCGATCGCGAAGACCAGGTTGCCGCCGCCTGGGATGAAGCCTTTGGCGCCGACAGACCCGTGCTGATCGAGTTCAAGACGGACCCGAACGTGCCTCCGCTGCCATCGCACATCACGCTGGAACAGGCCAAGACGTATGCGTCGGTGCTGCTGCGCGGCGATGATCCTGACCAACGCGGCATGTTCGTTCAATCGGCCAAGCAGGTGCTGAGCAAAATGATGCCGGGTCGAAACAAGGACAAGGACAAGGACGAACGATGAGCCGGCTGATGGCCTGGCCCCGCTAGAGTCGTACGACGGTAACGGCAAGGCCGGGCTCGGCCGGTCTCAGCGCTTGTCGATGGAGACGATGGACGCCTCGTCGCCTTCGCTTTGAAAACCGATCTGTACCGCGTCGCCGACGGCCAGCCCGTCGAGCTGCTCCCGCCGGGCCTTGAAGTCCATGGTCGCCGCTGGCCATTTCAATGCAGGCACAGGCCCATGGGCAATGGCCACGACCCCTCGCTCGCGATCGATCGCCTCGATGGTGCCAGTGGCCCGCATGACCGGCTCGGAGAGCATTTCAGTCGCCGGGCCGGCGTCGATATCCGGCGCCTGGGCCGGTGTCGTGGGCTTGAGCAGATCCTGCGCCAGCCCGGCTTGGGCGAGCAGCAGCAGGCTGAGCGTGACACAATGAAGCGCTTTCATGACGGACCTCCCGGAACAGGTGGACGTACGCCGTATTGGACAATATCGCCGCGCCGAATGCTGCTTTCAGGCCTTTCCGATGGCGGCTCGTGCGTTCAGCTTCGCGTAAGCCATGGCTCGTAACCTGTGAAGCGTCGAAACCCACACAGGAACACCCAACCATGAAAACCCTGACTACCCTGATCACCGCCGCCACGCTCACCCTGGGCGCCAACCTGGCCATGGCCCGCGACCTCGGTCCGGACGAAGCTTTGCGACTGCGCGACGCCGGCACCATCCAGTCATTCGAAAAGCTAAACGAAGCCGCCCTGGCCAAACATCCAGGCGCCACCATTGGCGATACCGAGCTCGAAGAAGAATACGGTCGTCACATCTATCAACTTGAACTGCGCGACGACAAAGGTGTGGAATGGGATCTGGAACTCGACGCCAAGACCGGCGAAGTGCTCAAGGATCATCGGGACGATTGATGCGGCCTGCCACGCTTCTTTCCGTCGTACTGGTCATGCTGCTCGCCGCCGCCCCGGCGGTGAGCCGCGACCTCGATCAGGACGAAGTGCTGCGGCTGCGCCGCGAAGGGCTGATCCAACCGCTGGAGAGCCTCTTGCAGCGCGCCATGCAGCGCCATCCCGGTGCGCGTCTGCTCGAAGCGGAACTCGAAGAAGATGATGGCCTCTACGTTTACGAGATTGAACTGGTGACCGCCGACGGCATTGCTCGCGAGCTTGAGTTCAATGCCCGCGACGGCCGCCTGCTCAAGGACGAACAAGACTGATGCGCCTGCTCCTGGTCGAAGACAACGTAACGCTGGCCGACGAATTGACCGCGACCCTCACCAGTCACGGCTACGCGCTCGACTGGCTGGCTGACGGCCGCGACGCGGACTATCAGGGCAGCAGCGAACCCTATGACCTCATCGTTCTGGATCTCGGCCTGCCCGGCAAGCCTGGGCTGGATGTGTTGCGCGCCTGGCGCGCACGCGGAATGGCGACGCCGGTGCTGATCCTCACCGCGCGCGATTCATGGGCTGAACGCATCGATGGGCTCAAGGCCGGCGCCGATGACTACCTGACCAAGCCCTTCCACCCCGAAGAGCTGTTGCTGCGCATTCAGGCGCTGCTTCGCCGCGCCCACGGCGTGGTCAATCAACCGCTGCTGGAAGTCGGTGGGCTGGCGCTGGACGAAGCACGCCAGTGCTGCCGCAAGGGCGAGCAGGACATCGAGCTGACCGCTGGGGAGTTTCGCCTGCTGCGCTACTTCATGCTGCATGCCGGGCAGCTGCTGTCCAAGAGCCAGCTGGCCGAGCACCTGTACGATGGCGAAACCGAGCGCGATTCCAATGTCATCGAAGTGCATGTCAACCGGCTGCGCGGCAAGCTCGGTCGCGACATCATCGAAACCCGCCGCGGTCAGGGTTATCGCTTCGGCGGCGCGTCTTGAGATCGATCCAGCGCAACATCGGCCTTGGTCTCGTCGCTGGGCTGCTGCTGGTCGGTCTTCTGTTGGTTCAAACCAGCCTGTGGCTGTTCGAAGCCGGCCTGCGACGCAACCTGGCAATCGACCTGCGAGAAGAAACCGAAGGCCTGCTGATCGCCGTGGTACGGGGCCAGGACGGCTTCAAGCTGGACTCGAACCGGCTCAACCCCCGCTACAAGCGGCCTTTTTCCGGCCACTACTTCCGCATCGACCTGCCAACGCACAGTTGGCGGTCACGCTCGTTGTGGGACACCGAACCGGCCTGGCCCACGACAAACGGGCTGAGCAGCGATCTGATCGAGGGCCCGCAGGGGCAGCGGCTGCTGAGCTATCGCGCCGAATATCGTCGCGACGACCAGACGATCGTCATCACGGTCGCCCGCGACTACACGCCCATCCTCGACAGCTTCGCGCAGGTTCGCCTGGGCGGCGTGGCGCTGGTCGGCCTGACGCTGCTGGTGTTCCTGTTGCTGCAGCGCTACGCCGTGAAACTCGCCATGCGCCCGCTGGAGCGCGCACGGCAGCAAATCGCCCAACTGCAGCAGGGCGAACGCCAGCAGCTGGATTTCCAGGTTCCGATCGAGCTGCAACCCCTGGTGGACCAGATCAACCACCTGCTGGCTCACACCGATGACACCCTCAAGCGTTCGCGTCACGCCCTGGGCAATCTCGGCCACGCGTTGAAAACCCCGCTGGCGGTGCTCGGCAGCCTCATCCAACGCGAGGAGTTGCAGGCCCACCCGCAGTTGCAGGCGAGTTTTCGTGAACAGTGGTCGCAGATCCAGCACCGTATCTCGCGCGAACTGGGTCGCGCCCGACTGTCGGGCGACGTGCTGCCCGGCGCCTATTTCGACTGCGCGGAAGAACTCGCACCGCTGTTCGAGACACTGAACATGATCCACCGCCGCGGCCTTCGGCTGCACTGGCAGGCGCATGAATATTGCCGCCTGCCCTGGGACCGCGAGGACATGCTGGAACTGCTCGGCAACCTGCTGGACAACGCCTGTAAATTCGCGCGTTCGGAGGTTCTGCTGACCATCGAGCGGACGCCTGATGGTTACCTGATCCGGGTGGAAGATGACGGCCCGGGCATTGCCCCGGACCAGCGCGACGCAGTACTGGAGCGCGGCATCCGTCTCGACGAGCGTGCCGAAGGGCATGGGCTGGGGCTTGGTATCGTCAGGGACATCCTGGCCGCCTGGAACGGTCAGCTATCGCTGGAGCAGAGCGCTCTGGGAGGCTTGCAGGTAAGCGTTCGCCTGCCGACACAACTGCGTCACAAGGGCTGACGAGAGCGCGGACATATAGCGAACGATGCGAGGTGTCACTGCGGACGAGCCAGCTCGTTGCGCATGTCTTCCAGGATGGTTTCTACCAACAGACCGTTCTGCACCTGACGACCCGATACCATTCGAATGGCTTCGGTACCATTGATCGGATAGCCGACGCGCACCACCAGATATCCGTCGTCCTGGGGCTCAACGCGCGTCTTGTAGTCAGCGGGAAAATTGTCTGCAAGGTAACGGGAGAGGGTTTTCATGGGGGCCTCGAGCGCTGAGTCTGAAACAAAGACCCGGTAATGCGCTCGGAGATTCCGGACCACTCATCGGATGACTTCGTACCGACACACAGCTGTAACGGTGGTAGCCGCCCGCCTACTTTCTCTCGCTGGTGCCGTAGGCAAGCCAGGCAAGTACACCCATGCCGGCCAAGGCGGTGACGGAAAACAGCAGCGCATTCAGTAACAGGCTCATGGTGAGCGTCCTCGTTCGACTCGCTTGATGTACGCCCTGAATATATGTAGCTTCGCACGACACGTCGAGCTACTCGATAGTCGCATGTAAAGTTTTACGGCGGATGAAGCGAATATGAAGAGGAAGCAATCGATCAGCCAGATCCGCTGGGACCTGGCGTTGCGTTATCGCCTGATCGAGACGGTGGCCTGGTGGGAGGGCCGCCTGACCACGGGGCATCTGATGCAAAGCTTCGGCATCAGCCGGCAGCAGGCCTCGAAGGACATCAACACCTACCTGAACGAACATGCGCCGAAAAACCTTACATATGACCGCCATCTGAAAGGCTACAAGCCGAGCAGGCAGTTTCAGCCATTGTTCATCGACGGCAGCGCCAGCGCGTATCTGCATCTGCTGGACCAGAACCGCGACCGCGCGCCGCACATCGAAGGGCTCGCCCTCGCCTACGCGCATACCGAGGTGCTGCATATGCCGGACCGCAGTATCCGTCCTGACGTGTTGCGTCCGATTCTAAGAGCCTGCCGCGAAGGCCTGCGCCTGGAGGCCGAATACGTGTCGTTGGCCCATCCCGATATCGAGATCAGGGTCATGGCGCCGCACACCCTGGTCTTCACCGGGACCCGCTGGCATGTCCGAGCCTACTGCGAGAAGAACCGTGGGTTCCGCGATTTCGTGCTCAGCCGCTTCCGAGGCGAACCGGACCTGATGGATGAAAGCGACAACACGCAGGACACTGACGAGGCCTGGAACACACCGGTCGAGGTGATCATCGAGCCGGATGCGCGCCTCACGCCGGGGCAGAAATCAATCATCGAGACCGACTACGGCATGCAAGGCGGCGAACTCCGTATCGCGACCCGTGGCGCACTGGTTCAGTACGTGCTCCAGCGCTATCAGATCGATCCCAACACCGTCCAGGCCAACGCGGCAGCGCAGCAGATACACGTGAGGAACCTGCAGGCGCTGAAGACCTGGTTGTACGGATGAGCGGGCCACCGCGCCGCACACCGCCACAGCCAGTCGCGCCCGGCCAAGACCTCAGAAGAGCACACGTATGCGCCTGATCCATACTTCCGACTGGCATCTGGGTCAAACCCTTCACGGCCAGGACCGCGACTACGAGCATGCGCAACTGCTCGCCTGGTTGCTCGAACAGCTGGTCCAGCATCGGCCCGACGCCCTGCTGATCGCCGGGGACATCTTCGACACGGTCAACCCGCCACTCAGGGCCCAGGAGCGGCTCTACGATTTCGTCGTTCGCGCCCATGAACGCCTGCCGCAGTTGGACATCGTGATGATCGCCGGCAATCACGACTCCGGCGGGCGAATCGAACTGCCCGGCCCCCTGATGAAACGCCTCAACACCCACGCCATCGGACGCATCAGCTGGATCGAGGACGGCCAGCTGGATCATCGACGACTGCTGGTACCCCTGCACGAGGCCGATGGGCAGATCGCGGCCTGGTGCCTGACCCTGCCCTTCCTGCGGCCAGCGGAAGTCACCGGCCTGGAAGCGGGCGATGACTACATGCGGGGCATCCGCCATGTTCATCAACAGTTGATCGCCGCCGCCGAAGCGCTGCGCAAACCCGGCCAGGCCCTGATCGCCATGAGCCACGCGCACATGGCTGGCGGTGCCGTGTCCGAGGACTCTGAACGCAACATCGTGATCGGCAACGCAGAGGCCCTGCCGGCCAGCCTGTTTCCCGCCCCCATCGCTTATGTCGCCCTCGGTCATCTGCACAAGCCACAGCGGGTCGCCGGACAGGACCACATCCGCTATTGCGGCTCGCCGTTGCCGCTGTCGTTCGGCGAGATCAACTACCCGCATCAAATGCTGCTGGTGGATTTCGACGGCGACCGTTTGAGCCGGATCGAAACCCTGCCGGTACCGCGCGCCGTGGACATGATCCGCATCGGCCGCGCGCCACTGGCCGAGGTGATCAGCCAGCTCGAAGCACTGCCTCCGGTGGGCCTGTTCGCCGAGAACCTTCCCTGGCTGGAGGTCCGCGTACAGCTCGACGAGCCGCTACCCGACCTGCGCCAGCGCATCGAAACAGCGCTCACGGGCAAAGCCTGTCGCCTGGTGCGCATCGCCAGCGAGTACGCAGGCAAGCGCGGCGAGGCTGATTCGGACGTCTTGCTCGGACTCGACCAGATTTCGCCGCAGGAACTCTTCGCCCGCGCCTGGGAGGAGCAATTCGGCAACCCACCCGACGAGCAGGCACTGGACGATTTCGCCAACCTGCTGCAGCGCGTCGAATTCGCCGGTGAAGGAGATGCGAGTTGAAGATACTGGCCATCCGCCTGAAAAACCTCGCTTCGCTGGCGGGCGAACAGGTGATCGACTTCACCCGTGAACCCCTGGCCAGCGCAGGTCTGTTTGCCATTACCGGGCCGACCGGCGCGGGCAAGAGCACCATCCTCGACGCGTTGTGCCTTGCCCTGTTCGGCAGCACGCCGCGGCTCGACGGGGCGTCTCTGCTGAGCAAGGTGCCGGATGGGAGCGATGAGATCGGCAGTGGTGACGAACGCAACCTGCTACGCCGCGGTTGTGGCAGCGGCTACGCCGAAGTGGATTTCGTCGGCGTCGACGGCCGCCGTTATCGTGCCCGCTGGGAGGTCAAGCGCGCCCGTGAGAAAATCGATGGCCGACTCCAGGCCAGCACCCAGAGCCTGCGCGATCTGGACGGCGATCAGCTGCTGGCCAGTGGCAAAAAGCGGGAGTTCAAGGAACTGCTCGAAACCAGGCTCGGCCTGACCCTGCCGCAGTTCACCCGTGCCGTGCTGCTGGCGCAGAGTGAGTTCTCCGCCTTTCTCAAGGCCGACGACAACGACCGCGGTACGCTGCTTGAAAAACTCACCGACACCGGACTCTACAGCCGTCTCGGCCAAGCGGCCTTCGACGCGGCCAAGCGCGCCCGCGAAACGCTCACGACGCTGCAGCAGCAGGCAGGCGGCGTGCAGCCGCTGGAACCCGAGACGCGTGAAGCGCTGCAAGCGCAACACCTGGAGCAACAAGCCGAACTCAAAGCCCTCCAGCAACAACTCGACGCGCTCAAGCAACAGCGCCAGTGGCTGCAGGATCTTTCGCGGCTACAAGGCGAGCATGACAGCGCCCGGCAGCAGCTCGCCCAGGCCGAAACCGAGCAGCAAGGTCTTGCCGATGCCCGTCGTATTCTCGGGCTGTTCGAACGCCTGGCACCGCAGCGTCATCGCTTCATGCGCGAAAGGGAGCTGGCGCCGCTTCTGGCCAAAATCGACGAAACCCTGGACCGCCATCAGCGCGAGCATGCCGAGGTGCAACAGCGACTCGACGGACTCGAACAGACCTGCCGTGCCGCCAGCGAGACCCTGGAAGAGGCCGAACTGAAACGTAAGGCAGCCGAACCGGCGCTGGCCCAGGCACGTCGCGAAGAAGACCGCCTGAGCCAGCTCGACCAGGATCGGCGCGAGGCCGGCGAACACGCCGCACAGGCCGAAATGGCTTGTGAGGCAGGCGAAGTAAGGCTCGCACACCTGCGCCAGGAACAGGAACGGACCACCGCGCAGCTCGGCACCTTGAACGAACAGCTCGCCGTCAGCGCCCAACTCCAGCCCCTGTGTGAAGCCTGGAGCGGCTATCGACCCCGCTTGCAACAGGCCGTGCAGATAGCGGCCCGCCTGAAGCAGGGCCGGCAGGAGTTGCTGGCCCTTGAAGCCGCCGCTACCGCCGCCGAAACAGCGCAGAGCGCGGCGCGCCAGGCGCTCGATGAGCTACACAGGCAGATTGGCAGCGACGCAGGCGTAGGCGATCAACTGGCGCAACTCGCCACGCAACTGGACGCGTGGCGCGAGGCCGAAGGCGAATGGGCAAGCCTGCATCACCTGTGGCTGCGGCAGCAGCAGTTGTCGTCTCAACACCGTGCCTTGCAGGAAGAACAGCGCCGCCAGCAGCGCGAACTCGACGCACTGACCCAGGCCGGCAAGCTCGCGCGTACCGAGCGCGACGACGCGCAGAAAGCGTTTGACGTGGTGCAGGCACTGCTGGAGCGCCAACGCCTGGCCCGCAGCGCAGACGTCGCGGCCTTGCGCGCGGCGCTGGTGCCGGGCGAACCGTGCAGCGTCTGCGGCAGCGCCGAACACCCCTGGCACGACGGCAAGTTGCTGGCGACCCTTGAGCAACATGACGAGCAGGAATCCGAGCAGGCGCGGCTGACACTCCGGGCGCACGACGAGCGGCTCCAGGCCCTGCGCGACCAGCACATCGCGCTGGCCACGAGCATCAAGCAGGGGACGCAGCGGCACGCGGAAATCACCGAGGAACTGGACAGGCTGGCCCCGCAGCTGATGGCGCTATCCGCCTACACCGAGCTGCTGCAGCAATCGGAAACGGACCGCCAACCGTGGCTCGACAGTCGGATCGTCACGATCAGGGCGGACATCGCCACCGCCAAAGCCCGTCAACAAGAGCTGCTCGCCCTGCAGCAGCGCGGCGAGGCACTGCACACGGCCTGGCAACGCGCGCGGGAGATGTGCAGCGAGGCCAACCAGGCACTGGTCGCCCACGTTGGCGCTATCACACGCGACGAGGCGCATCTGGACGATGAGCTGGCCGAGTTTTCCCGTTTGCTGCCACCCTCGCTCCTTACCCGTTGGCGCGAGGCGCCTGCCGAGACCTTCATGCAGCTGGACGGCCAGATCGAGACGCGGCGCCAGCAGATCGACCAGCGAACGGCCCTGGCCGAAGAACAGCAGCGGCGCCAGGCAGCACAGGAACGCGAGCAGTTGCAGCAGCAGCATCGCCTCGAGCAGCGCAAGGCCTGCGCCGTCCGCCTCACCGAACTGCAAACCCGTGAACAGGCTTGTCGCCAGAGCCTGCGGGCAAGCCTGGGTGTGCAGCCCAGTGCTCAGGCCTGGCAACGGCAGCTCGACAGTGCGATTGAAGCGGCGCGCCAGCAGCAGGCCGATGTCGACCGGCAGTTGAATGAGGCCCGGGTTGCGCTGACCCACCTTGCCAGCGAATACGCGAACTGCCGCCAGCGTCGTGACGAGTGGCGGGCCGAGCGCGAATCGCTGAGCAGCGAGCTTGCGAGATGGCGCGATGAACACCCGGACCTTGACGACGCGACACTCGCTCAGCTGTTGCAGCTCGACGACAGCCTGTTGGCCGAGGCGCGCCAACGTCTGCAGGATAACGCCGAAGATCTGGCCCGCAGCCGCGAGCGTCTGGAAGGTTGTCAGCAGCGCCTCGCGGCCCACCAGGCGCAGTACGCCGAAACGATGGACGCCGAAGGGCTCGAGCACCGCTATAACGAGCAACTGTCCGTTTGTAGCCTGGTCGAGCAGCGCTGCGCCGAGACCCGCGCCGCATTGCTCGACGATGATCGCCGCCGCCATCAGAGCCAGGCACTGCTACAGCAGATCGCGGCGGCATCGGCCGAGAGCCAGCGTTGGGGCCGCATCGCCGCACTGATCGGCTCCAGCGATGGAGGTGCTTTCCGCAAGATCGCGCAAGCCTACAACCTGGATTTGCTGGTGCAACATGCCAATGTGCAACTGCGCCAACTGGCCAGACGATACCGGCTCAGGCGCGGCGGCAGCGCGCTGGGGCTGTTGGTGATGGACACCGAGATGGGTGACGAGCTGCGCTCCGTGCACTCGTTGTCCGGCGGCGAAACATTCCTCGTGTCCCTGGCGCTGGCGCTGGGCCTGGCCTCGATGGCGTCGAGCAAGCTGAAGATCGAATCGCTGTTCATCGACGAAGGGTTTGGCAGTCTCGACCCCGAATCGCTGCAGATCGCCATGGATGCGCTGGACTCACTGCAAGCCCAGGGGCGCAAGGTCGCTGTCATTTCGCACGTCGCGGAAATGCACGAGCGGATTCCCGTGCAGATTCAGGTGCAGCGGCAGGGCAACGGCCAGAGCGGCGTGCGGATAACCGGGGGTAGCTGAGCGGCCCGCCGTAGGCGAAGCCGCTCATTGAGAGGCGTGCAGTCGCCCCTGCGCTTAACGCGCCAGCGGCAACATGCCCTTGAGCACGTCATCGCGGCGTACGTAATGATGCCAGAGCGCGATGGCGGTATGGCCGAGGATCATCGTGAAGAGTACGTACTGACCGACGATGTGTACGTCTTTTGCCACACCCCGGATACCGGACGACAACGGCAGCGGCCCGATCTCCACCAGCCAGAACAGGTTGAACGGCTTGCTGCCGAACAGCAGGCCGGAGATCGGCATGACCAGCAGCAACAGGTACAACAGCCCGTGCCCGGCAGCGGCGGCGAGCTGCTGCGAGCGAGATTGCTGAGCGCCGAGTTGGCGCGTGGGCACCTTGCGGCCGCGATAGGCCAGGCGCAGCACGGTCAACAACAACACGACGATGCCAAGCGACTTGTGCAGGGTAAACACATTGCCCTTGCCGCCAAGCAGCGACGCAAAGAAATCACTGCCATAGGGCAGCACAACGATTGTCAGCACCAGCAGCGCGGTGAGCCAGTGGAATGCGATTTGTGCGGGAGCGAAACGTGCAGTTGTCATCCAGACCTCGTCTTATCAGGCGCATCATGGCGCGACCGGCAACATAAACGATTTCGCCAGGATCGCGCAAAGGCCCGTGCCAGAGCGGTTTGTCCGATGTGAAGCGCACCTCACGCCGCGCAGATAGAAGCGAAACCGGCGAACGCCGCTCGTGACGCCGCCGCCAGGTTCCGCGCGAGGTAGGATGTAGCGGGCCCAACGCTTGTGGCGGTGTGCCTGCTGCGACAACAAGTCATCGCCAGCCCTGCCAGCATACGAACCCAAGCTTTCAGCAAACTGTCGATAGCCTATATCCCGCCGGGCCTGTCGCATGCCACGCACCCATACCGAGACCGACGCGCTGCGCCTCATGCATGAGCAAGGCTACGTGCTGCTACGCAATATCCTGCAGCCGAAGCGGATCGATGAGCTGCGCTTGGCCATCGACCAGCTCGAGCCGATCCATTGGGATTACCAGGGCCTGGTGGACGACCATTACAAGTGTGTGTTCAATCGCGACCCGTTCTGGTTGCCGTTCCTCGACCTGCCGGGCGTCATCGAACTGGCCGAAGCCTGCCTCGGTGCGGACTGCCACGTGATCGGCCAGACCGCTTGGCGCAGCCACCCTGGCTTTGTCGGCGGCGACCTGCATCTGGATTACCTGGCGATGGAACTGCCGGAGGCGCTGCTGGCCGACCCAGCCTTCATACTGCCCATGCAGGTCTGCACGGCGCATATTCATCTCGACCGTATCGATGCCGACCTCTGCCCTACGCAGGTCCTTGCCGGCAGCCACCGCGCCGGACGGCCGCCGCGTCCGGGTGAAACCCAGTGGCATGGCCGCGCGCCGGAGCCGGTGCTCTGCGACGCCGGCGACGTCCTGATGTTTCGTAGCGATCTCTGGCACGCGGGCAGTCGTAATCGCACCACCGACCGCAGCCGATATCTCCTGCAGGTGCACTACGGCAGGCGCATGGTGGCCCAGAAGTTTTCGCCCTACCTGCGGTGGCATTTCAATCCCGAGGTGATAACGGCGGCCACGCCGAGGCAACGACGACTGCTGGGTGACCATGAGGCGTCGGAATACGACTGACACTCTCGAACTCCGCTGGCACAGCTTCTGCAAGAACGGGCAAACCGACCGCCACGCGCGATCTGCCAGCCCGCCTCGAGAGGTAACGCCCATGATTTCCTGCCGCAGCCAAGTCACCCAGATGATCGTGTCCGCCAAGGTCAGCAAAAAACTCAGCTGGGGCGATATTGCGGGGTCCATCGGCATGTCGAAGGAGTGGACGACGGCCGGCTGCCTGGGTCAGATGGCATTCGACAAAACGCAGGCGGAAACACTCGGCAAGCTGTTCGAGCTACCGGATGAGGCTGTCGCGTGGTTGCAGATCGTGCCCTATAAAGGGTCACTGCCCACCACTGTGCCCACCGATCCGCTGATCTACCGGTGGTATGAGCTGGTCAATGTGTATGGCAGCACGATCAAGGAGCTGATCCACGAGGAGTTTGGTGACGGCATCATGAGCGCCATCGACTTCTCCATGAGTATCCAGCGTCAAGCGGACCCCAAGGGTGACCGCGTCAACGTGGTGCTCTCCGGCAAGTTTCTGCCCTATAAAAGCTACTGAAGCGCTCAGCGCGAGCGGATTTCGCCGCGCGCCAGATTCTCGACCTTGTTGCCCAGCGGGTCGCTCGCGTCAAGATCGGCACCGCGTTCACGAAGTGCTTCGAGCAAGGCTTCGCGCTGGAACAGCGCGGCATACATCGCCGGCGTCTGGCCAGCATTGTTGCGCTGGTCAGGATCGCATTCAGTGGCCAACAGGCGTTTGGCGATGCGCAGCTCACCCTTGAAGATGGCGCCCATCAGGGCCGTGTTGCCCCGTTTGTCCTCGGCACATGCATCCGCGCCGCCCACGATCAGCTGTTCGACCGTCTCGGCATGACCGTTGTAGGCCGCCAGGATCAGGGCCGTATAGCCCTTTTCATCGGCGGTATTCAGGTCGTAACCGGCCTGAATGAATTCAGCGAGCATCTCGTTATCGCCGCGACGGGCAGCCTGGAAGAAATAGTCACGCAGTTGGCTCTGAACCTGCTCACCATCACCGGCCTGAGCCGGCGCTTGCGAAGCCGCGAAGGCGTGGCCGCTACCCAGCAGCATCGCAGCCATGAGGAAAAGGCGTTTCATGTTCTGCTCCTGAAAGGTAATGACCCGAGCGATACTCGGGTCGCTGGGCCGCCGGGGACAGCAGCGGCCCGCTGTTATCAGTCCTGCAGGTCGGCGGCCAGCGCCTTGACCCGCTTGAGATCGGACTTCGCGACCTTGGTTAGGCCCTCGCCATACTCGGCATCGGCCTTGTAGAAGAACGACAGCAAGTGATAACGCGCCTCTTCATCGGTCTTTGCCAGCTCGCCACCCAAGGTATTGATCAGGTCCATCTGCTCTTTCTTGGTGAAGGAACGATACAGCTCACCGGTCTGCTTGAAGTTCTGCTCACGGTGGATCGGTGCCTGCTGGGTCGTCCCGGAAAGTGGCAACTGGCTGTATAGGCCACGCTCATTTTCCTCACGGTTCATGCGACGGCTTGGCTGGTAGTTGACGCTTGTAGTGGTGTGACCGGCGTTCAACTGACCATTCTGGTTACCGTTGCTTACCTCGACGTGCGGCTTGTTGATCGGCAGGCTCAGGGCGTTGGCTCCGATTCGATACATCTGCGTATCGGCATAGGAGAACAAGCGACCTTGCAGCAGACGGTCCTCGGACGGCTCGATGCCGGGCACCAGGTTCGACGGCGCCATGGCGACCTGCTCGGTTTCCTCGAAGACGTTATCCGGATTCTTGTTCAGCACCATGGTGCCGATCTTCTTCGAGGGAACCAGCTCTTCCGGCCAGATCTTGGTGGCATCCAGCGGATCGAACTCGAACGTTGCCAGCGCTTCAGGCTCCAGGACTTGCAGGTAGAGGTCCCACTTCGGATAGTCGCCCTTGTCGATGGCGCTGATCAGGTCGCGCGTCATGTGGCTGTAGTCACGCCCCTGGGTTTCCTGAACCTGCTTGGGATCGAGGTTCTTCACGCCCTGCTGGCTCTTCCAGGCAAACTTCACGTAGCGGTATTCGCCTTCATCGTTGACGAACTTGTAAGCATGTACGCTGCTGCCATCCATGTAACGGTAGCCGACCGGCGTGCCGTAGTTGGAATAGAGCATGGTCAGAGTACGCGTGGACTCAGGATGGTGAGAGAGGAAATCCATCCGCCGCGTGTCGTCATCGAGGTTGGTACGCGGGTCGGTCTTGAAGGCGTGCACCATGTCAGGGAACTTGATGGCGTCACGAATGAAGAACGTCGGGAAGTTGTTGCCGACCAGATCCCAGTTGCCTTCTTGAGTGTAGAACTTGGTGGCGAAGCCGCGCGGATCACGCAGTGTTTCCGGCGAGTGGCTATTGTTGGTCACGGAGGAGAAACGCACGAACACCGGCGTGGTGGTGCCTTTCTCGAAGACCTTGGCCATGGTCAGATCGGAAATGTCGGCGCTGGCCGTGAACTCGCCATGAGCACCTGTGCCGCGAGCATGAACGACACGCTCCGGTACGCGCTCACGGTCGAAACGCTGCAGCTTCTGCAGCAATTGCACGTCTTGCAGTACGACCGGGCCATTGGCACCTGCCGTTTGAGCGTTCTGGTTGTTGCCGACCGGTGCGCCATTGTCGCGGGTCAGCGGAGCGGCATGGGCGGAAAGCGACACCAGGCTTGCGCAAAACACGCTCAGCAAGGTGCGCGCAGGCAGAGCGCCTGACAGGTAACGATTCATCTAGTCGTCCTCTTTTCGTTTTTAATTGCGTCTGGAACGCGAGGAGCAGACTAGAGCGTGGCGTCAGGCTATCGAAATTGAATAAGCGAAGCGGCGCGATAGAGAGATTCTGGTTGCCAACGTTCCACTCTGGAGGTGCCGGCACTTGAGCATCGTCAACTTATGCGATAAACGCCGCGCGGCATCACGGCAACTGGGTGCCGAGCAGTTGCATGCTGGCCTGCTGCTCTTGCTGCTCGGTCAGCTGCAATTGCGTCAGATAAGCCGCCAACGACTCTATTTCCGCCTCGGACAGTTTGTCGGCGATGCCCATCATCACCGAACCGGCTCGGCTCGGATCATGGTTGCGGAAACGGTTCAACGCCTTGCTGATGTACTCAGCGGGTTGGCCTGCCAGCCGAGGCATGGTTTCCCGGCCTTGCGCATGGTTGCCATGACAGCCGGTACAGGTACGTCGGTACAGCGCTGCTCCGCGCTGGATTTCCAGCGTATCGCCTGCGGCGGTAGCCGGTTTGACCTTCTGCTGGCTGAAATAGACTGCGATATTGACGCGGTCTTCCAGGGTCAGATTCTCCGCCAACTTCGACATCACGAAGTCGATGCGCTCACCATTGGCGAACTTTTCGAACGAATCGAACAGGTACATCGGGTTCTGCGCCGCCAGGTTGGGAATGTGCGGACGCTTGCTGTTGCCGTCTTCCCCGTGGCAATACCCACAGAACAACATTCGCTCCTGGCCTGCCGCGTAAGCCTGCTGACGCCTCGAGTCATCCCCCATCAGGTAATGGAACTGCTCGAGCGTATCCTTGTTGGCGTGGGCGAAAGGAGCAAGGCAACTGAGCAGGAGAAGGGTGAATAAGCGCATGGGGACTCCGGCACTGGTGATATTGAGCGCGTGGCAGCCCCGGACTATAGGGATAAAAACAGCCGCGATACTGGCGCAAGTCAATAAAGCCTCACACCGCGGCGCCATGGCGCTCAGGAGCGGGAATTGCTCCGCATTGTTTTGATCATGCGCGCCGATGCCGTGGATCGGCACGTTCGGGGTCGCCTGCAACCAGGGCCCGGCGCCCCGTGGCGCCGGCCCGCCGGACACACTGCGCGCTATTGCCACATTGACCCGCTAAAAAAAAACTGAAGGCAAATGCCATGACAGGCCACACAGCCGTCTCGTATTCGACTAAAGTAGCGCCCCTTTTCGCCAGCACGAGCCGCGCAATATGCTAGATGGACATGCCGAACTGACCATGACCGTATTGATGACCCCGGACAAGGCCAACTTTTCCGGCAACGTACATGGCGGCACGCTGCTCAAGTACCTCGACGAAGTTGCCTACGCCTGCGCAAGCCGTTACGCCGGGCAATACGTGGTGACCTTGTCGGTTGACCAGGTCAACTTCCGTCAGCCCATCCATGTGGGCGAACTGGTGACCTTCCTCGCCTCGGTCAACTACACAGGCAACACCTCGATGGAAATCGGCATCAAGGTCGTGACCGAAGATATCCGCCAGAAGACCGTGCGCCATACCAATAGCTGTTTCTTCACCATGGTTGCGGTCGGTGAGGACGGTCGTCCGGCCAGCGTGCCGACCTTGCAGCCCAAAACACCCGATCAGAAAAGACGCTTCGCCCAGGCGCAACATCGTCGGCAGATTCGCCGCGAACTGGAGGAACGCTACCGCGCCATAAAGGACGATTACTGAGTCCCTATGCGCGCTGTCCGGGCGCGCCATCGAGGCGGGCGCACGCATCGGCGGTGCCCGGCCGCATCGCCGACGCCGCTGTTTGATACGAAGCGCAACCGCAAGCGCGGCAAAACCTTATACAATCCATGGTTTTTCCCTACCTACCGAGGAACCGCCGTGACCGCTTTGCCGCCGTGCCCCCAATGCAACTCCGAATACACCTACGAAGACGGCCAGATGCTGGTCTGTCCCGAGTGCGCGCACGAGTGGTCCGCCACGGCGCCACAAGCGGTCGCCGAAGATGAAAAGGTGATCAAGGATTCGGTGGGCAACACCTTGCAGGACGGTGACACCATCACCGTGATCAAGGACCTGAAGGTCAAGGGCTCCTCGCTGGTGGTGAAAGTCGGCACAAAGGTCAAGAACATCCGCCTGGTCGAGGGCGACCACGACATCGATTGCAAGATCGATGGCATCGGTGCGATGAAGCTGAAGTCCGAGTTCGTCCGCAAGGTGTAACCCGCTCCGTGATCGCTCGCTCCCGCATCGCGCGCAAGCGAGCGACACGCATCAGGGCGTCAGATAGGACGAGCGCGTCAGCCCCAGACGCAGCGCGTCGATGTACTGGGTGCGCTCCTTGGCGCTGAGCCGGGCACTGGAGACCTTGTCGCGGTAGTAGGTCATCAGCTCTTCAGGCGACAGGTGCACATAACGCAGCATGTCCTCGATGGTGTCGTGGGTCTCGATGCCGGCGTGGTAGAAACTGCCGTCCTCGCGCTGATAGACGTTCACCGAATCGGTGTCCCCGAACAGGTTGTGCATGTCACCCAGGATCTCCTGGTAGGCACCGACCAGGAAAACGCCCAGGCAGTACTCCTCCCCCGGCTGGATTTCATGCACCGGCATGCTGTTCTCGATGCTCTGCTCGTCGACGTAGTGCTTGATCTTGCCGTCGGAGTCACAGGTCAGGTCCTGCAGCACGGCTCGGCGCACCGGTTCCTCGGTCAGACGCTGCAACGGCACGATGGGCAGAATCTGGTCGATCGCCCAGGTGTCCGGCAAGCTCTGAAACACCGAGAAGTTGCAGATGTACTTGTCCGCGAGCTTGTCGTTGAGTTCATCGAGCACCGCCCGATGCGAGCGCTGGCGTGCCTTGAGCTGGTTATACAGGCGGCGACATATTGCAAAGTAGCTCTGCTCGGCCAGCGCCTTCTGCGCCAGGCTCAGCTTGCCCGACGCATACTGGGCCGCCGACTCACTCATGTAATGCGTAGCGCGCCAGTAGGTTTCGGTCACCATTTCCGGGTCGGTGGGCCCGAGCAGATCGGCCAGGGACTGGACGATGTCCGGCAATTCGTCGTAATTCTCGATCACCGGCGCCTCATCATTGTGGCGCTCGAAGTCGGTGACCTGCATCACCAGCACCGCGTGATGGGCCGTCATGGCCCGGCCACTCTCGGAGAAAATGTGCGGGTGCGGCAGCTCCTGGCGATCGCAGAATTCCTTGAGCATGCCGACCACGGTACCGGCGTACTCGTCGATGTCGTAGTTGATCGAGCTGGCATTACGCGAATGCGTGCCGTCGTAGTCGACCCCCAGCCCGCCCCCCACATCGATATGATCGACCGGCAGCCCCAGCGCGCGCAGCTCCGCGTAGTAACGAATGGCTTCACGGAAGCCTTCACGGTAATCGGCAAGGTTGGCGATCTGCGACCCCATATGAAAATGCAGCAGCCGCACGCCCTGCTCTACCCCGGCGGCACGGAAACGCTCGATAACCGTGAGCAGCTGGGCGGCAGACAGGCCGAACTTGGACTTCTCCCCCCCCGTGTCGGCCCACTTGCTCGAAGCCAGCGATGACAGACGAACGCGCAGACCGACCTGCGGCAGTATCTTCAGCTCGGCCGCCTCCTCGATCACCATGCCCACCTCGGACATTTTCTCGATGACGATGAAGACGTTGTGACCGAGCTTCTGGCCCATGAGCGCCAGCCGGATGAATTCGCGATCCTTGTAGCCATTGCAGACGATGGTGCCACCCTTTGGCGCCAGCGCCAGCACGGCCATCAGCTCCGGCTTGGAGCCGGCTTCCAGTCCGATGGCGACGTTCTGCGTGGCGATGATGTTTTCCACCACCGCCTCCTGCTGGTTGACCTTGATCGGATACAGCGCCGTGTATTTGCTCTGGTACTCGAGACGTTCGATATTGGCATCGAACGCCCCGGTCAGCCGGCGCACACGGTCCTGAAGGATGTCCGGGAAGCGCACCAGCAGCGGCAGCGTCAGTCCTGCGTCACGCAACTGCTCGATCAGCCCTGTGAACTCGATGGCCTCGCCATTCGGGCCCTGCGGGCGCACTTCGACATGGCCATCGTCACTGATCGAAAAGTACCCGGCGCCCCAGTGGCGAATGCCATAGACACTCCGGCTATCCGCTGCGGTCCACTGGCTGCCGTCGTCTTTACGTGTGCGTCGTGCAGGCATCTAAGCCTCCTGAAAAAATGGAATGAATCTCTCGAGCGTAGCGCGAGAGCAAGGCGATCCAGCTTGGACAGCCCGCACGCCGGGAAATAAGCGCGCATGTTCGATGAGCCGGCAACACGTTTCAGCCACCCGACTTCTTGGCCTTGAAACCGCGTTTGAGCAACTCATCGATAAGCAATTGAACATGATCGCCCTGAATCTCGATGACGCCGTCCTTGAGCGCACCTCCAGTACCGCAGCGACGCTTGAGCGCACTGGCGAGCTCCTTGAGCTCCGCTTCGGCAAGCGGCACGCCAGCGATGGTCGTCACCGTCTTGCCACCACGCCCCTTGCTTTCTCGGCGAACCCGAGCGATGCCGTCGCCGTCCGGAATCGTCGTTTGCTTGCAGGTACAGGCGTCGAGCGGCTGGCTGCAATCGGGGCAGTGCCGCCCCGCATCGGTGGAGAACACCAGCCCGCCAAGGCCTGAGAAGGAAGTGGTTTTCTTGGCCACACGAACCTCTTGAGCGAAGAAATGGCCGGCGCTGCACCCAGCGCCGCAAAGCCGAGCAATTTAACAGCAAAACCGGCCTACCCGAAGGGCCGCTCACCGCATTGCCGCGATCCGCCCGCGCCGCACCCGAAGCGCGGACGGCCCCGCGACTCATGCTCGATTAACAGGCGATCAGAGGCGACCGGCCGGCGCATAGGGTGCGGGATCGACGCAAGGCACCTGCCCCGTCATCAGATCGGCAAGCAACTGGCACGAAGCGGGTGCCAGCACCAGACCATTCCGGAAATGCCCGCAGTTGAGCCAGAGCCCCTCGTGCGCCGGCACCGGCCCTATATAAGGAATGCCCTCCGGCGACGCCGGCCGCAAGCCCGCCCAGTGCTTGACGACCTCGGCCTCAGCCAGCCCGGGCAGCAGACCGACCGCCGTCTGCCTGAGGCTTTCCAGGGCTTGTACGGTAGGCGTCTTGTCGAAGCCGACGTCTTCCAACGTGCTGCCCACCAGAATATGACCATCGCGTCGCGGGATCGCGTAACGCCGGTTGGCCAACACCATACTCGGCAGGAAATCCGGTTCACGCTTGAAGAGAATCATCTGCCCTTTCATGGGCTTGACCGGCAGTGCGAGCCCCAGCGTCGCCAGCAACTTTCCGCTCCAGGCGCCCGCCGCGACCACCACCCGCTCGGCATGCATCGCGCCTTGGTCTGTCTGCACACCCAGAATCCTTTCCCGCTCGCAAACGAACCCGGTCACCTGGCAGTGCTCGATGATCCGCACAGCGGGCAGCTTCAGCGCGGCACGCAACGCCCGGAGCAACCTCGGATTGCGCACGTTGGCGACACCCGACATGAACACTGCGCGCGAATAGCCTTTACCGAGGGCGGGTATGGCAGCATGCACTTCGTCCATCCCGACGCGGTGCAACGGTCGAGCCTCGCGCCCGGCCCACGCCAGCGCCTCGTCTTCATCATCCAGATCCAGCCAGTAGAGCCCGGTCTGATGAACCTCTGGGTCGATACCCGCCTGCTCGAACAGGCGCTCCCCCAACTGCGGATAGAAATCCTGCGACCAATGCGCCAGCGCCGTTATCGCCGGACTGTAACGCCATGGGTACAGCGGCGAGACGATCCCGCCCCCGGCCCATGACGCTTCGGTGCCAACCGACCCGGACTCCAGCAACAACACCGACTGACCGGCCTTCGCCAGGCGATAGGCGGACAGCAATCCGATTACCCCCCCGCCGACGATGATCACTTCTTGGTTCACGCTCTCCTCCGGCATTCTGGTTCACATTTCGGGCCTTTCGCCCTTGGACTGGCAACGTCGCTGGTCTAAAAGAACCTCTTCACCGGCTGACAAAACGGATGAACCCAGACGGCGCCGCCAGGAAGGCGGCACATGATACGTGCAAAGGAACCGCACCATGCCGAACCGGAATCAAGGTTTTACGCTTGTCGAATTGCTCATCACGCTTACGCTACTGATCCTCACTGCCAACATAGCCTTACCTGCCTTCAAGGGCTTTATCTATCACAATCGCCAACAAGCACTTATGGAGCAGGTCGATTTCGTGCTGAATAGCGCCCGAGCCGAGGCCGTCATGCGGCGCCGGGCAATCGAGGTTTGCGGTAGCAGCGATGGGCAAATTTGCTCAAGCAACTGGGCTGACGGCTGGCTCGTTCGAACATCTGATGGCCAGATACTGCAAACCGCGCGGCTGCCCAGCCATGACAAGTTGCGATGGAGCGGCTTTCAGAACAGCATCCGCTTTCGAGATAACGGGTCCAGCCCTACCGGCAACGGGCGCTTCTACCAATGCCTGGACGAACAGATCGCGTGGCAGTTAATTCTGAACCGCCAGGGCCGCCTGCGCCGCAGCACGCAGGCAGAAAATACCAGCAGCACCGAGCGATGCAGCTCTTGAAGTTCAAGCGGCAACTACTCGGCGACGCGAATCTTGGCCCGGATCACATCGCTCGTTATCCACAACACGGATAATTCGACCGTCCGTCCGCGCAAATACGCCAGCCATCATCCCTGTCGGGACAACGCAGCGCCGCATTTGCATCATCCGCTCACGATTTACCTGGAGCACATCATGTCACGTCGAACCGACATGCACGGATTCACTCTGGTCGAGCTTATGATCATCGTAGCGGTGCTAAGCATATGCGCGGCCATCGCCCTGCCAAGTTTCGGCACTTTGATACGTAATAACCAACTAGAGAGCAAGGCAGATGAGCTCTCAGCTTTCCTGCAATTTGCGCGCGGACGAGCGGTGATTAACCGTGCCCACTACGAGATACGAATCGATAGCGATGTACCGTGGGAAATCCGAAAAGCCAGTAGCGCCGACGTTGAGCGCATCCTGGAGCACAACCCTGAGCAGGTACGGATTCTCAGCACGCCCCTAGCCGACGATACGCTGATCTACCGCCCCAACGGCACCGCCACCGCCACAACGTTTGCCCTCTGCCACGATGCCGATCCCAGTACAGGCTACCTGCTCGAAGTCCAGCCCAGCGGAGGAATCGTCCTGCACCCACGCGGTAAAAAAACCGACGGCACCGATCTGGAGAGCTGTACCCCATGAGAACCCCTATGACGACTGATAAAGGCTTCAGCCTGATCGAGGTGCTCGTGGCATTGCTCTTAACCACCATAGGCGTACTCGGCATGGTGGCCTTGCAAGGGCGCAGCATTCAATACACCCAGGATTCAGTACAGCGTAACACCGCCGTTGTATTGACTGGCGACTTGATCGAAATCATGCGAGCTCATCCGAAGGAGCTCTTCGACATGGCTCCGCCTCAGTTCCCCATGAACAGTGGTTTGAAGAACAACTCCTTGTTTTATAAAGAAGCAGGCGATGACTTAGCCAATCGCGCTACCTGTGTGGCTGATCCGGCCCGCATCGCCAAAACCGCCAAGGAGTTTCGCGACTGCTGGGCGGACAGGGTCGAGGCGTTGCTGCCAGGTGGAGAGGACCTATTCAAGGATCACGGATACATCTGCCGCAGCTCCTCTCCCGGCAACTGTGACAGCAAGGGTTCGATGGTCGAGATTCGCCTAGCCTGGCATGTTCGCGAAGGAGCTTGTCTTGATGCCGGCGACCCCAACGCCACCGTATGCACCTACACCGTTCGGGTAGAACCATGAACAATACGAAAAACCAATTCGGCCTTTCGATGGTAGAGCTGCTAATCGCGCTCGCTATCAGCAGCTTTCTGATCCTCGGCATCACACAAGTCTACATAGACAACAAACGCAATTACGTCTTTCAGCGGAACCAGGCAGGCAATTTGGAGAACGGTCGTTTCGCTGCATTGACGATCAGCGATTACCTGGGCAAGGCCGGATATCGCCGAACGCCTTCGTCACTGTTGGAGACAGTCTTCCCCTCCCGCCCGGCGTCCGACGGATGCCTTATCTTCAACGCTGGGCACGCCGTGACTGGCCTCGACCCCAGCGAGGGCATCGGCTTCTGTATTCGCTACCAACCACAGGCCAGCGGAGAATTGGACTGTCAGGGCGCAGCCAGCCCCGTTGTTTATGACGAAGCCTTTCCCGCTGGCCCACCCAACGAGCACGATCTTACCGTCCTGGCATTTAAGTACGAACCAAGCACTGGCAGCGAGCTGCAAGAAGGCCGCCTAATGTGCAAAAGCCTTAATGCAACCAGCCCGCAATACGGCGAATTGCTACGCGGTATCGCCGACATGCGCCTAGATTTCGGTGTAGGCGATACTGATGTGATGGAAAAGGAGGTCACCACTTTCATTTCGCAAGCGGAATGGACCCCATCTAATGGGGCGATCCGCAGCGTGCATTATTCTTTGCTGCTTGCCAGTCGCCCAGCACAGCGCGATGGCGAAGATTCGAAGATTCTCTCCGACTGGCTGATCGAGGCGCCGACAGACTCCCAAGCGCGGCTGCAGGAGTCAGACAACAAGCGCATCTACCAAGTTGCGGGCGGCACCCAGACCATCAGGAACCTAATGCCATGACGCTCCTATCTCGCAGATCCCAAAGCGGCGCGGTATTGCTCGTTTCGCTCGTGATGCTTCTGATACTGACCCTGTTAGCCGTTAACAGCATGCGTGGCGTCGCTCTCGAAACACGTATTACGGCCAACCGCGCGCATGATATGAAAACGCAGAATATAGCCGACGCGGCCCTACGTGAAGCTGAGTTTCGTTTCTACGGCCCAGGAAATCTGTCAGACAAACTAGAAGCCAAAGCCGAGAATTGCTCCTCGTCGAACACACTAAAGATCAGTGGCCTCAATAAACCATGTCTGCTTGAGGTACAGACCGAACGCCTGTTGGCCTTCGTAGATCGACCTAAAGAGATTAACGAAAGCTTTCTCGAACAGTCGTCAAATATCTGGATGCCCTACCGCGGAACAGATCCCGCAGCCGAAACGGAAGCCGATGCCTACTACAACACCATCCTAGCCGCCGAAACGGGTAATGCCGCCGTGAATGCTGAATATGGCGGGCGCGGTGAGGGTAGTGGCACTTATTTCTACTTCAACAACGGCAAGACCGGTGACGCCCTTTTTCTGCAATCGACGCACGCCAACATCTATCTTGGCCTTAACAATTGAGAGCCGACATCATGCTCCGTTTTCGAATCCAGCCCCACGCAAGGACGCTGACATACGCAATGCTCGGTGTGATCCTACTCAGCGCTGCGGATGCTTCTGCGACCGTATCGCAGAGCCCGTTGAGCTTGACCGTGGGCGTTCCCCCAAACATGCTGCTGACCCTGGACGACTCTGGCAGTATGCGCTGGGCCTTTGCTCCCGATAACAAGAATAGCTACTCCGCTACACGTCGTGCCAAGTCTAGTACCTTCAACCCCATTTATTACAATCCCGAAGCGAGCTATCAAGCACCGATCGTTTTCGATACCTCAGGAAACGAGCATCAGCTTGCCACCAGCTTTACTTCCGCACGAGTTAACGGCTACAACAGCGCTCGCGGAAATCTGAATCTATCAAACAACTACAAGGTATCTTGGACTTATGTCTTGGAAGAAGGGTTACCCACCACCTATGGTTATAGCAGCACAAGCAACCGACTAGCGGAAAATCCGATCAACGACTTTTCTTGCTACGTGGAGTCGCTGAGCAGCAACGGCTCATCGAAAACTTGCAGTACCAGCGCAGGAACAACGGTGAGAATCACACGTGGCTCTGCTAGGACTTGCACGGCCACCATCGACAACTGGCCGGCCGGAGACTGCACGTATAACAGCAGCAGCGGGCGCTATACGGGAAGCTGGGCGCGTGAAGGCGTTCCTGCGTACTACTACATTTATGACTCAACAAAGGCTGCAAACTGCACAACCGATAACGACAATTGCTACACTCTCAAGCTGGTCGACAGCGACGAACAGCAGAACTTTGCTAACTGGTATTCCTTCTACCGCAACCGCGGCCTAGCCACAATCTCCGCCGCGGCGCTGGCCTTTTATGATCTTTCTCCAGCCGTACGGCTTAGCTGGCAAGGGCTAGGGCGCTGCACCTCTTTCAATGGCAATGACAGCAACTGTCGGGACAATGCATTCAAGGCCTATTCCCCCGAGCACAAAGGCCAATTGTACGCTTGGTTACAGAATATCAACTTTAACCAAAGCACCTACCTGCCGGCGGCGATGAAGCGGGCAGGCGAGTTTTACAGAACCTCAACGCCTTGGCAGAAAAACCCAAATGGTACCGGCAATACAACCCAAAACACCTATGCCTGCCGCGCCAGTTACCACATTATGATGACAGACGGCTTATGGAACGAATCGGTAAGCGCTCCCAGTAGCTTTCGGCACGACGCCGCGTCCTTCAATCTGCCCGATGGCGTACATAGGTACAGCGAACGCGCCCCATACTATGATCGTCAGAGCAATACACTCGCCGACTTAGCCATGCACTACTGGGCGACTGACCTGAACCCAGTTCTGCCAAACGAGCTACCCCCCTACCTTCCATTCAAGAGCGGCGATTCCACCACCGACTACTGGGATCCGCGCAACGATCCAGCCACATGGCAACATATGACTAACTTTATGATGGGGCTGGGCTTGACCGAGGCCATGGATCGTTCGGATATCCCTTGGGACGGTGGTACGCATAAAGGAACGGGCTACGATGCGCTGCTGACGGGACGTGCAGACTGGCCTCCTGCCAGCGACTCAGGAAACAATAATAACGTCTACGATCTCTGGCACGCTGCAATCAACTCACGAGGCGATTTCTTCAGCGTCGACAGCCCAGAAACCATGGTCCAGGCATTCGACGATATTCTGTCACGCATTGCTGATCGCAAATCCACTGCTGCCCGGCCGGCCATCAATTCTGGCCAGATCAGTACCGACGAAAACGACAATGGTACGGTCAAGACGGTTTCCTATCAGACCTCTTACGCCAGCGATGATAATTGGTCAGGAGACGTCAAACGCTTTGAAAAGGCATGGAATTCCCAAAGCAACACCTTCGAAACCACCGAAATCTGGAGCGCCAAGACCGAGGTACCGAGCTGGCAAAGCCGCACGATAAAAATCGCTGGCGAAACCAACAGTGGCCTGATGGACCTCTCTTGGGCTAACGCTGGCTCTATCGATACCACCGGCAGCCTAGCCCAAAGGCTCAGCCGCGACCCTGAAAACGGCAACGTACCCGATATGCTGGGCGAACAACGCCTTGAGTATCTGCGTGGCAACCGTAGTGGTGAAGGCACAACATTCCGCCAGCGAAGCAGCGTGCTAGGAGATTTCTATTCGTCCAGCCCAGCCGTAGTGTCCGGCCCACGCTATCTGGTCAACTTCAGCAACAAGCTCGAAGGCAACACTGCCTACTCTACATTTGCTACCACAATCGCTGGGCGATCCCCACGCCTCTATGTAGGTGGCAACGACGGTATGCTTCATGGATTCAACGCTCAGACAGGTGTTGAAGAATTTGCCTTCATTCCCAGCGCGGTATTCCAAAAACTGAACAAGCTCACAGGCGCTAATTACAGCCATGAATTTTACGTTGATGGCAGTCCTGTCGTGGCCGATGTCTTCAATGGCACTGAATGGCGCACTATCTTGGTTGGAACACTTAAAGCCGGCGGGAAATCGGTATTCGCATTGGACATAACCAATCCAGGCAACGAGAAGCTGCTGTGGGAATTTGATGACAGCAGCTTACCTGATGACGCGACCGTGAAAATGGGTTACAGCTTTTCCCAACCGACCATTGCGCGCTTGCATACCGGCACATGGACTGTTGTGTTCGGCAACGGCTACGAGAGTGCTAATAGCACTAATGGCAAGGCAGCTCTGTTCATTGTTGATGCAATGGACGGTACGCTGCTCAACAATTTAGAAGTCGAAGGAACTGACGGTGTCGCTAATGGCCTTTCCACTCCCAAGCTTGCCGACTACAACGCTGACGGCGTGGCGGACTATGCGTATGCGGGGGACCTACAGGGAAACGTCTGGCGTTTTGATCTGCTACGTAACGGCCGCAACGACACCGCGCCCTTCACCACCGAAGACGATAGTGAGAACGCTGTAGCTGACTTTGAAGTAGCTTTTGGCGGTCGGCCGCTATTCAGCGCTGTAGCAAATACGGGCAGCGGCAGTCGTCAGCCAATCACCGCCGCCCCTAGCTTAGTCCGCCACCCCTCTGGATTTGGTTATTTAGTTGTATTTGGAACAGGAAAGTTCTTCGAAACCGGCGATAAGGAAGGCGACAAGAGCTTTGCCCAAACGGTCTACGGCGTTTGGGATAAACAAACTTTGGGTGAAGAAGCCAGCGATCCGAATATTACCCGTAGCAGCCTGCAAGAGCAGACAATCACCAACCAAATAAGCGTGGAGGCTAACGGCACGACACGCCAGGGCCTAGTCATCAGTGACAACAACGTTAATTGGCAGGAAAGCCAAGACCAGTCGGCACAAAATGGATGGTACCTTAACCTTCGGCAGAGCGAAGGCGAGATGGTCGTAGAAAACATGTCGCAGCTAGGCCGTACCGTGTTCTTTCAGTCACTGATCCCCAACGATGACCCTTGCGGTGATGGCGCCACCAACTGGACCTTCGCCATAAACCCATTCACGGGTGGCAGAACGCTCCACAACGCCTTCGACTACAGCCCAGTTACCGGCCTCGATACCAATTACGTTTCAGCAATTCGCCAGGACGGCGAAGGCGGCGGAACTCTTTCGCAAGACTCCGACGGCACTTACCAATACTGCACTGGGCAAGAGTGTGTGAACATCTATCCGGACCCGGCAAGCCTAGGCCGCCAGAGCTGGCGCCGTGTCGAACAGGAATGAAAGATGAACCAGGAATTTAAGCAGGATCCGCTATGAAACACACCCAAGATGGTTTCAGCTTAATAGAATTGATGATCGTCGTTGCAATCATCGGTATTCTTGCAGCTATCTCATATCCGAGCTACGACGAATACGTCAAGCGCGGCAACCGTACCGAAGGGCAGGCATTACTGGGCGATGCGTCTGCTCGGCAAGAGCGGTACTTTTCGCAAAACAATACCTATGTCACGTCTAACGCAGATATCGCCAAGCTGGGCCTTAGGAATGGCGGTACATCGGAAACCGGCAAATACGAGCTGACTGTGAGTGAAGGCACTGATGAGGGCGGCTACGCCCTAACAGCAGAACAGAAGTTCGGAGATACCAAGTGCGGCGACTTGACTTTGAATGCTCTGGGCGCGAAAGGACGCAGCGGTAGTGGTAAGAGCGTAGAGGAATGCTGGCGGTAATCACGCCAGAATCCCTCTAAAAAAGCGCTGACCTTTACACCGCCTTCAGCCGCAGCTCCTTTGGCATCGAGAACGTGACGTTCTCGGGGCGACCGTCGAGTTCGGCCATGCCGGTGGCACCCCAGGCTCGGAGTTGGTCGATCACGCCGCGCACCAGCACCTCCGGTGCTGAGGCGCCGGCAGTGATGCCGACGCAGGCGATATTATCGAACCAGTTGCGGTCGAGGTCTTCTGCCCCATCGATCAGGTAAGCGGGCGTGTCCATGCGCTCGGCCAGTTCGCGCAGGCGATTGGAGTTCGAGCTGTTCGGGCTGCCGACCACCAGAACCACATCGCACTCAGCGGCCAGTTGCTTGACGGCGTCCTGGCGGTTCTGTGTGGCGTAGCAGATATCGTCCTTACGTGGGCCACCGATGCTGGGAAAGCGCTCACGCAGCGCATCGATTACCCGGCTGGTGTCGTCCATCGAAAGCGTCGTCTGGGTAACGAAGG
This sequence comes from Stutzerimonas stutzeri, assembly GCF_009789555.1. Lineage (NCBI taxonomy): Bacteria > Pseudomonadati > Pseudomonadota > Gammaproteobacteria > Pseudomonadales > Pseudomonadaceae > Stutzerimonas > Stutzerimonas stutzeri. Next base: position 4,625,569 of record NZ_CP046902.1, read on the forward strand.
CCAACGAATCGGGGTTACGCACCTGCAGCCTGGCGACGTCTTCCTCGTCCTCGACCAGATAGATCGAACCGCCGTTGGCGGTGTCGTACTGCCCCATGGTGCCTTCCACCTCGGGATGTCCCTGGTGGCCGATGAGGATGCATTCACGCCCTTCCCGGCTGTATTTGGTCACTTCGAGATGGACCTTGGTCACCAATGGGCAGGTGGCGTCGAATACCTTGAGCCCGCGCTTGTCCGCCTCCATCCGCACGGCCTGCGAAACGCCGTGCGCACTGAAGATGACGATGAAGCCATCCGGCACCTGGTCCAGCTCGTCGACAAAAATCGCGCCCCGCTCGCGCAGATCTTCCACCACGAATTTGTTGTGCACCACTTCGTGACGCACGTAGATCGGAGGCCCGAACACTTCCAGCGCACGGTTGACGATCTCGATGGCGCGATCGACACCGGCACAGAAGCCACGCGGATTAGCGAGTTTGATTTGCATGTGATTCTCGGCACTCGAGCGGGTGAGAGTTGAGTGTAACGCCAGATCGGCCCCCTGCAGCACAGCGAGCCCGTCATCGCGATGGGGTGCGCGCCGCCTATGGCCCTGTGCATGCGGCGCCTACGGCGACAGCGTAGGGCGCCGGCGGGCACTCAGACCGGCTTGACCTCGAATATTTCCACATCGAACGTCAGCGCCTTGCCGGCCAGCGGATGGTTGAAGTCAACCGTGACCTGACGCTCATCGTAGGCTTTGACGATGCCCGGCAGTTCGGTCTTGGCCGCATCGTTGAAGATCACCAGCAGGCCCTCGGACAGCTCCATGCCTTCGAACTGGCTACGCGGCATGGTCTGTACATTCTGCGGGTTATGCTGGCCGAAGCCTTGCTCCGGCGTCATCCGGAAGGTGCGCTTGTCACCCGCCTTGAGCCCGAACAGTTGCTGTTCGAAGCCGGGCAACAGATTACCGTCACCGACCTTGAACGTCGCGGGCTGCTTGTCGAACGTCGTATCGACCTGCTCACCATTTTCCAGACTGAGCGCGAAGTGCAGGGTGACCTGCATGTCCGGCCCGATGCGTTGTTCAGTCATTTACCGTTTCTCCCGTTTTACTGCTACGGAACATGTCCAGCGCCAGCATCACGGCGCCTATGGTGATTGCGCTGTCGGCGACGTTGAATGCCGGGAAATACCAGCGGTTCTGCCAATGCACCAGAATAAAGTCGACGACGTGGCCCAGCATCACGCGATCGTAGAGATTGCCGATCGCGCCTCCCAGTACCAACGCCAGCGCAACGGCCAGCCAGGTTTCACCGGGCTTCAAACGCTTCATCCAGATCACCAATACGACGCTGACGCCAATGGCGATCACCGCGAAAAGCCAGCGCTGCCAACCGGAATGGTCAGCCAGGAAGCTGAAGGCAGCGCCCGTGTTGTAGGCCAAGGTCCAGGCGAAGTAATCAGGAATCACGTCGACTTTCTGGTACAGGCTGAAGTTGGCCTCAAAGTAGTGCTTGGTGGCCTGGTCCAGTGCAATGACCAGCACACTGAGCCAGAGCCACGCCAGCTTGCCTGAACGGGACGTCATGCGACACGCCCCGAGTCGAAACCCGACCGGCCGTTACGCATAGTGACGAACCTCGCCAGCGCCTTCGATGTTCTCGACGCAGCGCCCGCAGATCTCCGGATGCCCGGCATGCGCGCCCACGTCCGGCAGGTGATGCCAGCAACGGCCACACTTGGGGTTGGCGGTTTTGGCAACCTGCAGTTTCAGGCCGGGCAGTTCGCTTTCGACGGCATCGACGGGCGCTTCGGTGAGCGGGGCGACCCGGACAGCCGAGGTAATCAGCACGAAGCGCAGCTCATTGCCCAGCTTGGCCAGATCGTTCACCAACGCATCTTCGGCATAAAGTACAACCTCAGCTTGCAGGTTGCCGCCGATGGTCTTGGCCGCGCGTTGGGCTTCCAGTTCCTTGTTCACGGCAGCCTTGACCGCCATGACTTTGTCCCAGAAGGCGCGACCCAGCTCGACACTCTCCGGCAGTTCGCTGAGCCCTTTATACCAGGTATTGAGCATCACCGATTCGTTGCGCTCGCCGGGCAGGTACTGCCAGATTTCATCGGCGGTGAACGACAGGATCGGTGCGATCCAGCGCACCAGCGCCTCGGCGATGTGGTACAGCGCGGTCTGGCAGGAGCGGCGCGGCAGGCTGTCGGCACCGGTGGTGTACTGGCGATCCTTGATGATGTCGAGGTAGAAACCGCCCAGTTCCTGCACACAGAAGTTGTGCACCTTCTGATAAACGTTCCAGAAGCGGTAGGTGCCGTAGGCTTCCTCGATCTCCCGCTGCAGCAGCAGGGCACGATCGATGGCCCAGCGATCCAGCGCAATCAGTTGTTCCGCTGGGACCTGATGCCGAGCCGGATCGAACCCGTCCAGGTTACTCAGCAGGAAACGCGCGGTGTTGCGAATACGGCGATAGGAGTCCGCGCTGCGCTGGAGGATGACCTTGGAGACGGCCATCTCGCCGGAATAGTCCGTGGAGGCCACCCATAGACGCAAAATATCGGCGCCCAGGCTGTCGGTGACTTCCTGCGGCGCGACGACATTGCCCAGAGACTTGGACATCTTGCGTCCGTTCTCGTCGACCACGAAGCCGTGGGTCAGCAGCCCTTTGTACGGCGCATGGCCATCGATTGCCGAACCGGTCAGCAGCGACGAATGGAACCAGCCGCGGTGCTGGTCGGAACCTTCCAGGTACAGGTCCGCACGCGGACCGTTTTCATGTCCCATCGGGTGCGAGCCGCGCATCACATGCCAATGCGTGGTGCCGGAGTCGAACCAGACGTCCAGGGTGTCACTGATCTTCTCGTACTGTGCCGCTTCGTCACCCAGCAGTTCGACCGCGTCCAGTTTGGACCAGGCCTCGATGCCGCCCTGCTCCACGCGCTGTGCCACCGCTTCCATCAGCTCGACGGTACGCGGATGCAGCTCGCCGCTTTCCTTGTGCAGGAAGAACGGGATCGGCACGCCCCAGATCCGCTGACGCGAGATGCACCAGTCCGGACGCCCGGCGATCATGCCGTGCAGCCGTGCCTGGCCCCACGCGGGGACGAACTCGGTCTGCTCGATGGCGTCCAGCGCGCGACGACGCAGCGAACTGCCGTCGTGCACCACTTTGTCCATGCCGACAAACCATTGCGCCGTGGCGCGATAGATCAGCGGTGTCTTGTGCCGCCAGCAATGCATGTAGCTGTGCCGGATCGACTCATGCTTGAGCAGCGCGCCGACTTCACGCAGCTTTTCGACGATGGCCGGATTGGCCTTCCAGATGAACTGGCCACCAAAGAACGGCAGGTCCGACACGTAGACACCGTGGCTCTGCACCGGGCTGAGGATGTCGTCGTTTTCCATGCCGTAATGCTTGCAGGACCGGAAGTCGTCTTCACCGTAAGCAGGCGCCGAGTGCACGATGCCGGTACCCGCGCCGGTTTCCACGTACTCAGCCAGGTGCACGGGCGCAAAGCGCTCATAGAACGGATGGCAGAAGCGAATGAGCTCCAGCGCCTTGCCCTCGCAGCGCGCAATGATCTCGCCTTCCAGCCCGTAGCGTTGCAGACAGGAATCGACCAACGCTTCGGCAAGCACCAGCAGCTTTTCGCCGGTGTCGACCAGGGCGTAGACGAAGTCGGGATGGACGTTGAGCGCCTGGTTGGCCGGAATGGTCCAGGGCGTCGTGGTCCAGATGACGATGCTGGCCGGCTTGCTCAGCGATGCGACAGAGAACGCCGTTGCCAGCTTGTCGGCGTCTTCGACCTGGAAGGCGACGTCGATGGCATCGGACGTCTTGTCCTGGTACTCGACTTCCGCCTCGGCCAGGGCCGAGCCGCAATCGAAACACCAGTTCACTGGCTTCAGGCCCTTGAAGACGAAACCGCCCTCGACCATTTTCGCCAGCGCGCGTATCTCACCGGCTTCGTTGGCGAAGTCCATGGTGCGATACGGGTTGCCCCAATCGCCAAGCACGCCGAGACGGATGAAGTCGGCCTTTTGTCCCTCGATCTGCTCGGCGGCATAGGCACGGCAGCGCTCCCGGGTCAGGTCGGCCGGCTGGTTCTTGCCGTAGGTGATCTCGACCTTGTGCTCGATCGGCAGGCCGTGGCAATCCCAACCCGGCACATAGGGCGCATCGAACCCGGCGAGCGTCTTGGACCGAACGATGAAATCCTTGATGACCTTGTTGACCGCGTGACCGATGTGAATGCTGCCGTTGGCGTATGGCGGGCCGTCGTGCAGGACGAATTTGGGGCGACCTTCGCCGATCTGCCGCAGCTTCCGGTAGAGGTCAATACTGTTCCAGCGCTCCAGGGTCTCCGGCTCGCGCTGTGGCAGACCGGCCTTCATCGGAAACGCCGTGGACGGCAGATTGAGGGTCGCTTTGTAATCGGTCATTTCAGTCCTGACTCGTGGTAAAGGGTGAAGCTCGCCAGTATTCGCGAGCTGCGGCGATATCCGCCTCGATCGCCGTCTTGAGCGCCTCCAGCGAGGCGAAACGCTGCTCATCACGCAGCTTGCGGTGGAAGGTCACACGCAACAGGCGACCATAGAGATCGCCCTGATAGTCGAGCAAGTGCACTTCCAGATGCGGTTGGCCGTCGCTTTCCACCGACGGGCGCATGCCGATGTTGGCCACCGCCGGCTGATGGATACCCTCGACGTAGGTGCTCACCATGAACACGCCGCTGAGCGGTGTGCTCCTGCGTTTGAGCTGGATATTGGCAGTCGGCGCACCAAGCTGCCGCCCAAGCGCCTGCCCATGCATGACCCGTCCGGTAATGCTGAACGGTCGCCCGAGCAACTTCTGCGCCAGCACCAGATCGCCATCGGCGAGCACCTGACGCAGCCGAGTACTGCTGACACGCTCACCGTCCACCTCGATGGTGGTGGCCGCCTCGACCGTGAATCCTTCCGCGGCACCCGCCTTCAACAGAAAGTTGAAATCGCCGGCGCGGTCGCAACCGAAACGAAAGTCGTCGCCTACTTCCAGGTGCCGGACGCCGAGGCCTTCGACCAGTGTCGCGTGAACGAACTCGGCGGCACTCAGCTCACGCAAACGGCGGTTGAAGGCCAGGCACAGGACGAGGTCGACACCTTGCTCGTCGAGCAACTGAAGCTTTTCACGCAGCCGCGTCAGCCGCGCGGGCGCCTTGTCCGGTGCAAAATATTCACGCGGCTGCGGTTCGAAAATCACCACGCAGCTGGGCAAGCCAAGCTCGGCGGCACGCTCGCGCAGGCGCGCCAGGATGGCCTGATGCCCCCGGTGAACCCCGTCGAAATTGCCGATGGTGGCGACGCAACCCCGATGCCGGGGCCGCAGGTTATGAAGACCTCGAACCAGCTGCATACCGCACTTCTTGCTTGAAAAGTCGACGATTATACGCATGAGCCGACAGTCCCGGACAGGTTTGCCGCGCATGCGCGCTGCCGATCAATGACGAAGATGTCGAGGCCGCAAACCGAGCAATACCAGCCCTGCCGCGAAAGCGCCCAGCCCCGCTGCCACCAACACCCCCAACTGTACGGCACGCTGCTGCCAATTCCAGGCGAACCATTCGTCCGACGGCGCATTGAGCCACCAGACCATGGCGACCATCGCGGCGCAACCACCGGCCAGCCGCAGCAGGAAGGCTGCCCAGCCAGGCGCGAACTGAAACACGCCGATCCGGTACAGGCCCCAGAACAACAGGCCCGCGTTCAGCATCGACGACAGCGAGGTCGCCAGCGCCAACCCGACGTGCTTGAGCGGCCAGATGAGCACCAGGTTCAGCACCATATTGGCAACCATGCAGATGATCGCAACCCGGACCGGCGTTTTCAGATCCTGGCGGGCAAAGAAACCCGGCGCCAACACTTTGATCAACATGAATGCCAGCACGCCCAGCGAATAGGCCTCGAGTGCATTGGCCGACTGCACCACGGCCTCCTCGCTCATCGCACCGTAGTAAAACAGGCTGGCGATCAGCGGTTCGGCCAGGATGCCCAATGCCAGCGCAGCGGGGATGCCGACCAGCAGCACCATGCGCAACGCCCAGTTGAGCGTGTTGGAAAAGGCCTTCGGGTCCTCGCCGGCATGCTGGCGCGACAGACTCGGAAGAATCACCGTGCCGATGGCAATGCCGAATGCACCGAGCGGCAACTCCGAAAGCCGATCCGCGTAATAGAGCCACGACACGCTGCCGGTCTGCAGAAACGACGCGAGCACTGTATCGAGCAACAGGTTGATCTGACTGACCGACACCCCGAACAACGCGGGGACCATCAACAGCATGATCCGCCGCACGCCCTCGTCGCCGAACCTGACCCGCGGCCGCGGCAGCAGCCCCAGCCTGGCGACATAGGGCAGCTGGAACGCCAGTTGGGCGAAGCCGGCAATGAATACGCCCCAGGCCAGCGCCATGATGGGCTGATCGAAATAGGGCGTGAGAAATATCGCCGAGGTGATCATGCAGACGTTGAGCAGCACCGGCGTGAATCCGGGCACGGCGAAATGCCCATAGGTGTTCAGCACGCCGGAGGTGAAGGCCGTCAGGGATATCAGCAAAAGGTAGGGAAAGGTGATGCGCAGCAGCTCGCCGGCCAGCTGCATCTTGGCCGGCTCGTCGTGGAAGCCCGGAGCGAACAGCATCACCACATACGGCGAGGCCAACACGCCGACGGCGGTAATGCCCGTCAGGATCAAGCCGAGCATGCCGGCCGTACGATCGACCAGCAGCTTGACCTCGACCTGCGTCCGTCTGGTTCGATACTCCGACAACACCGGGACGAACGCCTGCGCAAAAGCGCCTTCGGCAAATAATCGGCGCAGAAAGTTGGGAATCTTGAAGGCTATGAAAAACGCGTCCGCCGCCGCGCCGGAACCGAAGTAGCTCGCCACTACCATATCGCGTACCATTCCCAGCACGCGGGACAGCAGCGTCATCACGCTGACCACCGCGCTGGAACGCAACAATCCGCCTTTACCGGCTGTCTCGGACATTTGTTTTCCTACAGGTTTGCTACGAAGGTTCCAGCCAGGCATCTGCCAGCGGAATCGATGGGCAATTACGACAGATAAAGAGGCCGCGAGTTTAGCGGCCCCCCATCTGTCCGGCCAGCGTCTCGAATGACTTGCACGGGCTTGACAAGGGCTCGGCGCATCGGCATGATTCGCGGCCTTATTTGCTTTGTAATCCCACGTTTTCGAGGAGTTCGACGGTGGCCAACAGCCCTTCCGCCAAAAAACGCGCAATTCAGGCTGAGAAGCGTCGCAGCCACAACGCCAGCTTGCGCTCCATGGTTCGTACCTACATCAAGAATGTGGTCAAAGCCATCGACGCAAAAGATCTGGATAAAGCTCGTACTGCTTACACCGCAGCCGTGCCTGTAATCGACCGCATGGCCGACAAAGGCATCATCCACAAGAACAAGGCAGCCCGGCATAAAAGCCGCCTGAACGGCCACATCAAGGCCCTCGGCGAAGCTGCTGCAGCCTAAACTGCACGCTCTTGAAAAAAACCGGCCTAGCGCCGGTTTTTTTATGCCCGCCGCAATCAGCCAAGAGCCAATCGCTCAGCGAGCGTCAGATCGAAAAGCTCAGGGTCGCGCCCAAGGCAGGATTGGGATAGCCGTTACAGCGTTCTGCGGGCTACCCTCGATCACCCGGTCGCTGTAGACCAGATAGACAAGCGTGTTGCGCGCCTCATCGAAAAATCGCACCACCTGCATGGTCTTGAACACCAGCGAGGTGCGCTCCCTGAACACCACTTCGCCATCGTCGAGATTGTCGCTCATACGGATTGGCCCGACCTGACGACACGCGATGGATGCTTCGGCGCGGTCTTCGGCCAATCCGAGCCCACCCTTGATGCCACCTGTTTTTGCCCGCGACAAATAACAGGTCACGCCCTCGACCTTGGGGTCATCGAAGGCCTCAACGACGATCTTGTGGTTCGGCCCAAGCCACTTGAAGACCGTGTCGACCTCGCCGACTTCACGGGCCATGCCGACAATCGGCCAGGCCATCAGCACCATGAACAGCTTCGCCAATCGCATCGAGCACCTCACACCAGAATCATGTTGTCGCGATGAATGAGCTCGGGCTCATCGACATAGCCGAGCAGTTTTTCGATTTCATCGGAAGCATGACCCAGGATCCGCTGGGTTTCTGCCACGCTGTAATTGACCAGTCCTCGCGCGACCTCCTGCCCATCCGGCCCCACGCAGACCACCATTTCACCACGACGAAACCCGCCCTGCGCCGCCTGGACGCCCACCGGCAGCAAACTGCGGTTGCCCTGCTTGAGAGCATGCACCGCGCCCGCGTCCAGCGTGACCGAGCCCCGCGTTTGCAGATGCCCGGCCAGCCACTGCTTGCGAGCGGCGTGCCGGCTGCGCTCAGGCGCCAGTAACGTTCCCAGCTGCTCCCCTGCCTTGAGACGCGCAAGGACCCGCTCGATGCGCCCGCCGACGATGACCGTATGGGCACCGGAACGCGCAGCCAGGCGCGCCGCGCGCAACTTGGTCTGCATCCCCCCGCGCCCCAGCGCACCACCCGTCGCGCCTGCCACGGCATCCAGGGCCGGGTCGTCGGCGCGGGCCTCGCTGATGAGTGTCGCGTCGGGATTGTGGCGCGGGTCGGCATCGAACATGCCATCGCGGTCAGTGAGGATCACCAGCAGATCAGCCTCGACCAGGTTTGCCACCAGCGCGGCCAGGGTGTCGTTGTCCCCGAAACGAATTTCATCGGTGACAACGGTGTCGTTTTCATTGATGACCGGAACCACGCCCAAATCGATGAGCGTGCGTAACGTGCTTCGCGCATTGAGATAACGCTTTCGGTCAGACAGATCGTCGTGCGTTACCAGCACTTGCGCGGTCTGCTGATCGCAACGACCGAAACTGGCCTCCCATGCACGGATGAGGCCCATCTGGCCGACCGCGGCAGCCGCCTGCAGCTCATGAACCGCCTTGGGCCGACTCGCCCAGCCGAGGCGGCTCATTCCGGCAGCGACCGCACCGGACGACACCAGCACAAGCTCGACGCCAGCCTGACGCAACGCGACCATCTGATCGACCCAGACAGCCATGGCCGCCTGATCGAGCCCGCGGCCATCAGCCGTCAGCAGCGCACTGCCGATCTTCACCACCCAGCGCCGCGCGCCGCTCACCTTGTCCCGCATCGATCCCGCCTTCTATCCGTTATCCGGCCAAACCAATCGACGGACTGCCGACGAGCAGCCCAGCGATCCCCTCTAAAGATGCGCAACCACGCGAACCTCAGCGCACGTAGAAGATCTCTGCGCCACCCTCGTCATCGTCGTCATCATCGAAGTCGTCGTCATCCGCCTCGGCAGCCGCCTTGACGCCCGCGCGGCGCAGCGCCCGCTGATCATCGAGTTCCTGCAGACGAGCACGCGCCTCGTCTTCGATCTGCTGATCCAGCTCGGCAAGCGCCTCGGCATAAGCCGGCTCCTCGCTGATACGCAGGGTACGCTCATCGAGGTAACGCATGATCGCCTGACTCAATTCCTCGGTCCCCTCGCGCTCGAGCGCCGAGATGACGAAGACCGGCCCGGTCCACTCGAGACGCTCGACCACACGACGGACGCGCTCCTCGCGATCCTCTTCGAGCAACTGATCGGCCTTGTTCAACACCAGCCAGCGATCACGCAGCGCCAGGGCCGGACTGAATTTCTCCAGCTCGTTGAGAATGACTTCCGCCGCGTCCGCTGGATCGCTCTCATCGAGCGGCGCCATGTCCACCAGATGCAGGAGCAGACGGGTACGCGCCAAATGCTTGAGAAAGCGAATACCAAGGCCCGCACCCTCCGAGGCGCCCTCGATCAGGCCCGGGATGTCGGCGATGACGAAGCTCTTGTAACGCCCGACGCTTACCACACCAAGATTCGGCACCAGCGTGGTGAACGGATAATCGGCAACCTTGGGTTTGGCGGCCGATACCGAGCGGATGAACGTACTCTTGCCCGCGTTGGGCAACCCCAGCAGACCGACGTCAGCCAGTACCTTGAGCTCCAGCTTCAGATCACGCGCATCACCCGGCTTGCCAGGCGTGGTCTGGCGCGGCGCGCGGTTGGTGCTGGACTTGAAGCGCGTATTACCCAGCCCATGCCAGCCGCCCTGGGCAACCAACAGGCGCTGGCCGGCCTTGGTCAGGTCACCGATCACGTCCTGAGTGGCCGCATCGATAACCGTGGTACCGACCGGAACCGGCAGGATCAGGTCGTCACCCTTGGCACCGGTACATTCAGTGCTGCCGCCCTTCTGGCCGTTCGGCGCATTGAAACGACGTGTATAGCGGTAATCGACGAGCGTGTTGAGGTTTTCATCCGCCTCCAGGAACACGGAGCCGCCGTCACCACCATCGCCGCCATTGGGGCCGCCTTTCTCGATGAACTTCTCACGACGGAAGCTCATCATGCCGTTACCGCCGTCTCCGGCTTTTACAAAGATCGATACTTCATCGACGAATTTCATGGGAACGCCTCCCGCCGCAAGGACGGGCTAGAAAACAGGAATATAAGGGTCTTGCAAAACCCAGCGAAACTAGAGCAAAGCAGTGTTTAGCAAGAGCCCTATAGAGGATACAGAAACAAAAAAGCCCCGTCGCATGACAGGGCTTTTCCAGCAACGCCGCAGTTAGGCTGCGACGACGCTCACGTAGCGACGGCCGAAAGCGCCCTTCACTTCGAACTTGATCACGCCTTCCACTTTCGCGAACAGGGTGTGATCCTTGCCCATGCCAACGCCGTAACCGGCGTGGAACTGGGTGCCGCGCTGACGCACGATGATGTTACCGGCCTTGATGGCCTGGCCGCCGTACATCTTCACGCCAAGACGTTTGGCTTCTGAGTCGCGACCGTTGCGGGTAGAACCGCCAGCTTTTTTGTGTGCCATGAGTTCAATACTCCTATAAGGGGATTCAGGCCCGATTAGCCCTGAATACCGGTGATTTTGACCTCAGTGAACCACTGACGGTGGCCCTGACGCTTCATGTGGTGCTTACGACGGCGGAATTTGATGATGGTGACCTTGTCGTGACGACCTTGAGCAATCACTTCAGCAGTGACCTTGGCACCATCAACCACCGGAGCGCCGATTTTGACATCGTCGCCGTTGCCGATCAGCAGAACGCGGTCGAACGTGACAGCTTCGCCAGTGGCAACTTCGAGTTTTTCGATCTTGAGGTATTCACCTTCGGCAACCTTGTATTGCTTGCCGCCGGTAACGATAACTGCGTACATCTGTGTATCTCCGTTAATCCTGCTCACCCAGCGCTTAAGTGAAATAGTTGGTGGCTGGCATGGCTGCTCGGGGCCGGAAGGGACGCCCTTGCAATTGCGTAAGGCAGGGAAATGCCCAGGGGGAAAGTTCAGGGTCCGCGATTGTACGCATCCACCAGGCCCTGCGCAATAGCCGCCTGGCCTTGCCTTGACAGTGCCTGACCCGCCCCATAGCATGCCGCGCAATCTCCGAGGAGTACTCGTCCCCGATGCAACCCCAGGCCTTTTACCAAGTAGTGGCTGAAGATTTTGCCGCAGTCGACGGCATCATCCGCAACCAACTGACTTCCCGCGTACCGCTGGTGGAAAAGATCGGGGACTACATCACCTCGGCCGGCGGTAAACGCCTGCGTCCCCTGCTGGTCCTGCTGAGCGGCAATGCGCTGGGCCTCAATGGCGAGCAGCTGCGCCTGCTGGCCGCCATCATCGAATTTCTGCACACCTCGACACTGCTGCACGACGACGTCGTCGACATGTCGGGCATGCGCCGTGGCCGCTCGACGGCCAATGCGCTGTGGGGCAACGCACCGAGCGTGCTGGTCGGTGATTTCCTTTATGCACGCTCCTTTGAAATGATGGTCGATCTGGGCTCCATGCCGGTCATGCGCATCATATCCCAGGCCACCCGGGTGATCGCCGAAGGCGAGGTGCTGCAGCTGTCCAAGGTGCGCGACGCCAGCACCACGGAAGAAATCTACATGGAAGTCATCCGCGGCAAGACGGCCATGCTCTTCGAAGCCTCGACGCACAGCGCCGCCACGCTGGCCGGCGCCAGCGAAACACAGCGTGAGGCCCTGCGCGCCTTCGGCGACTACCTGGGCATCGCCTTCCAACTGGTCGACGATCTGCTCGATTACCAGGGCGACGCCGAAACCCTCGGCAAGAACGTCGGCGACGACCTGGCCGAAGGTAAGCCGACCCTCCCGCTGATCTATACGATGCGAGAAGGTACGGCGGAACAGGCGACACTGGTTCGCCAGGCCATTCAAAAAGGCGGTATCGAGAATCTCGAAAGCATCCGCAGCGCAGTGGAAGCGTCCGGCGCGCTGGAGTACACCGCGCGCCTGGCCCGCGACTATGCCGACCGCGCTATCGCCTGTCTCGAACTGATCCCCGCCAACCGCTATCGGGACGCCCTGGTGGAGCTGAGCCGCTTCGCCGTCGCACGCACCCACTGACCCAGCCCCGGGGGCGCGCTCGCGCCCTCGGCACCCGCTCGACGCCCGAGCCCTTACCGCCAATCGCCAACCCCAACCGCCAACCGCCAACCGCCAACCGCCACTGATCGCCGCGGAGAACATTTGCGCTTGCATGTTTGCAAATAACAATTATTCTCATTAACAAAATCAACTGGAGGCGAACATGACTTATCTGATCGATGCCTGGCTAGACCGTCCGCACCCCTATCTGCGAATACTCGATCGCAATACCGGCGCGGTATGCATTTCGCTGGAGGGAGACGCCCTGGAAGAACTTCGAGACCAGGGCGATCTGGACCTGCATGAGCTGAGCACCAGCGAACCCTGCGTGCTCAAGGAACAAGTGCGCAACCTGTTCCTGTTTTCCTATGCCAGGGCGTTGCGCCCGTAGCGGTACGGGCCTTACAGAACGGCCAGCAGCTCGACGTCGAACACCAGCACGCTGTGCGGAGGAATGCTGCCAACGCCCTGCGCGCCGTAAGCCAGCTCGCTCGGCACATAGAGACGCCATTTGCTCCCCACACCCATCAGTTGCAGGGCCTCGGTCCAACCGGCAATCACGCCGCCCACCGGGAACTCGGCCGGCTGACCGCGCTGGTAGGAACTATCGAATACGGTGCCGTCGATCAGCGTGCCGTGATAATGCGTGCGCACCTGGTCTTGCGCGCTGGGCTTGGTCCCCTCTCCCGAGGTCAGCACTTCATACTGCAGGCCCGACGCCAGAGTGGTCACCCCTTCACGCTTGGCGTTTTCGGCCAGAAATGCCTTGCCTTCCCCCGCGGCAGCTTCCGCCTTGCGTTGTGCCTCGGCCTGCATGCGTTCGCGAATCACCGCAAAGCTGGCATTCAAGGCTTCGGGAGGGACTTGGCTGGTGACGCCGGCAAAAGCATCACGGATTCCCGCGATGACCGCATCCAGGCTGATCCCCGGCGGCGGATTCTCACGCAGCTGGTCACCCAACTGGCGACCGATGCCGTAGCTCACGCGCGTTTCGTCGGTGGAAAGATTGAGGTCGGTCATGCCTGGGCTCCGCTGAAAAAAGGGCGGCCAGCCTAGCACAGCTGCTGGAGCGACTCAGCATTGGTCTCAGCGGGACAGGTTGCAGGGCGCGCGTGCCGCCCTGCCCGGCGCTGGCTCAATGCTTGGTGAGTTTGTCCAGATATCCCATGGCGAAGGCAGAAAAGACAAACGTCAGGTGAATGATCACGTACCACATCAGTTGCTCGCTTTCGAGCTGCTGGGCATCCATGAACATGCGCAGCAGATGGATCGACGAAATCGCCACGATCGAGGCGGCGACCTTCATCTTCAGCGACCCGGAGTCCATCTTGCCCAGCCAATCGAGCTTTTCCTTGCCTTCATCGACGTCCAGCTGCGAGACGAAATTCTCGTAGCCGGAGAGCATTACCATTACCAGCAGGCCGCCAACCAACGCCATGTCGATCAATGACAGCAGCTTGAGGATCAGGTCACCTTCGCTAAGCGAAAGCACCGCCGGGAGGATGTGCCAGATCTCCTGAAAGAACTTGATCGCCAGAGCCAGCAGGGCGAACGCCAAGCCGAAGTAAATAGGCGCCAGTAACCAGCGGGCGGCGTACATGGTGTTCTCGATCAAGCGTTCCATCTGTTCTCACTGCGGGTCGATACCGGTAGGCGAGTATACGCAGCACAACGGAGTCTTCAAGACGGCGGCGCAGCTGCAACTCTCTCTGTGGATAAGAATTCGCGTGACGGCGCGTTCGAATCAAAAACCTCTTAAAAAGCCCGAGGCCGCAGGGCCGGCATCAGGGCCTGGATTCCCAGCCGCCCAGATACCGAGCCTGATTGGCGTTGATCTTGCGCAGCTCCGCGTGCAGATGCAGTTGCCAGATCGAGGGCGAGTCGGATTCGCTGTAACCTTGACCCTGAAGGTTACTGGCGATCGCCTTCAGCACCGATTCAGCCTCGCGAGGGCCGTGGAATGGGCCTTGCGCCTTGATCGCCGTGGGCTGACCGGCGTCTATGCCGGCCGCACACAGCAGCGTCCACAAGCCGTTGCCGCCGGCCAAAGGGCGGATGATGCATTCGATACGCGTAACCAGACCCAGGCACTGGCGGTTCAGACAAAGCGTTTGAGACATGACGGCGATCCTCGCGCTGGGCTGCGCGCCGTCATTCTGGACGAACCGGCGGCGACCTTTTTATCCACAAAAGGTGTGGATAACCATGTGGATACTGAGTGGGAACTCTCCTCCACTGCAGACCCGCCGCCGCCCATATCGTTCCGTCCAGCCATGGATCAAACCAGAGGCTACTCGTCCCGCTCGACCGCCTTCGCCTGCGCCGCGGCCTGCACCGCTTCGGGAGCGTTCGCATCGCCCTTGCCGTCATCCTCGAGTTCGATCTCGGCGATATCGCGCAAACGCTCCACCACTCGAGCGTTGACGCTGCCCTTGGGAAACTGTCCCTCCTCGTCCGCAGCGCCCACTGGCTCGCCCACCAACAGGGAAAGCGCTTCATCCACGTGGCGGACGGCGTAGATGTGGAATCGCTCCTGGCGTACGGCTTCCAGGACACGCTCGTCGAGCATCAGCGTGGTGACGTTGGCGAAGGGAATGATCGCGCCCTGCTCGCCGGTCAGCCCGCGCGCTTCGCAGAGACGGAAGAAGCCCTCGATCTTCTCATTGACGCCGCCTACCGCCTGAACTTCGCCGAACTGGTTGATCGAGCCGGTGATGGCAAAGCACTGTTTCAGCGGCGTGCGAGAGATGGCCGAAATCAGGGCGCAACACTCCCCAAGCGAGGCGCTGTCGCCGTCGACATAGCCATACGATTGCTCCAGGGCGATGCTGGCGGAGATTTCCAGCGGAAATTCCTGCGCGTAGCGGCTGCCGAGAAAGCCGGTCAGGATCATCACACCCTTGGAGTGGATCGGCTGTCCAAGATTGACCTCGCGTTCGATGTCGACGATGCCCGAACCACCCGGATAGACCGTCGCGGAAATACGTGCCGGCATACCGAAGGCCGAATCGCCCACCTCTAGCACGGTCAGGCCGTTGCACTTGCCGATCGCCGCACCTTCGCTATCGATCAGAATGACCCCGGCGAGAATGTCTTCGAGGATCCGCGCCGAGACGCGCCCGGTGCGGGTCGCCTTGGCCTTCAGGGCACGTTCGATATGGCCCACATCGGTCACGTCATCCTTGGCCAACTGGCGGATGAAATCGGCTTCGCTGACCAACTGGAAGAGGTCCCCGATACGCGCCGAAAGGCGCCCTTGGTGTTCGGCCAATCGAGCACTGTAGGTGGCCAGACGCGCCACCGCGGCGGCCGTCAGCGGCGCCATGCCCTCTTCCGAGGTGCGGGTTTTCATCAACTGCGCAAATTGCTCGAGGCTGTCTTCACCCAGCGGTATTTCCTCGTCGAAGTCCACCAGCACGCGGAACATCTCCTGGAAATCCGGATCGAGGTCCTGCAACGTGTAATACAGTTGACGCGACCCAATGATCACCACCTTGACGTTGAGCGGAATGACTTCCGGATTCAAGGTCACGGTAGCCAGCCGCCCCAGCTCGGCGAGCGGCGACTCCATCTTCAACCGGCGCGACTGCAAGGCTCGCTTCAGCGCTTCCCAGACGAAGGGCTCGCTCAGCATTTTTTCCGCCTCGAGCATCAGGAAACCGCCGTTGGCGCGATGCAGCGCACCCGGCCGCAACTGACGATAACTGGTGTAGAGCGCGCCCTGGTCAGTGCTGTATTCGATTCGGCCGAACAGGTTGTCATAGGTCGGGTGGGGTTCGAACACCACCGGAGCGCCGCCATCGAGCGGGTGCCCGACCACCAGGCTCGGGCTGTACTGTTCTTCCAGCATCTGCCTAATCTGGGCATCCGGACGGTTCTCGTCGACCAGTTGCTCGACCACCGTTTTGAGCAGGTTGACCTGCACCGCCTGTAGATAGGACTCGATGCCGGCATTTTCTCCATATTTTTCAGACAGCGGTGCCAACAATGGCTGCAAGGCTTGGCTGATGGTTTCATCGTTGAGCTGACGCAGTTGGTTGCTCGACTCACGCTTCCACTGCGGCAGGCTGGCGAGCCCCTCGTTGAGATGGACTTCCAATGCCGAGATATCGTCGTGGTAGCGCTCGCGCTCCGCTTCCGGCAGTTGCGCGAACTCCGCCTCGTCCATGGATTTGCCATCTTTCATCGGCGTGAAGGCAATATTGCTGCTGTCGCGATACAGCGCGATCTCTTTCTCCAGCGCGAGTTTTTCGATGACATCCAGCGCCTTGTCGTAGCGCTGATTGAACGCGCGGTCGATCGCACTCTTCTTCTGCTGGAAGCTCGGGTGCTCGAATACCGCCGGGAAGGTCGCCATCAGGTTATCGATCAACTGCCCGATGTCGGCGATGAACTCGGCAGCCCCGCCCTGCGGCAACTCCACCACGCGCGGCTCTCGAGGCTCCTCGAAATTGTTTACGTAGACCCAGTCTGACGGCGTGTCCAGACGCTTGCCTTCGGCCTTGAGGTAACGGCGCACAAACGAGAAGCGCCCCGTACCCGGCTCCCCCATCACATAGACGTTATAGCCCGGACGCGGCATCGCCACGCCGAACTGCAGGGCCTCCACGGCTCGCTCCTGGCCAAGCACGCCGAGAAAAGGCTCCAGCTCATCGGTGGTTTTGAAGTCGAACTGGCTGGGTTCGAACGGACGGGTCAGCGCTTCGGGCGCCAGGCGCAAGCCGGCAGCGACAGTTTCGGGCATTGGGGATCCTTGCTGGGGTGGCCTGGTGACCACGATTGATGCCGCCATTCTGGCGATGCGTCCGGCTGCCTGCAAGGTTCAGCAGCGTCCGCGTTGGGCCTGTTCGGCCTACGCCGGTCCGGCATGCAGGTGCCAGCCGGGCGCAGAGACGGATCGACCCGAAGAGACCCTCGGGCCGTTTGCCCCGATTCGCGCATCGGGGCGCTCCACCGGACCCGCCGGCGTGCCAACTGCGACATTTTGTCTGGTGCCTGGCAAAAGACCGCCTTGATTCAAATCAACAAGCCAGACGGACAAAAAGCGCCTCCTAAAACAGCCGATTTTTTAGAAGGATTTCGTGATGCGCTGCCCGATTCCCGTCCTGTTCAGCGGACTGATGCTGATCTCCAACATGGCCCATGCAGACGACCTGCGCGAGCGCGCCAATGCCATTTTCAAACCGATCCCTGCCAAGGTCACCGAAGTGCGTGGCCATGCCGTCAATAATGACCAGGCGAAGCTCGGCCACAAGCTCTGGTTCGATCCACGCCTGTCCAGCAGCCACATCATCAGCTGCAACAGCTGCCATAACCTGAGCATCGGCGGCAGCGACAACGTGCCGACCTCCATCGGCCACGGCTGGCAGAAGGGTCCGCGCAACTCACCCACCGTGCTTAACGCGGTATTCAACGCCGCGCAGTTCTGGGACGGCCGCGCCAAGGATCTTCAGGAGCAGGCCAAAGGCCCGGTGCAGGCCAGCGTGGAAATGAACAGCACGCCTGAACGCGTCGTAGCGACGCTCAAGAGCATTCCCGAGTACGCGGCCGAGTTCAAGAAGGCGTTCCCCAACGACAAGGACCCCGTCAGCTTCGACAACATGGCCTACGCCCTGGAGGCATTCGAAGTCAGCCTGACCACGCCCGATTCGCCGTTCGACCGCTACCTCAAGGGCGAAGACAAGGCCTTGGACGCCAAGCAGAAGGAAGGGCTTGCGCTGTTCATGGACGTTGGCTGCATCGCCTGCCATAACGGTGTCAACATCGGGGGCCAGAGCTACTTCCCCTTCGGCGTGATCAAGAAGCCCGGGGCCGACATCCTGCCGGCCGGCGACAAGGGCCGCTTCACGGTCACCAATACCGCCGACGACGAATACGTATTCCGAGCAGCGCCACTGCGTAACGTCGCGCTGACGCAGCCCTACTTCCACAGCGGCGAAGTCTGGGAACTGGAGCAGGCGGTGGCGATCATGGGCGACAGCCAACTGGGCCGCACCCTGAAGGATAACGAAGTCACTGCAATCGCAGCCTTTCTGCGCAGCCTGACCGGCAAGCAGCCAGAGGTCGCCTACCCGGTATTGCCAGCCAGCTCGGCGGATACACCGAAGCCCGAGTGAGTGAACGGCGGCCCGGCCCAGCGGCGGGGCCGCCGCTTATGGATTCAAACCTTCAGGACCGGTTCTGTGCACGTAGCGCATCGCGAATTTCGGTCAGCAACACCTCTTCCTTAGTGGGTGCGGACGGGGCTGACGGAGCTTCCGCCTCCTTGCGTTTGAGATGATTGATCGCCTTGACCGCCAGGAATATCGCGAAGGCCACGATGGTGAAGTCGAACACCGTCTGGATGAACCGTCCGTAGCTCAACGTCACCGCCGGCGTATCGCCTACAGCCTGTTTGAGCACTATCGCCAGGTCGGAAAAATCCACACCGCCAATCAACATGCCCAGCGGCGGCGTCACCACATCGGCGACGAACGACGAGACGATCTTGGTGAACGCCGCACCGACGATGATGCCAACCGCCATATCGATGACGTTGCCCCTGACTGCAAACGCTTTGAATTCGCTGATCATGCCCATCTGATTACTGTCCCATTCGATTGAAGTTACGTCGTCGGAGCGACCGCCGTAGCGCTTCGGCCCTGTGCAGCATAGGCCGGGTTGAAGCGCCGGGCCAGACCGTCGCGCGACAAACCGGAGCGCCGCGTTAACCTCGCCTTGATCGCCGTCAAAAGGATTGGCCAGGGGCACGGCTAAGGTACGACTCTACAGACACGACCCGGAGCGGCACCATGCACGTCGAACATCACCCACTGATCAAGGATTTCCCGGAAAACCGCGAAGAGCTTCATCAACTGCGCCTGCAGGACGCCGCGTTTGCCCGCAAGGCAGATGCTTACGAAGCGCTGGACAAGCAGATCTGCCGCGTGGAAGACGGTGTTGAGACCCTCAGCGACGGGGCGCTCAGCGCGCTCAAGCAGGAGCGCGTAGCGCTCAAGGACGACATCGCCCGCGCCCTCAAGCGTGCCAGCGGAAGCTGCTGCGGCGGCTGCTGCGGCTGATCGCGGTTCAGTAGCGCATCCGCCGCGGCGACGTGGCGGGTCGCGTGGATCGACTCGGCCCCGGAGGCGCTCCACGTTGCGACAGGCGTGGCTTAGCCATTCGGCGCACTAGAACAGACGTCCAAACCTGAACCCCGTCCCGACCCAGACAAACGCCACGGCGGTCAGGGTGATGAGGACTATATGCACGGCCAGGTGCGGCAAGCGCTGCGGGTCCAGCTTCGGAATCAATGCCAGCCGGGCGTGCGCGCCGAGCGCCGCGGTGAAACCCAGCAGTATCAGTTTGGCTTGAACCAATTGAGCGATAGGCGAGCTGCCAAACCAATGCGAGTACGGCAGCCATTGCCCGGCCAGCCAGATCCCGGTGATGATCTGCAACAGCAAGGCCGGGAGGCCAACCCGCTCGTAAAGCCGCTCGAACGCGCGCACTGGCTCCACCTCGCGGCCACGCAACGCACCCGGCAACACCCCAAGCAACAGCACCACATGACCGCCAGCCCAGACGCTGGCCCCGAGCAGGTGCAAGAACAACACGTGGCGCATGACTGACTCCTGTTCGAATTGTTTACAGTCTGACGGCGCGCCACGCGCTTGTGGCTGATGGCGATCAAGTCAGCCGTTATCATGCAATTCAATTCGTCCGACGCGGAGTTCCCCAATGGCCAAGGCCAAGCGCATGTATGGCTGCACCGAGTGTGGCTCGACCTTTCCCAAGTGGGCCGGGCAGTGCGGCGACTGTGGCGCCTGGAACACCCTGGTGGAAACAATCATAGAGGGCGCTGCTCCGCCGAGCGGTCGCGCGGGCTGGGCTGGAGACCAGGCGAACATCAAGACCCTGGCCGAAGTCAGCGTCGAGGAAGTCCCCCGTTTTTCCACCGCATCCGGCGAACTGGACCGCGTGCTCGGAGGCGGGCTGGTGGACGGCTCGGTGGTACTCATCGGAGGCGACCCCGGCATCGGCAAATCGACCATCCTGCTGCAGACGCTGTGCAATATCGCTCGGCAGTTCCCCGCCCTCTATGTCACGGGCGAAGAATCGCAGCAGCAGGTGGCCATGCGCGCACGGCGGCTGGATCTGCCGCAGGACAGACTCAAGGTCATGACCGAAACCTGCATCGAGTCGATCATCGCCACCGCACGCCTGGAAAAACCCAAGGTGATGGTCATCGACTCGATCCAGACCATCTTCACCGAGCAGTTGCAATCGGCCCCCGGCGGCGTCGCCCAGGTCCGCGAAAGCGCGGCGCTGTTGGTGCGTTTCGCCAAGCAGAGCGGTACGGCGATTTTCCTGGTGGGTCACGTGACCAAGGAAGGCGCGCTCGCCGGGCCTCGCGTGCTTGAACACATGGTCGATACGGTGCTGTATTTCGAAGGCGAATCGGACGGTCGCCTGCGGCTGCTGCGCGCGGTGAAGAACCGGTTCGGTGCCGTCAATGAACTGGGCGTGTTCGGCATGACCGACAAAGGCTTGAAGGAAGTCACCAACCCCTCGGCGATCTTCCTCACCCGTGCCCAGGAAGCAGTGCCCGGCAGCGTGGTCATGGCCACATGGGAAGGCACTCGCCCAATGCTGGTCGAGGTCCAGGCCCTGGTTGATACCAGTCACATGGCCAATCCGCGTCGCGTCACCCTCGGCCTCGATCAGAACCGCCTGGCCATGCTGCTGGCGGTGCTGCATCGCCACGGCGGCATACCCACCTACGACCAGGACGTCTTCATCAACGTGGTCGGAGGCGTCAAGGTACTGGAAACCGCGTCGGACCTCGCGCTGATGGCCGCGGTGATATCCAGCCTGCGCAATCGCCCTCTGGATACCGACCTGCTGGTCTTTGGCGAGGTGGGACTTTCCGGCGAGATTCGTCCGGTACCGAGCGGTCAGGAACGGTTGAAGGAAGCCGCCAAGCACGGTTTCAAACGTGCCATCGTGCCCAAGGGCAACGCGCCCAAGGAAGCGCCCGCCGGGCTGCAGATCATCGCGGTAACACGCCTCGAGCAGGCGCTGGACGCCCTGTTCGAATAAGGTACGCCGCCGCTCAGGGCTCGCCGAGCGCAGCCAGTTCGCGCTCGAGCAGGGTTTCATCGCCCAGATTCAGCTCCACCAGCCGCCGCAGATGACTGATGGAGTCGACATCGATGTGCCGACACATCAGCCCGACCAGTTCTCCTTCACCGTGCGCCGCCTCGACCTCCATGCGCACTTCGGCCTCATCGGAAAGCCGTATCCGTGCTTCGAACGGTTGGGCGAGATCGGCATCCCAACCAGCGGGCCGATGCACCAGCAAGCCCTTGAGCGATAGATCGTGCAACTCGACCCGCCATCGGCGCTGCCCCTGCACCAGCTCCGTTTCGGCATCGAAGGCGAAGCGCTGGAAGCGCCGACGGTCGCTGCTTGTTTTATTCATCAAAACCACTCCCGGGAAATTCTTCGATTAACTATAGGCGACGCGCCATGCGCCAGAAGGGTGCTCAGAGCCAGCGTCGCACCCGGCGTCGATACGACCTGTACTGATCGCCGAACATGCGCGTCAGCAGGTGTTCCTCGTGCAGGATCACGGTGCGCTGCATGCAGCGAATCAACAAGGGCAGCAACAGCCAGGGCCAGAGGCTGGCAAGCAGCAGCGCAATGCCGCAGTAGACGAGCGTATCGGCAAGGTAGATCGGGTTGCGCGAATAGCGGAACGGGCCGCTTTGCAACAGGGCGCTTGGCTTGCCGTAGGGGTTGATGGTGGTGCGGTGACGAAACATTTCCCAGGCCGCCCAGACCATCAGCACGGCGCCAAGGATGATCGCAGCCCAGCCGGCGACGGTCATCCAGTCATGGGTTGGGAGGTCGAGCGGCACCCACCTGGCCAGTCCCCAGGCGCAGCCGATGAATACCAGGTAGACCAACGGTGGCGGCGGGATCGATCCGGCTGAGTAGACAGGCATGACGCATCCTGATGTGGAAATGGGCAATCTGTGCTGCCGCAACGCAGCACCGCCTGCGTGGAATGCGCTTTCTGACGAGCGAGTCCGCGCCGTCTGGTTTGAACCTGTAAAGCGCCGTTAGTGCTGTCCCGGTAGCCAACCATGGACCATGGCGTGCTTCATCAGGTCCGCCGGTCGGTCGATGTCGAGCTTGCGACGAATGCTCAGCCGATGGGTTTCCACCGTTCGCACGCTGATCTGCAACGCCCGCGCCATGGTCTTGTTGTTATGCCCCTGCGCCAGCATCAACAGCACTTCGCGCTCGCGCGGGGTCAGTTCGCGCTCCTCGGCGCCGTGGCTGGCCAACTTCTCGGCAATTCCCTTGCTGTAATAGGTGCCGCCTGCGGCGATCGCCTCGATGGCGACGATGATTTCACGCGACGGCGCGTCCTTCAGGACATAACCGCAAGCACCGACCTTTACCGAAGTGTTCACGTATTCCTGATTGTCGTACATGCTCAGGATCAACACGCGGATGCCGGGATAAGCCTCGCGCAAGGATTGGGTCAACTCGAGGCCGTTGACGTCCTTCAGCCCGATATCCATCAGCACGACGTCCGCCGGCACGCGCCCGAGCAGTTCGAACGCTTCCGCGCCGCTGCCGGCCTCGCCGACCACATCCAGTTCGGGTACGGCCATCAGCAGCGCGCGGATGCCGTCCCGAACCAAGGCATGGTCGTCTATCAGTACCACCTTGATGCCAATCTGCGGGTTCATTGAGCGAGCCTCTTATTATTCGAAAATGCCAGGGTTCAACCGGCCCGAGCCGGCAATGTCACGTCCAGTTCAGTGCCGCCAGCCGCCGATAGCAGGCTGAAGCGCCCGCCGAAGTGCTCCACCCGCTCACGGATGTTGCGCAAGCCGATTCCGCCGCCCTTGATGCTATCGAGGCGGCGTGGATTGAACCCGACGCCATCGTCCCGAACCCGCAGGCGCACCGAGGCGCCGTCGCCGTCCAGGCTGATGTGAACAGACTCCGCAGCGGCGTGCCGTTCGATATTGGTCAGCGCTTCCTGCAACACCCGAAACAACGCGACAGCGACGGCGTCATCAGGCGCGCCGTCACCAAGGCCATTGCGGTATAGCATCTTCAGCCCGCTGCGCTGCTCGAATTCGGCCACAAGCTGACCGATTGCCGCCGACAGCCCCAGCGTATCCAGGAGCGAGGGATGCAGGTCATGAGAGATGCGCCGTACCTCGCCAATCGCTCCCGCCAGCCGCTCGACACCGGTCTCCAGCGTCGTCAGTGCCTTGGGGCTGCCGGTACGAAGCTCATGGCTGGCCAGTTCGAACTGGAACTTGATCGAGACCAGCAATTGGCTGATGCCGTCATGCAGTTCACGCGATACCCGAGAACGCTCCTCTTCCTGCAGGCTGACGATCCGCTGGGTCAGCACTTGCAATTTGCGGTCCGCCAGCCGGCGCTCGCTGACGTTAAGCGTCAGGCCGCTGGCAAACACCAACAGCACCGCAACCAGCGCAACACCGGCAATGGCGAGCATGGTGGTGTGAATGCCGCTGGACACCTCTTCGCGTACTTGCATGATCGCCTGGTCGACGTCCTCCAGATACAGGCCAGTGCCGAGCATCCAACCCCAGCGGTCCAACATCACGACATAGGCGAGCTTGGCCGCAAATTGCCCGGTAGAAGGCTTTTGCCAGGCATACCGCTGAAAGCCCTCGCCGCTGCTGGCACTGCGCATCAGCGCCTGGATCACCGGCAGGCCGTTCGGATCGGTCATTTCCCACAGGTTCTGCCCTACCAGTTCGCTCTGGCGCGGATGCATCAGGTTGCGGCCGCTATGGTCATAGACGAAAAAATAGCCATCGCTGCCAAAGCTGAACCGGCTCAGTGCGGCCAGCACCTTCTGCTTGGTCTGGTCATCGTCCTGACCGCTGTCGTAGAGCGGCGCAATGATGCTGATGGCCATTTCCACATAGTTTTTCAACTCAGCCTGCTTGCTCGCCAGGATGCTCGCTTCGATCAGCTTGGCCTGCTGCTCGCCCAGGCGCTGGTTCTGGACGAAGACCAGCGCGCAAACGACCGCCACGGCCAACAGCAATGGCAGGATGCTGAGCGCGGCAATCTTGTGTTTGAGCTGCATCGTGGCTCTCCGCACGGCGCGCTCCCTGGCGGAACGCTGCCGAAAATTAACCCAGACCGTGAGCCCCCGCGAGTGCTCTGCGTGGGTTACTGATGACAGGCCAGCCGACCCGCGCGAGACACAAACGAAAAAGCCCGGCAATAGCCGGGCTTTCGTTGCTGCGACGAGCGATCAGTTACCGTAGACCGGGAACTTGGCGCAAACGGCTTCGACCTTGCCGCGCACAGCCTCGATCACCGATTCGTCGCCCATGTTATCGAGAATGTCGCAAATCCAGCCCGCCAGGTCACGGCACTCGGCCTCGCTGAAGCCACGGGTGGTCACGGCTGGAGTGCCGATACGCAGACCGGAGGTGACGAAGGGCGAGCGCGGATCGTTCGGCACGCTGTTCTTGTTCACGGTGATATGGGCGCGACCCAGGGCGGCGTCGGCGTCCTTACCGGTGATGTCCTGCTTGATCAGGCTGAGCAGGAACAGATGGTTCTGCGTGCCGCCAGATACCACGTCGAAGCCACGCTCGAGGAACACTTCGGCCATCGCCTGAGCGTTATCCACCACCTGCTGCTGATAAACCTTGAATTCTGGCTGCAGCGCTTCCTTGAAGCACACCGCCTTGGCCGCGATGACATGTTCCAGCGGGCCACCCTGCGCGCCAGGGAACACCGCGGAGTTGAGTTTTTTCTCGATCTCGGCGTTGGCACGCGCCAGGATCAGGCCACCGCGCGGGCCACGCAACGTCTTGTGGGTGGTGGTGGTGACCACGTCGGCGAACGGCACCGGGTTCGGATAGACGCCTGCGGCGACCAGACCGGCCACATGAGCCATGTCGACGAACAGGTAGCCACCGACCTTGTCGGCGATTTCGCGGAAGCGCGGGAAATCCAGTTTCTGCGAGTAAGCAGAAAAGCCCGCCACGATCATTTTCGGCTTGTGCTCGACGGCCAGGCGCTCGACTTCGTCATAGTCGATCAGACCCTGGTCGTTGATGCCGTACTGCACGGCGTTGTACAGCTTGCCCGAAGATGAAACGGTGGCACCGTGGGTCAGGTGACCGCCGTGGGCCAGGCTCATCCCGAGAATGGTGTCGCCTGCATTGAGCAGGGCCAGATAGACGGCGCTGTTGGCTTGCGAGCCGGCATGCGGCTGGACGTTGGCATAGTCGGCCCCGAACAGCTGCTTGGCGCGGTCGATGGCCAGTTGCTCGACCACGTCGACAAACTCGCAACCCCCGTAGTAGCGCTTGCCCGGATAGCCTTCGGCGTACTTGTTGGTGAGTACCGAACCCTGGGCTTCCATCACCGCCGGGCTGGTGTAGTTCTCCGAGGCGATCAGCTCGATGTGGTCTTCCTGACGCTTGGCTTCCTGCTGCATGGCAGCGAAGAGATCGGCGTCGAAACGGGCGAGGGTCAAATCACGGCTGAACATGGCAGTCCTCTGAGAATCAGCTGGCGGTATAAAAAGAGAGGCGCGGATTCTACCTCATCCGCCGGGGCGCGGGTATGAGGCCTGGTCATCTGCAACATGAATGCGTCCACAGCGTTTCCCCCAGGCTAGCCGAGCAGCGCCTGCAACTCGCTGCCGGGCATCGGCTGGCCGAGATAGAACCCCTGCACTTCATCGCAGCCGTGCTCCCTGAGAAAATCCAGCTGCGCCTGGTTTTCCACGCCTTCGGCAATGACCGACAGGCTGAGACTGTGCGCCATGGCGATGATGGCCCGCGCAATCTGCCCGTCCTGCTCGCCCGTCGGCAAGCCGTCGACGAAGCTGTGGTCGATCTTCAGGACATCGATGGGGAACGCCTTCAGGTAGTTGAGCGACGAGTAGCCCGTGCCGAAATCGTCGATGGCGATGGACGGCCCGAGCCCCTTGAGCGAGTCGAGGATGCGCATCGCCTCATCGACGTTCTGCATCAGGATACTTTCTGTCAGCTCCAACTCCAGGCATGCGGGCAGGATGCCACTGGACTCAAGGATCGAGGCGATGCGCTGGCCCAGCAGGCCGTCGGCAAACTGTCGTGCGGAAAGATTGACCGACACCTTGGGCACGGCAAGCCCCTGCGCCTGCCACGCCGCAATCTGCCGGCAGGCTTCACCCAGCACCCAATCGCCCGCCTCGACCACCAGGCCCAGCTCTTCGAGCGCCGGAATGAAATCGCCAGGCGGCACCAGACCACGGCCCGGATGTTGCCAACGCAGCAGCGCTTCGACGCCAGTCAGGGTACGACCATCGGCCAGAAACTGCGGCTGATAATGCAGCACGAACTGTTGCTGCTCGAGGGCATGACGCAGATCGCTTTCCAATTCCAGGCGCTCCAGGGCGCTGGCGTTCATCTCGGCTTGATAGAACTGGAAATTGTTCTTGCCGCGCTCCTTGGCGTGATACATCGCCGTATCGGCATTCTTCATCAGTTGGCTGATGTCGTCACCGTCCTGCGGGCTGAGCGCGATGCCGATACTGGCGGTGACGAAGAACTCGCGACCCGAGAGCACGAACGGCTCGGTCAGGCTGGCCAGGATACGTTCGCTGACGTGGATCGCTCGGTTCAGGGCCTCGTCGCGATCGGCGCAGGGATGCAGGAGGAACGTGAATTCGTCGCCCCCCATGCGGGCCACCGTATCGTCCTCGTCGACGCAGGAAGCCAGACGCATGGCCACGTCTTTGAGCATCCGGTCACCGGCAGCGTGGCCGAGCGAGTCATTGATCGGCTTGAAGCGATCCAGATCGAGAAACATCAGCGCGATCCAGGCACCGCGGCGCGCGGCCAGTTGCAGGCTGTTGTGCAAACGATCCTGGAACAGTGTCCGATTGGGCAGCTGGGTCAGGCTGTCATAGTAGGCGAGCCGATGGATGCGCTTCTCGCTGGCCTTGCGCTCGCTCATGTCACTGAAGAAGCAGACATAGCTGACCAGATCATTCTCATCGTCGCGCGCCGCGGTGATGCCAACCCAGCACGGATAGGTTTCCCCATCCTTGCGCTTGAGCCAGAACTCGCCTTCCCAGGTGCCGGCCTGAAGGATCTGGTCACGCACGAAGGTCATCTGGTTGGCCTGCTGGCGATCGGCACTCAGCGCGGTCGGCAGCTTGCCGAGCATTTCGTCACTGCCATAACCGGTAATGCGCTGGAACGCCGGGTTGACCTGGACGATGCGCCCCGCTGGGTCGGTGACGACGATGGCGGCGGTAGAATGGTCGAACACCGTTGCCGCGCGACGCAGCTCCTTCTCCGCCTGGCGCTGTTGGCTGATGTCACGGCCAATGCACAGCGCGCCGTCGAAACGATTGTTCTCGTTTCTGATCAGCATGATGCGCAACTCGATCGTCACCGCTCGACCGTCCGCGGCCAGGCAATCGAAATGCAGCGGCTGGCCCAGCAGATTCTGGCCGAGCTCGGCGAAGGCTATCGGATCGGCCGAAGCGTTGCGCACCCGACGCATCAGGTCATAGAAGCGTGCGATCTGGCGCGGCTTGGTCACCAGCCGACCAAGGCCATTGCGCGCCATCCACTGCGGGCTGTAGCCAAGCATGGCTTCCACCGACGGGCTGACGTAATCGATGCGGACCGCGCTGTCGGTAGTGAAAATCAAATCCTGCAGGCTGTCGGCGAGCATGCGATAACGGCGCTCGCTGTCACGCAGCGAATGGCTGTGCTCGATGTTTGCGGTCACGTCGCGGGCCACGCCAATCAGCCGCCAGACCCGGCCCCGGTCGTCGCGAGAGAGCACCTGCTCGCGGATGCTGAACCAGCGCCAGCTACCGTCCCGATGGCGCCAACGCAGCAACGCCTCCTGGCCAGCCCCCTCGTTCATCGAGCCGCGCAGTGCCAACAGTCGCCAGATGTATTCCTGATCATCGGGGTGGCTGATGCGCCGCCAGAATGCGTCGCCGTCTGCGCCGCGTTCTTCCTCGCTGTAGCCCAGCCGCGAGGCCAGGTTGCTGTTGCTGAACAGGAGTTTGCCGGTCTGAACGTCTTGCACGTACAGCGTGTCCGGTACGGCACGCAGCACTTCCGACCAGAAGCGCTCGCGCTCTGCCAACGCCGTCTGCGCCTGCTGCTCGCGGGTGATGTCGCGCATGACCCAGACAAAGCCGGTGGGTTTCGCATCATCATCCAGGCGCAACGCCCGGCGGGTCATCGAATAGATGCGGGACTCCCCGTCCTGCAGCAATCGAACCGGGGCCAGGCAGACATCGGCATCAGCGCTGCCGGCATCGAAGGCCTGAGGATCGAGCGTGGGCAGCAACCGCTGCAACCGATAGCGGGAAACCTCCCGATTGTTCAGGCCGAACATCGCCTCCGCCTGGCTGTTGAGGTAGCGCAGGCGACCGGAAAAATCGCTGATCAGAATGCGCTCCTCGATGGCGTCCAATGCCGTGATCGAATAGCGCAACGCCTGCCAGCGAGAAGCAAAGCGCCGAGGCGTCAGAAAACGGGCACAGGCTTGCGCCGCGAGCCGCACAAGCGGCGCGAGCTTTTCGGGACGGGACGCAAGCGACGGGGTAGGGTCGAGGTCGGTCAAACGTATCGGACCTGTGTGTTGACGGCCGAGTAGCCATACAGTTGATGCGGTGATGGATGCCAAGAATGCCTACGTGCACGGCAAAATGCCATCATTGAAAAGCCCGGCCGCTGGTTTGCCCTGCCCGGAGCATTCCGGTAGCTTTGCCGAACTGTTCTACCGGCCCGCCGCGGCGGGTTTCCATCTTCCTTTTTTTCTTGTCACGGGCTTCCGTTTCCATGGCTCAATACGTCTACACGATGCACCGGCTGAGCAAAGTCGTTCCGCCGAAGCGTGAAATTCTGAAGAACATTTCGCTGTCATTCTTCCCCGGCGCCAAGATTGGTGTGCTCGGCCTCAACGGCGCGGGTAAATCCACACTCCTGAGAATCATGGCTGGCGTCGACAAGGAGTTCGATGGCGAAGCGCGCCCGATGCCCGACCTCAACGTGGGCTATCTGCCGCAGGAACCGCAGCTCGATCCGAACAAGACCGTCCGCGAAGTCGTCGAAGAGGCCGTGAGCAGTATCAAGGATGCCCAGGCCCGGCTCGATGAGGTCTACGCCGCCTATGCCGAGCCGGATGCCGACTTCGACAAGCTGGCCGCCGAACAGGCCAAGCTCGAAGCCATTCTGCAAGCCAGCGATGGGCACAACCTGGAGCGCCAGCTGGAAGTCGCCGCCGACGCCCTGCGCCTGCCGCCGTGGGATGCGAAAGTCGAACACCTGTCCGGTGGCGAAAAGCGTCGTGTCGCCCTCTGCCGCCTGCTGCTATCGGCGCCCGACATGCTGCTGCTGGACGAACCGACCAACCACCTGGACGCCGATTCGGTGGCCTGGCTGGAACACTTCCTCCACGATTTCCCTGGCACCGTAGTGGCGATCACTCACGACCGCTACTTCCTGGACAACGTGGCCGGCTGGATTCTCGAACTCGACCGCGGCGCGGGTATCCCGTACGAGGGCAACTACTCCGGCTGGCTGGAAGCCAAATCCAACCGCCTGGCGCAGGAGTCCAAGCAGCAGTCGGCCCATGAAAAGGCCATGAAGGAAGAGCTGGAGTGGGTGCGCAAAGGCGCCAAGGCCCGCCAGGCCAAGTCCAAGGCGCGCTTGCAGCGCTTCGAGGAACTGCAATCGCAGGAATTCCAGAAGCGCAGCGAAACCAATGAAATCTATATTCCGGCCGGTCCCCGCCTGGGCGACAAGGTCATTGATTTCAACAACGTGACCAAGGGCTATGGCGACCGCGTGCTCATCGAGAATCTCTCGTTCAGCATGCCCAAGGGCGCCATCGTTGGCGTGATCGGCGGTAACGGCGCGGGCAAGTCGACGCTGTTCCGCATGATCATGGGCAAGGAGCAGCCGGACTCGGGCAGCATCGAGATCGGCGACACCGTGCAGGTCGCCTGCGTCGACCAGAGCCGCGAGGACCTGGACGGCAGCAAGACGGTCTGGGAAGCGGTGTCCGATGGCTCCGACATGATCCGAATCGGTAACTACGAAGTGCCATCGCGCACCTACGTGGGCCGCTTCAACTTCAAGGGCGGCGACCAGCAGAAGTTCGTCAAGGACCTCTCTGGCGGTGAGCGTGGCCGTCTGCACTTGGCGCTGACGCTCAAGGAAGGCGCCAACGTGCTGCTGCTCGACGAGCCGTCCAACGACCTCGACGTGGAAACCCTGCGTTCGCTGGAAGAAGCGCTGCTGGACTTCCCCGGCGCCGCCATCGTGATCTCCCACGACCGCTGGTTCCTGGACCGCGTCGCCACGCACATCCTGTCCTACGAGGACAACGGCGATATCGTCTTCTTCGAAGGCAACTACACCGAATACGAAGCCGACCGCAAGAAGCGCCTGGGCGACGCCGCCGCCCAGCCGCACCGGGTCAAGTACAAGAAACTGGCGCAGTAACGAGCACGACCGAAACGGAGCCGAAAGGCTCCGTTTTCGTATCGACCGACAATCGCCGCCCTGCTGCTGCCCGCGTATGGGTAACGGTCAAGCGGGCGGACAGCTAGGGGCGGTCACCGCCAGGCGCCGCCAGCGCCTGTGCGATCTGTTCGACGATTTCCTCCGGCCGGCTGCGAATGTCTACGAGCAGCGCCTCGCCCTTCCCCGGCGGTTCGAGGTTGGCGAGCTGGTCGTCCAGCAGCGTAGCCGCGAAAAAATGCCCGCGGCGCTTGCCGACGCGCTCGGCCAGCACCTCGCGAGGCCCGTGCAGGAACACCAGGCGCACGTCCTCGACCTCACCCCGCAGCACCTGCCGATACCGCCGTTTGAGTGCCGAGCAGGCGAACACGTGATCCTCCCCGAGCCGCGCCCGTTCGACGATTGCCTCATGCATGGCCTGCAGCCAAGGCTCGCGATCCGCATCGGTGAGCGGCGTTCCGGCAGCCATTTTCGCCTTGTTGGCATCGCTGTGGAATTGGTCCGCGTCCGAAAAGCCGCATCCCAGACGAGCCGCCAGCCGCTCGCCGATAGTCGTTTTGCCGCTGCCGGACACACCCATGATGATGACGATCACTGACACACTCTTCCTTTCAGCCATTCGGAACCGGGACATCGCAGGCCATCGACGGACGACCTGATCGCCCCGATACATGCGCGCTGCGCTTCCCCTCTTCGGTCGTACGGGGGTACCGAAGTTCCTCCCTTGACTGGTCAGTTCGCAGCGACCGGCCACGTTGCCGAGGCGCGGACACCGGCAAGCCTTTCGCCCGATCAGCGGTGACGGCGGGACCGGTCGCAAAGCGCGTCGCCTATACACTGCCGGTATTTGCGGCGACAGATGCGCACCAAAAGACGACACGCGCACAGTGAGTCGCACCTTCACGGTGCAAAAGTTGTTTGCTAGAGTCGCCGCCCTATAAAAATTTCCAACAGGCTGCCGCAGGCGGTTGCCGAGGGCTCAATATGTTCGAAACCGTCGACGCGTTCCTTGCCCGACTCAAACAACGCGATCCCCATCAACCCGAATTTCATCAGGCCGTCGAAGAGGTCGTTCGCAGCCTCTGGTCGTTCCTCGAGGCCAATCCGCTGTACATGCAGGCCGGCATCATCGAGCGCATGGTCGAGCCGGAGCGCTCCATTATCTTCAGGGTCCCCTGGGTCGACGACCAGGGACGCGTCCAGGTCAATCGCGGTTTCCGTATCCAGATGAACAGCGCCATCGGCCCCTACAAAGGCGGCCTGCGCTTCCACCCTTCGGTCAATATCGGCGTCCTGAAGTTTCTCGCCTTCGAACAGGTATTCAAGAATTCGCTCACTTCGCTTCCGATGGGCGGCGGCAAGGGCGGCTCTGACTTCAACCCCAAGGGCAAGAGCGACAACGAGGTCATGCGCTTCTGCCAGTCGTTCATGACCGAGCTGTACCGTCATATCGGCGCCGACCTCGATATTCCCGCCGGTGACATCGGCGTCGGCGGGCGCGAGATCGGCTTCCTTTTCGGCCAGTACAAGCGCTTGTCTAACCAGTTCACCTCGGTACTGACCGGCAAGGGATTGTCCTATGGCGGCAGCCTGATCCGACCGGAAGCCACCGGCTACGGCTGCGTGTATTTCGCTGAAGAAATGCTCAAAAGCACCCGTACCCGCATCGAAGGCAAGCGCGTCGCCATTTCGGGCTCCGGCAACGTTGCCCAGTATGCCGCCCAGAAAGTCATGGAGCTTGGCGGGCGGGTCGTTTCCTTGTCCGACTCGGGGGGAACGCTGCACTTCCCGGACGGCCTGACCGAAGAGCAATGGAGCTACCTGATGGACCTCAAGAACGTCCGTCGCGGCCGTATCGAGGAGATGGGTGCGCATTTCGGCGTGACCTACCTGGCCGACCAGCGCCCCTGGAGCCTGCCTTGCGAGATCGCGCTGCCTTGCGCGACACAGAACGAACTCGATGCGCAGGACGCCCGCACGCTGCTCAACAACGGCTGCATTTGCGTGGCCGAAGGCGCCAACATGCCGTCGACGCTGGAAGCGGTGGACCTGTTCCTTGAAGCCGGCATCCTTTACGCCCCGGGCAAGGCATCGAATGCCGGCGGCGTGGCCTGTAGCGGACTGGAAATGAGCCAGAACGCCATGCGCCTGCACTGGACCGCCGGGGAGGTGGACACCAAACTGCACGGCATCATACAATCGATCCACCATGCCTGTGTCGCCTACGGCGAAGAAAACGGCCGCACCAATTATGTGAAAGGCGCCAATATCGCCGGCTTCGTCAAGGTTGCGGACGCCATGCTGGCCCAGGGCGTGGTTTAACCTCGCTCGAACCCTGGAAGCTGACCCTGGCGGCCCTGCTGGGGCTTGCCAATCAACGCCCCAGCGGGCGACCCGGCGAGAGCGGCGGGGACGTCTCGCCAGCGCTTACCAGTAATTTTCCACCGCGACCTGCCCCGGACGCCGGGTCAGGCTGAGATTGAGCCCTCGCGCTTTTAGCATGGCGCGAGTGTCCTCGATCATCTGGGGGTTGCCGCACAGCATGATGCGCGAATGCTCGGGCTCGAGGCTGAGCCCCGCAGCACGCTCCAGTTCGCCGTTCTCGATCAGTGTGGTGATACGTCCGTGCAAGGCACCGGGCGCCTTCTCGCGTGTGATCAATGGCAGGTAGGTCAGCTTGCTGCCCAGACCCTCCAAGTACTCACGCTGCGGCAGCTCGTGGATCAGCGACTGGTAGGCCAGTTCAGACGCCGTGCGCGCACTGTAGACCAGCACGATCCGCTCGAAGCGCTGCCAGACCTCGAAATCCTGGAGAATCGAAAGGAACGGCGCGATGCCAGTCCCGGTGCCCAGCAGCCAAAGATCGCGGCCATCGATGAACCGGTCCAGCGTGAGAAAGCCGAACGCCTGCTTGTCCACCAGCAACTCGTCGCCAGGTTTCAGGCGGCTCAATTGGCTGGTGAACTCGCCTTCCGGTACCACAATGGAGAAGAAGTCGAGAAACTCGTCATGGGGCGCCGACACCATCGAGTAAGCGCGCCAGACGATGCTACCGCTGGGCTTACGGACGCCGAGACGCGCGAACTGCCCGGCCGTGAAGCGAAAGCCCGGGTCGCGGCTGGTGCGCAAGGTGAACAGGCTCGGGGTCAACGTCTGCACATCGAGCAGACGCTGGCGGGTGAACTTCTCTTCGCTGACGGTCATACTTCGCTCCCTTCGCGGAGATCTGCGGATTCGAGGGGTCAGCCCCTTGATACTCCTTTCCGACGCTCACAAACACCGCCAGTTCTTATGCCTATTCTCGAATCTCGCTACGCCCGCCTCGACCTGATTCGCCAGCCGGAGCAGCCCAACGAACCGTTACAGGCCTTCGATGCGGCCGATGAATACCTGTTGGCCGAATTACATGAGCAGGATTTGCCAGCCACAGCGCGGGTGCTGATCCTCAACGACAGTTTCGGTGCCCTGGCCTGTTCGCTGGCCGAACGGCTACAGGTAACCAGCAGTGGTGACTCGCACCTGGCCTACCTGGCCCTCGAGAAAAACCTCCAGCGCAACGGGATCGGCACCGGCAGCGTCATCTTCACCCCCTCAAGCGAGCCGCCGCAGGGCCCCTTCGATCGAGTGTTGATCAGGGTGCCCAAAACCCTGGCGCTGCTGGAGGAACAACTGATCCGCCTGCACGGTCAGCTTGCACCCGGCGCACGGGTGATCGCTGCCGCGATGATCAAGCACCTGCCACGCGCGGCGGGCGACCTGCTGGAAAAATACATCGGTCCGGTGCAGGCCTCGCTGGCTGTGAAGAAGGCGCGACTGCTGACCGCGACCCCAAGCCACATGCCGGCACCCGCGTCGCCCTACCCGACCCGCTACAGCCTCGATCAACCGCAGGTCGAACTGATCAACCACGCCAACCTGTTCTGCCGCGAAGGCCTCGATATCGGCACCCGCGCCTTCCTCCCATACCTGCCCAAGGCACTCGGCGACCTGCGTGTCGCGGACCTCGGCTGCGGCAATGGCGTACTGGGTATCGTCTACGCGCTGGGCAATCCCCAGGCACAACTGACGCTGATCGATGAAAGCTACATGGCGGTGCAGTCGGCGAGAGAAAACTGGCGAGCGATCCTCGGCGAGCGCCCTGCCGACATCCGTGCTGGCGACGGGCTCGCCGAGCAGCCCCCAGCCTCGCTCGATCTGGTGCTGTGCAACCCGCCGTTCCACCAACAGCAGGTAGTCGGGGATTTCCTCGCCTGGCGCATGTTCACCCAGGCCAAATCCGCACTCGCCAAGGGTGGCGAGCTCTGGATCGTCGGTAACCGCCACCTGGGCTATCACCTCAAACTCAAGCGCTTGTTCGGCAAGGTCGAGCAGGTCGCGGCGACGCCCAAGTTCGTCATCCTGCGGGCGATCAAGGCATGAAGGCTCGCGACTTGCTGGCCAGTCAATGATTGGTCGACCGCAGGGCAGAAAACAGCAAAGCCTTACAACAACTTGTCCAGCGTGATCGGCAGGTCCCGCACGCGCTTGCCGGTGGCATGGTAGATCGCGTTGGCTACGGCTGCGGCAACCCCCACGATGCCGATCTCGCCAACTCCTTTTGAGCCCAGCGCATTGACGATCTCGTCTTTCTCTTCGACGAAGATAACGTCGATTTCGCCGATGTCCGCATTGACCGGCACGTGGTACTCGGACAGGTTGTGGTTCATGTAACGGCCCAGGCTATGGTCGATGAGGGTCTCCTCATGCAGGGCCTGGCCGATACCCCATACCACGCCACCGACGATCTGGTTGCCCGCTGTCTTCGGGTTGACCACCCGCCCAGCGGCGACGGCACTGACCGCCCGGCTCACCTTGATCGTTCCCAGCGCCTCATCGACCCGCACTTCGATGAACACCGCCGAGTGCGTGGCGGTCGAATAAGCGTTGCGTTTCTCGCCTGGTTCGACGCTTGCCTCGGCCTCGAGTGCGCCACTGACGGCGACGATCTGCTCGATCTCGACGCTGTGAGCGGGAGCGGCCTTCAGCCGCATCTGGCCATCGACGAAGTCCACATCGTCGAGCCTGGCGCCGGTAAATGGCGACACCGGCGATTGCTGGGCCGCGTCCAGGAGCTTCTGCCGCAAGCCTTCGCACGCTTGCTGTACCGCGCTGCCGACTGAGGACACCGTCGCTGAGCCGCCTTCGAGCGGCGCTTGCGAAAGGTTGGAGTCACCCAGGCGGAACTCGACGCGCTCAAGCGGCAGGCCCATGGCCGCCGCCGCGATCTGGGTCATCACCGTGTAGGTGCCGGTTCCGATGTCGGCTGTGGCGCTGCTGACCACCAGACGACCATTGGGCTCCATGCAGGCCTTGGCGCTGGCTGGCATCTGCATGGCTTCCCAGACGCCGGTGGCCATGCCCCAGCCGATGAGCTGATCGCCGTCGCGCATGGAACGCGGCGCCATGGAACGACGCGACCAGCCGAAGCGTTCGGCGCCCTGCTCATAGCACTGGCGCAGCGCCTTGCTGGAATAGGGCTTGTCCTCGTTGCCGTTACGCTCGGCATAGTTGGTCAGGCGCAGCGCCAGTGGATCGACGGACGCAGCATAAGCCAGCTCATCCATGGCGCACTCCAGCGCGTAGACGCCGACGGTCGCGCCCGGTGCACGCATGTCCAGCGGGGTGTAGACGTCCAGCGGCACCAATTGGTAGTCCAGCCGCACGTTGGGACACCGATAGAGCATGCCGGACCACTCGGCTTCATGCTCGGTAAAGTCTTCGAAGGTCGACGTCTGGCCGATTGCCTGGTGGGTCAAGGCTTCGAGCTGCCCATCGGCCGCTGCGCCGAGGCTGATGCGCTGCAGGGTGCGCGGTCGATAGCCGAACGTGAACATTTGCTGGCGCTTGAGCGTGACACGAACCGAGCGTTGCAGTTTCAGCGCCGCCATCACCGCCAGCGGCAGTTGATACTGCGGACGCAACCCGGAACCGAAGGCACCCCCTACGAAAGGCGATAGCACGCGAATCCTGCCTTGCAGGCCAAACACCTTCTCCAGGTAGCGCATGCAATTCTGCACACCCTGGGTCTTGTCGTAGATTTCCAGATGGCCTTCGGGGAAATAGTGCACGGTCGAGGCATGCGGCTCCATCGGGTTGTGGTGCTCGACCGGCGTGCTGTACTGGAGATCGAGCCTGAGCATGGCGCCGCGCAGTGCCGCGTCCACGTCGCCGCGGGCCGGCGGCAGTTCGGACGGCGCCTTGTGCATGGTCTGAAGCTCGCTGAGCAGATCGGTCCGATGTGGCTCGCGCGCGTACTCCACCCGCACCAGGCTAGCGGCATAGCGGGCGAGTTCGAGGTTCTCGGCAACCACCAGCGCAACCGGTTGGCCGCTGTAGAGGATGCGGTCGTTGAACAGCGGACGAAACGGCGAGCCTTCAGCGGCATCGTCGTCCTCGTAGGGTTCGTCGTAGCTGGCAATGGGGGGACGGTTCTGGTGGGTCAGCACCAGCACCACGCCCGGCACCGCCTCGGCTGCGCTGGCGTCGATGGCGACGATCCGTCCACGGGCTATACAGCTGTTGACCACACTGCCGTAGAGCAATCCAGGCACCTGAAATTCTGCGGCGTAGTGCGCCTGGCCAGTGACCTTGAGCGGGCCGTCGACGCGATCGATTGGCTGGCCGAACGGGGAAGTGGCAGGTTTCATCGGACGTCTCCTTTGGCGGCGTCGGTCAGGGCGCGGACGATGGCGCGCCGGCCCAATTCGATCTTGAACGCGTTGTGTTCGAAGCCTCTGGCGCCTTCGAGCAGCGCATCTGCCGCCGCCCCGAAGGCCACCTCGTCCGCAGCGCCTCCCACCAGCAGCGCTTCGGCTTCACTGTTGCGCCAAGGCTTGTGCGCCACGCCGCCCAGGGCGATGCGCGCGGCGCGAATGCCAGTGCCATCCATCTCCAGCGCTGCCGCCACCGAGACCAGAGCGAAAGCGTAGGACGCACGGTCGCGCAGCTTGAGGTAGCGGCTGTGTGCAGCAAACCCTTGCGCCGGCAGCTCCAGCGCCGTGATCAGTTCACCTTGGAGCAGCGTGTTGTCGTGCTCGGGCGCATCGCCCGGCAGCCGGTGAAAGTCACAGAAAGCGATGCGCCGCTCGCCTACTGGCCCCTGCACATGAACGACGGCTTCCAGCGCGGCCAGCGCGACGCACATGTCGGAGGGATGCACCGCGATGCACGCCTCGCTGTGACCGAGAATCGCGTGAATCCGGTTGAGCCCCGCACGCGCCGAGCAGCCGCTGCCGGGCTCACGCTTGTTACACGGCGTATTGCTGTCGTAGAAGTAGTAACAGCGGGTGCGCTGCAAGAGATTGCCACCGGTGCTGGCCATATTGCGCAGTTGTGGCGAGGCGCCGGCGAGAATCGCCTGGGCCAGCAGCGGGTAGCGCTGCTGCACCAGCGGATGCCAGGCCAGGTCCGAATTGCTCACCAGGGCGCCGATCCGCAACCCGCCGCCTGCCGTCTCCTGCACATCGGCCATCGGCAGGCGCGTGATGTCGATCAGTTGCTCCGGGCGGGTGACGTTTTCCTTCATCAGGTCGAGCAGATTGGTCCCGCCGGCGATATAGCGGCTGTTCGGTCGGAACAGACCGATGGCCTCGTCGATGGTGCGCGGACGGACGTATTGGAACGGATTCACGGCTTCACCTCCCGCACGGCGGCCAGGCGGTCGTGGGTCTGCGGCATCGCCTCTTCGATTGCCGCGAGGATGTTCGGATAGGCGCCGCAACGACAGAGATTGCCGCTCATCTGTTCGCGCAGATCGTCGCGCGTCCGTGCATGTCCTTCGGCGACCATGCCCACCGCCGAGCAGATCTGACCCGGCGTGCAGTAGCCGCACTGGAAGGCATCGTGACGGACGAACGCGGCCTGCATCGGATGCAGTTCGCCGCCCTGGGCCAGCCCTTCGATGGTCGTGAGACGGGCACCGTCGTGCATGATCGCCAGCGTCAGACACGCATTGATCCGCCTGCCATTGAGCAACACCGTGCATGCGCCGCATTGGCCGTGATCGCAGCCCTTCTTGGTGCCGGTCAAGGCCAGTTGTTCGCGCAGCAGATCGAGCAGGGTGGTCCAGGGTAGAACATCGACCTGGCGGCTCTGGCCGTTCAACTCAAGGGTGATCGAACAGGCGGCGATACCACCTGCGGGAGAAGATGTTTCGCTCATGGCAGCCTCACGGTTGGGGGCCGACCGGCACCTGTTCTGGGCAGGCTTGCCGACGACCTCAGGCATGGGTGCGCTGTCCGTGCGCCTACGGGGTACGACTGCCGCACGCGAAAGAATGTTCAGCGAGGGCTGCACCGGCAGGTGAGAAGCGCTGCAAGAAGGG
The DNA here is from genome assembly GCF_009789555.1 of Stutzerimonas stutzeri. Taxonomy (NCBI): domain Bacteria; kingdom Pseudomonadati; phylum Pseudomonadota; class Gammaproteobacteria; order Pseudomonadales; family Pseudomonadaceae; genus Stutzerimonas; species Stutzerimonas stutzeri. Next base: position 4,665,009 of record NZ_CP046902.1, read on the forward strand.
CACGGAGCCCCGCCGGGACGGCCCGGGTCCGCAGGCGGTCGCGCACCTGCCATGCAGCGTTGCGTCAGGCTGGGCGGCGGTCGGTCGGGCGGTCGATATCCTGCAGCACACCCGGATCGTCCAGCGCGATCTCGCTGACCGATGGGCTGGCGAACAGTGCCTGCGCGCCCCGCTCGCCCGTTAAGGCCAGTAGCTGTTCGATATGCTCGGCACCGATGCCGCGAGGGTGGCCGCGTTGGCCCTGGAACGTCGGCACGACAAGCCGATGCGGCTGGATGTCCGCGACGATACGGGCAATGCTGTCGCGCCGCACGTAAGGCATGTCGCCCAGCGCCACCAGCCAACCCCGGCGAGCGGGTCGATACGCCACTGCCTGCGCCAGGCTATGGCCGAGACCATGGGTTCGAACCGACAGAATCTGCGCGTCGAAGTCGCCTGCTGCTTGCCGAAGCCAGGCCAGTAGCCGATGGTTGTCGTCACGGGTCACCACCAGCAGCCGTTCAGTCAAGCCGGTCAATGACCTCAGCGTCTCGGCAATGACCACAGGCGCATCGGCCGCGTCGGTGCTGCCGGCCAGCAGTTTGTCCTCGTCACTGTGCTCGCGGTATCGACTGCCCTGTCCCGCGGCCAGGACGATGGCGCATACGCCCTCGGCGAGATCAGACACAAGGGCGCACCGTAGCCGGGCTCAGGCCCCGAGCGCCCTGCGTCCTCGCCTTCACGCGGAGCAGGGCCCGGTTGACCTCACCCGCGGCCACGGCCCATTCCATTGGCTGATCATCACGCGGCACCGTCAGAAACACAGCTGTTCCCCCTCGTTCAGCAATCCGGTCGAAGCTCGGCACATCCGTCTTGCATTCGCCATTACCATGAGCGCACGCGACTGCCGAGGCCGACGACCATAACGCAGCGGCGTGCGGGCGGCCAGCCGGGCGAAACTCGCCGGTCACGCAATGGACAATTCAACCCGGCGCAGCAGCGGTGTAAGATGCGCGGCTTTTGCGAGCAGCGCCCGGATGGGCTTTGCTGTACCAGTGAACTGCCCCGAGAGGCAGGATACCCATCGCCAGCCTTGACCGGCACACACGAGGATCGACCATGCTGGAGAAGCTGTTTCAACTCAAGGCGCACCACACCACCTTGCGCACCGAGGTCCTCGCTGGTCTTACGACCTTCCTGACGATGGCGTACATCCTCTTCGTCAATCCGAGCATCCTTGCCGAAACCGGCATGGACCATGGCGCGGTCTTCGTCGCGACCTGCCTGGCAGCCGCCATCGGCTCGGCAATCATGGGGCTGGTGGCCAATTACCCGATCGCCCTGGCGCCGGGCATGGGCCTGAACGCGTTCTTCACCTACACCGTGGTGCTGACCATGGGTTACACCTGGCAGACCGCGCTGGGTGCGGTATTTCTCTCCGGTGCGATCTTTTTCCTGCTGTCCATTTTCAAGATACGCGAATGGATCATCCACAGCATTCCGTTGGCGCTGCGATCCGGCATCGCGGCAGGTATCGGCCTGTTCCTCGCCATCATCGCGCTCAAGAACGCCGGTATCGTCGTGGATAACCCAGCCACGCTGGTGGGCCTGGGCGACCTGACCGCTGGCGGTCCGCTACTGGCCTGCCTGGGGTTCTTCCTGATCGCAGCACTGGCCTATCGCAAGGTGACCGGCGCGGTGATGATTGGCATCCTGGTGGTGACCGGACTGTCGATCCTGCTCGGTCTTTCCGAACTCAACGGCGTGGTATCGATGCCGCCCTCGCTGGCGCCGACCTTGATGCAACTGGACATCATGGGTGCGCTGGACATCGGCCTGCTCAGTGTCATTTTCGCCTTTCTCTTCGTCGACCTGTTCGACACCTCCGGCACGCTCATCGGTGTCGCGCAGAAAGCCGATTTGCTGGACAAGGACGGTCGTATGCCGCGCCTGGGCCGCGCGCTGCTGGCGGACAGCACCGCGACCATGGCCGGCGCCGCGCTGGGAACCTCGACCACCACCAGCTACATCGAGTCCGCCGCCGGTATCAGCGCCGGTGGGCGTACCGGAATGACCGCCTGCGTAGTGGCTCTGCTGTTCCTGCTGAGCCTGTTCTTTGCACCGTTGGCCGGTGCAGTGCCGGCCTACGCCACCGCGCCTGCGTTGCTGTTCGTCGCGGTGCTGATGATGAGCAGCCTGGCCAACATCGACTGGGACGATCTCACCGTCGCCGCGCCGGTGGTCATTGCCGCGCTGGCGATGCCGCTCACCTTTTCCATCGCCAACGGCATTGCCTTCGGCTTCATTGCCTGGACCGCGATCAAGCTGCTCGCGGGCCGCTGGCGCGACCTGAGCCCGGCAATGTGGGTGCTGTCGATCCTGTTCGTGATCAAGCTGGGCTTTTTCAACGGTTGATGCCGCGCGAGGTGGATGACGCTGTTCCGTCCACCCTTATCGATACCCGGTGGATGGTCCAAGCGCCATCCACTCTACGATTTTGACAACCCAAAGAGTCCCCATGAGCCGTCCGCGATTCGACCCTGCCAACTACGACGCCCAACTCGCCGACAAAGCCGCCCGGCTGGTCGAGCTGCTGGCGCCCTTCGACGCGCCGGCGCCTGAGGTCTTCGACTCACCGCACGAACATTACCGCCTGCGCACCGAGTTTCGCCTGTGGCGCGAGGACGGCCAGCGCCACTACGCGATGTTCGAACCGGGTGACAAACATACGCCGATCCTGATCGACGAGTTTCCGATCGCCAGCCGCCGCATCAACGAACTGATGCCGCGACTGAAAGCCGCCTGGCAGGCAAGCGAGACGTTGAGTTTCAAGCTGTTCCAGGTCGAATTCCTCACGACATTGACCGGCGATGCGCTGATCACCCTCGCCTATCACCGTCCGCTGAACGAGGCCTGGCAGGTTGAAGCCGAGCAGCTAGCCGCCGAACTGGGCGTGAGTATCGTCGGGCGATCCAAGGGCAAGCGCTTCGTCATCGGACGCGACTACGTCGAGGAGCGGCTGGTGGTTGCCGGTCGAACCTTCAGCTACCGCCAACCGGAAGGCGCCTTCACCCAGCCCAACGGCGAGGTCTGCCAGAAGATGCTGAACTGGGCGTTCGATGCCCTTGGCGAGCGCGACGACGATCTGCTCGAACTCTACTGCGGCAACGGCAACTTCACCCTGCCGCTGGCGACGCGGGTGCGCAACGTGCTCGCCACTGAAATCAGCAAATCATCGGTGAACGCAGCGCTGGCGAACCTCGACGACAACGGCATCGACAACGTGACGCTGGTGCGCCTCTCCGCCGAGGAGCTGACCCAGGCGCTGAACGACGTGCGACCTTTTCGCCGCTTGGCGGGAATCGACCTGAAAAGTTATGCCTTCGGCAGCGTCTTTGTCGACCCGCCACGCGCCGGCATGGACGCGGACACCTGCGAGCTGACCCGCCGTTTCGAGCGCATCCTTTATATTTCCTGCAATCCCGAAACCCTGGCGCAGAACATCGCCCAACTGGCCGACACCCACCGCATCGAGCGCTGCTCCCTGTTCGACCAGTTCCCCTATACCCACCACATGGAGTCGGGTGTGCTACTGATCAGAAAGTGATCAGCAATAGCCGGTCTCGGGTAACACGGACTTAATACTCCACACGCAGCTCGGCACTGCTGGGTTCGGCCTGGCAGGCGAGCGTCCAGCCCTGATGTAACTGCGGCTCAGTCAGCACCTGATTGCTTCGCAGAATCACGCTCCCAGAGACCACGCGGCACGTGCAAGCCGCGCAGACACCGGAACGGCATGCACTGGGCGGCTGTAATCCAGCCTGTTCCATGGCCTCCAGCAATACTTCACCGGGAGCCACCTGCAGCTCATGCATTCGCCCCGCCAGAGTCACCTGCAAGCGGCTACGGCCTCCACTCCGCGCTGCCCCGCCCGGAGCCGCACCGAAGCGCTCCAAATGAATCCGCATGTCGCTGATCGCCAATAGACCGAGCGCGGTACGCGCCGTGTCCATGAAAGCCCGCGGCCCACAGATAAAACAGTCGGCACGGCTCCAATCGATCAATTGGGTCGCGATCTGTTGCGCATCCGCTCGCCCTTGGCTGACATCGAACCACTGACGCAAGTCGAAACGTTGCGAATAGTCCCGCTGCAACACCGCCAGTCGCTCCGCGAAAATCACTGATTCAGGGTCGCGGTTGGCGTAGAACAGGCACACCCGGGCACTGCCCTGCGCGAGCGCCGCCTCGATGATCGCCATCAACGGGGTGATACCACTGCCAGCGCCCAGCAGCAGGAGATCGGCATCCAGGCTATGCGGCACGAACAGCCCAGCGGGCGGCAGCGCCTCGATAGTGTCACCCGGCTCCAGATGCTCGAACAGCCAGTTCGAGGCGCGCCCGGCGGCAACCCGCTTGATGGTGATACGCAGCAAGCCATCGGTCCCTACGGGTTGCGACAGCGAGTAGCAGCGCAACAACGCTGACTCGTCACATGGCACCCTCAACGTGAGAAATTGCCCCGGACGAGCCAGGAAGCGCGACCGCTGAACACCTGGAACCTGCAATACGTATGAACAGGTATCGAGCGTCTCGGCCTGACGCGAAATAACCTGTAGACGAACGAACTCACCCGCCTCGGGCAGGCTTTGCGAACGAAGAGCGGCTCCCTTCGGCGTCTTCGTCAGCCCCTTCAACATCGGCCCTATCGATCTGCGGCGAAAGACCAGCAGATAGGCGATATGCAAGCCGACCAGCCCCAGGCCCAGATCGGCGAAGAACTGGTGTACGCCTTCGGTATCCCCCATCCAGTCGACAAAATCGATGTCGCTGGCGGCGCCGAACAGGTTCGGCTGTACTCCGGGCAGTGCGGCCAGCACATCGCCGTTATCAACCATGCCCAGACCAATCAGGGTGGCGATGGCGAAGCTCGCCAAGGCGGCAGAGGTAAGCCACATACCCAGCGCCGTTATATCCGGCCTGCGCAGTTGCCGCTTCGAGGGCAGCAGACGCGGGAAGCCGCGCAAGTGGATTCCTGAAATCAGCAGGCGCAACACCAGCAGCACGAGCAGGCCGTAGCCCAGCCAGATATGCAGCAGCTCGGCAGAGCTACCGCTCATGTAGACCGCAACAAAGAAGCCGGCCAGCAGCCAGTGGAATAGTCGGAAACGGTTGAAAGCCGCCATGAGGGTTCCTCCATGAAAGAAGTGCCACCTTGTAGGCGCATTAGCTGACGCGTAGCTGAATAGCCGCTGCTTAGCGTTCAGTTTCGCTTAAGTAGGCGCGCCCAGACTCCGCTCATTCTCAATCGGAGCCTGCGCCATGAAGACCCACTGGATCGCCTTGATCTGTTGCCTGAGCCTTCCCGCTCTGGCCGAAACCGGACACCCGCTATTGACCGTCTACGCGGAGCAGGCGCGCCAGCAAGACCCGGCCTTCGCCGGCTTTTCCGCCGAACGCGGCAAAGCGCTGTACTTCACGGAACAACAGCGCAACGGCAAGCCCATGAGTTGTACCACCTGCCATACCAGCGACCCACGACAAACCGGTAAAACGCTGGCCTACCGCAAGGTCAAGCCATTGGCACCGGTGGCCAATCCCGAGCGTTTCAGCAATCCGAAAAAGGTCGAGAAATGGTTCCGACGCAATTGCGACGACGTCTTTGCCCGCGAATGCACGGCACTGGAAAAGGGTGACTTCATCAGTTGGATCAGCCAACTGAAATAAAGGGAATGATCATGAAAATCGCACGACTGACCGCTATCGCCGGACTGAGCCTTAGCGTGATACTGATCGGGGTCAGCCTCGCCGGGAACGATAGCCACTCCAGTCGCTACAAGCGACCCAAGCAGCTTGCGGTGCAGCGCAATGCGCCACTGTTGTGGAAAGAAGAATGCGCCGCCTGCCACATGCTCTATGCGCCGGGCTTGCTGCCGCCTGAGGCTTGGCGCGAGCAGATGCGTACCCTCGATGAGCACTACGGCAGTAACGCCACACTCGAACCCGAGCAGGAGCGCGAGATTCTCGACTTCCTCGTGCGCGCCTCTGCCAGCAACCGGTTGCCCGTCGAACCCTCTCCGGTCGTCGGCGAACCGCCACGCATCAGCCAGACGCGCTGGTTCGAGCATAAACACGATGAGGTCAGCGAAGCCAAGTTCCGCCGCGAGGCGGTAGGTGGTCGGGCCAACTGCGTGGCCTGCCATCGCGATGCTGAACGCGGAGACTTCGATGATGACAACGTGGAAATTCCACGCTAGGTCATCTGCGCGTCTTCTCTATTTCCAGGAAGAGCGCGGCATCCTTCTGTGCATATTGCGTCTGGCTCGGAAGCCCGGGGACCAGCGGCGCAAGCGTGCTGCCGGCGCGAGAGACTCGATCAGCCGTGTGGCCTCGTCGGCTGTGCTGGCCAGCCCGCGATGCGCGCTGTTGAAGCATGCGCGCGGCACCGAAGGTGCCCGACTGCCCGCTCGCATAGGTGCACGCTGGCCCGCTGGCGCGTTGCGACCACAGCTCGGCACGCCGCTAAGCTTCGCTTAAGTTTCGCCGCCTAGACTCACCGCAATTACCCACACAAGGAGTAGGTGAAATGAACGCGAATTCAATGCCGACGCGTTACGGACGGCTGTCCATCGGGCTGCACTGGCTGATGCTGCTGCTGATCGCGGCGGTCTACGCCACCATTGAACTGAAGGGCAATTTCGACAAGGGCAGCGCACCGCGCGAGCTGCTCAAACACTGGCACTTCATGCTCGGTCTGGGGGTCTTCGCGCTGGTCTGGTTGCGCCTGCTCGCACACTGGCTGGGGCCGGTGCCGAAGGCCGCCGCAGGTGCACGCTGGGAGCATGCTCTGGCAATACTGGTGAAAGTCGCGCTGTACGGGCTGATGATCGGCCTGCCGTTACTCGGCTGGCTGACGCTGAGCGCCGCAGGCAAGCCGATCCCCTTCTTCGGTCTGCAGCTGCCGGCCCTGATTGCAACGAACAAAGCACTGGCCGGCGAGATCAAGGATATCCATGAGGCCCTAGCGGTCGCCGGGTACGGGTTGATCGGCCTGCATGCCGCGGCCGCGCTGTTTCACCACTATATCCGTCACGATGACGTGCTGCGTCGCATGCTGCCCCAGCGGCGCTGAGGCGCGTTGATGAATGCCCGGCCGGTACACGTTGGGCAGCGTTGCCGTGGGCCCGCACCGGTCACTCATCGAACCACCACCCGCGCATCATCGCCCCGTGCCCCGCGCCCCGTGCATGGGAGTCGTGGCCGGCCCGACACGCTGTCAGGGCGCCGGGTCGCCGCGGCGAAACGGCTGCGCCACGCTCTCGCTGGACTCGCTCGGTTCCGGCCGAACGTCGCCCAGGCGGAACGGTTGCGGTGGCTCATCCACCAGCCGACGGGTAGGCGGCTCGACCCGAGCGGCCGGGGCCTCGGCTGCGGCTCGCTCACGCATCGCCAGCAGCGCGCCGGCGGCGAGCAAGGCTGCACAGAACCGGTAAACCAGTGAGGCCAGATCGAAGCCGATCAACTGGCCACCGTCGAGCCACAGCGAGCCCAGTCGCCCGGCGGCCAATGCCAGCATGGTGATGACCAGCATGACCAGCGCCGCCCGGGCACGCTCCGGTTCGCGGATAGCCCAGAGCAGGAACAGCGCCATTCCCAGTTGCAAACCGCCGTAATAGACACGCATATGGCTGACCGAGGCGGTCTCCATCAGCAACATCCCGTTCAGATTGGCCATTTCATAGGGACGCAGCCAGTAGGCGAGGCTGAAAGCGATCATGATCACGGCCTGAACAACCAGAACGAAACGAGCAAAACGCATCGAAAACTCCCCTGATAGCGGCTGCGCACTACAATAGCCATCCGACCGAAACGACAGGCGTTGGTTCGCCGCGGTGCCACAGCCGCGCAACAATCGCTCGAACGCCTGCGCTTGGATGCCACGACCGCTTGGCGTTATCGTGCGCCGAATTCCATTGGAGAACTTGTCCATGCGCCGTCTGCTATTTGCCACGACCCTGTTCGCCAGCCTCGCCCAGGCTGCCGAACCCATCACCATCGAAGTTCATCGCGACGCCAACTGTGGCTGTTGCACCTCGTGGATCAAGCATCTCGAGGAAAATGGCTTCCAGGTCAACGATCACGTCGAAACCGACATGGCCGCCGTCAAGGCGCGCCTTGGCGTACCACACCGGCTGGGCTCCTGCCACACGGGCGTCATCGACGGAAAGTTCGTCGAAGGTCACGTTCCCGCCGCCGACATCCTTAGCCTACGCGCTCAGCCTGACCTTATCGGCGCGGCAGTGCCCGGTATGCCCATGGGCTCGCCTGGCATGGAGATGGGCGACCGCAAGGATGCCTACAGGGTGATCGGGGTAAGCAAAAAGGGTGATGAATCGGTCCTCGCCGACTATCCGGAGAACTGACGAAAAAGCAGACGAAACCTGAATGCCGGCTGAATTAGCTGGCCACCTGACGGGTCTATCCGCTAGCAGCTTCCTGCAAGAAGGATTCGCACATGCGTTGGAAAAAAGCGCGGCGCAGCGACAACGTGGTGGATGCCCGCGGCCGTAGCGGCGGCATCGGCGGCGGACGCCTGAGCCTGGCCGGGGTAGCGATCGTGGTGGTCATCGGATTGCTCTCTGGCCAGGACCCGATGCAGATACTTGGTCAATTGGCCAATCAGACAGGTCCGGCGCCCACGCAGCAGAGCGATACGCCCGCACGCGGCGACGACCCGCAAGTGGCGTTCGTCCAGGCCATTCTGGGCGACACCGAAGACACTTGGCGCGCGCTGTTCCAGGAATCCGGCGAGCAGTACCGCGACCCGACGCTGGTGCTCTTCCGCGGCGGGGTCAACTCGGCGTGCGGATTCGCCAGTTCAGCGGTTGGCCCGTTCTACTGCCCAGGTGACCGGCAGGTGTACCTCGACCTTCAATTCTTCGATGAGATGGCTTCGCGCTTCTCCGCCTCCGGCGACTTCGCCCAGGCTTATGTCATCGCGCACGAGGTCGGCCATCACGTACAGACCCTGCTCGGGGTATCGCAACAGATACAGGCCGCACGCCAGCGCGGCGCGCGCATGGAAGGCGACAGTGGCCTGCTGGTTCGCCAGGAGTTGCAGGCCGACTGCTTCGCCGGTGTCTGGGCCTACCACGCGCAACAGCGCCATGACTGGCTCGAAGTCGGTGATCTTGAGGAAGCGCTCAACGCCGCTACCGCCATCGGCGACGATAATCTGCAAAAGCAGAGTCAGGGCCGGGTGGTGCCGGACGCGTTCACGCATGGCACCTCGGCGCAGCGGGTGAAGTGGTTCCGTACCGGCTTCGACAGCGGTGACCCGGCACGTTGCGATACCTTCCAGGCACAGCGCCTGTAGCCTGATCGAGCTCAGCGCGGGTCATTCGACCCAACAATAGATCGGCGCATCGGCCCCGCTATCGACCTTGACCCGCGCACTGTGACGCAGGCGCACCAACAGCCGTTTGGCGCCCTGCGCACTGCCGGCCAGTGCTGCAAGTTCTGCCAGCAGTTGCGGCCCGTCCATCCGCCCCGCTTGGCGTAGCAGTTGTTGCGCGCCCTGCCATAGACGATCATCCGCGCCCGCCGACGCGGCGCGCGGCGCCACCGAGGTGGCGGGCAACTGGCGCGCGAGCTGAGCCCAATCCTCATCATCCAGCTCGATGCTGAGGTCGACCGGCCACGCACCGACGTGACCACGAATTCGGATCATCTTCACCTCCTGATGTCTGTGCCTCATGCTCCCACGCCTCGGACGGGCTGGCCAGCCGATACTTATATTTGTTATAACGTAACCATCAATATATCGATGGAGTTCGTTATGCGCCGCCTGCTGCTTGCCCTGCCCTTCGCCCTGCTGCCCGGTTTCGTTCACGCTGACGCCCCCCACGACCACGACCATGACCAGGACCATGCACACCATGGCAGTCTCGGTGCACATGAGCACGGTGCCGCCGAACTGGATGTGGCGCTGGACGGCTCAACCCTTGAGATCGAACTGCGCAGCCCGGCGATGAACCTGGTGGGTTTCGAGCACGCACCGAGCAGTCAAGCGGACAGACAGAAGGTCGCCGGCGCACGCAAGCAGTTGGAACAGCCGGACGCCCTGTTGGGCCTGCCGGCCGTAGCCAATTGCGCGCTATCCGAAACCGAACTGGAAAGCCCGCTCTTCGAAGACGCCGCTCATCAGCATGAAGATGAACATGACAGCCAGCACAGCGAGATCCATGCGCACTACCATTACGATTGCGCCACACCCCAGGCGTTGCATGCCCTCGATCTGCAGGGACTGTTCAAGGCTTTTCCAGGCACCGAGAAAATCCAGGTCCAGCTGATCGGCCCCAACGGCCAACGGGGGGCGCAGCTTGACGCCGACCAGTCGCGCATCGAATTCTGATCTCCGATCGTCTGCCGTTGCCCGGTCCGACGCAGTAAACTTTCCGGCTCGCCTGACACGGATCACTCGATGACCGCACCGTTGCTCGAACTCCACCAACTGGGTTTTGCCTGGCCTGGCCAGGCAGAGCTGCTAGACGTTCCCAGCTTCGTGCTGGAGCGAAACCAGAGCCTGTTTCTGAAAGGGCCTTCAGGCAGCGGCAAGACAACGCTGCTCGGCCTGATTGGCGGCGTACAGAAAGCGCAGCGCGGCACGGTTCGGCTGCTCGGCACTGACCTCGCGGCACTCTCGGCGGGCGCGCGGGATCGTTTTCGGGTTGACCACACCGGTTATATCTTCCAGCAGTTCAACCTGCTGCCCTTCCTCTCGGTGGCAGAGAATGTCGGCTTGCCTTGCCATTTTTCCAGGACCCGCGCCGAGCGCGCCCGCCAGCGGCACGGCAGCGTGGCGCAAGCGGCGGCGAGCCTGCTTGCTCATCTGGGATTGCCGGAGCAGCTCCTTGAACGACGTGCCGAAGCCCTGTCGATCGGCCAGCAACAGCGCGTCGCCGCGGCGCGTGCGCTCATTGGCCAGCCTGAACTGGTGATCGCCGACGAGCCCACTTCGGCACTCGACGCCGATAGCCGCGAAGCCTTCCTGCAGTTGTTGTTCGCCGAATGCCGGGAGGCCGGTTCGAGCCTGCTGTTCGTCAGCCACGATCAAGGCCTGGCCGCGCTGTTCGATCGGAGCCTGTCACTGGCCGAGCTCAATCGCGCCGCTCACGCACCGGAGGTATAGGCATGCACCTGTTGCGCCTGGCGTTGGCGAGCCTGAACAACCGCCGTTTCACCGCCCTGCTCACGGTCTTTGCGATCGCCCTCTCGGTGTGCCTGTTGCTAGCCGTCGAGCGGGTGCGCACAGAGGCCCGGGCCAGCTTCGCCAGCACCATCAGCGGCACGGACCTGATTGTCGGCGCCCGCTCCGGCTCGGTGAATCTGCTGCTGTACTCTGTTTTCCGCATCGGCAACGCCACCAATAACATTCGATGGGACAGTTTCGAACATTACGCCCGACATCCACGGGTCAGCTGGGCCATCCCCATCTCGCTGGGCGATTCTCACCGCGGCTATCGCGTCATGGGCACCAGCGGCGCCTATTTCGAGCACTATCGCTACGGGCGTAAGCAACCGCTGCAGGTCGCTGAGGGGCGACCGTTCGCCCATGATCCATTCGAGGTGGTGCTCGGCGCCGAAGTGGCGCAGGCATTGAACTACAAGCTGGGCGACGCGCTGGTGCTGGCGCACGGCGTGGCTTCGGTCAGCCTGGTCAAACACGATGACAAACCCTTTCGCGTGGTAGGCATCCTCCAGCGCACCGGCACGCCAGTCGATCGCACGCTGCATATCAGCCTGGAAGGCATGCAAGCGTTGCACATCGACTGGCAGAACGGCATGCCGGCCCGCGGCGCGGCGCGCATCGACGCCGAGCAGGCGCGGCAGATGGATCTGCAACCCGAGCAAATCACCGCATTCATGCTTGGCCTCAACAGCCGGATCGCCACCTTCGCCTTGCAGCGCGAGATCAACCAGTACCGCGCGGAACCGCTGCTGGCGATTCTGCCGGGCGTCGCCCTGCAAGAGCTCTGGAGCCTGATGGGTACGGCGGAAAAGGCGCTGTTCGTGGTTTCCCTGTTCGTTGTGTTGACCGGGCTGATCGGCATGTTGACGGCGATCCTGACCAGCCTCAACGAGCGCCGGCGGGAAATGGCGATCCTGCGCTCGGTGGGCGCCCGGCCCTGGCATATCGCCGGGCTGCTGGTGCTCGATGCGTTCAGCCTGGCACTGGCGGGCGTCCTGTTGGGCCTTGTGCTGCTGTATCTGGCCATCGCCCTCGCCCAAGGCCTGCTGCAAAGTCACTATGGGCTTTACCTGCCCTTGGCCCCGCCCAGCGCCTATGAGTGGTCACTGCTTGCAGGCATACTGCTGGCGGGGCTGGTGATGGGCAGCATCCCCGCCTGGCGCGCGTACCGGCAGTCACTGGCTGACGGCCTGTCGATCAGACTATGAGGACGTCCATGTCACGGCTGCTGCTTGCCATGCTGTTGGGCCTTGCGGCGACGTTCGCGGCCGCCGAGGTGCGTGAGTTGCAATGGTCGGACCTGATCCCCGCCGACGCGCCGCCACCGCCGCCACCGATGGCAATCCACGACCTGTCGCAGCTGGCCGACGCGCTGGCGGCCGAGACCGGCCCCGCTGCCGTGCAGCAATCTCCCGCGGCGCCTGTCGTCGGGGCGCTGGATGGCGCTCATATCAAACTGCCGGGGTATATCGTACCGTTGGACATGGGCGCGGACGGCCGGGTCACCGAATTCCTGCTGGTGCCGTACTTCGGCGCGTGCATACACGTTCCGCCACCGCCATCGAACCAGATCGTGCATGTGACCAGCGAACTGGGGGTCAAGGTAGACGAGCTGTACCAGCCGTTCTGGATCGAAGGGCCGCTGCGGGTCGAACACGCCAGCAGCGAACTGGCCGAAGCCGGGTATCGGATGGATGCGCAGAAGATTTACTTCTACGAGCTGGAATAACGCAGCGTCCGCACGGAAGGCCAAGCGCTGCCATGGATGACGGCGAGGCTGGCGCCCCGCACTGCCGCGGCCTGCTCGATTTTAGTCAGCCCACGCCAGCCGACGTCACCGAACGCTGGCAACCTGACGTTGCCGCTCGAAGTTCAGTTCCCCTTCGGCCCATTCACGCCAGGCGCGCACCTTGCGCCGCTCAGCACCTGCGCGCTCGGCCTGTTTCAGCGCATCGAGGCCAGCCTGCCAGCGGGCCTGCTCCAACTCCAGCTGGGCCAGGTTCATCCAGAACTTGGCGCTGCCCGACTGCACGGCCAATTGGTGATAGATCGTCGCAGCGGCAGCGCGCTCACGTGCCTGCCACCACAGCATGGCCAACCGCTCCCGGCGTTCGGCGTTATCGGCCAGCAAGCGCGAATCGAGCATTCCCTGAAGCAGCGTGGCGCCTTGCCACGGCTGATCCGCGGCGCCGGCGAGCAGCACCAGATTGTCCAGTTCCGCCTCGCTGAACCTAAGCCCCTTGGCATGCGCAGCGCGCAACGTGGCGAGCGCCTTTTCCTGCGCGCCAGCCATCTGCTGCAGTCCGGCCAGTTGGCGCCAACCCTTGGTCTGGTCGGGATGGCGCGCGAGCAGGCGACGCTGCCAGCGCTCGGCAGTCTCGTAGCGTTTCAGTTCGGCGTTGCCAGCCACCAGAAACTGTATCCAGGTATCGGCCGCACCGGGGTTGGCCTGCACATAACGCTCGGCCAGCGGTAACGCCTTGGCGTGCTGCCCGAGCCCCTGGTAAGCCTGGACCAGCATCTGCAGGACCTCCTCGTTCGCCTGGGCAGGCGCGCCCAGCAGGCTAACCACCTTGGCATAGCGACGCTCGATAAGATTCAGTTTGGCCAGGTTGAGGCGCTCAGTGGCCAGCAAGTCCTCGTCCAGCTTGCCACTGGCGACGGCTTTTTCCAGCAATTCCAGCGCCTGCCCGCTGTCGCCTTGGGCCCAGGCCAGATAGGCCTGACTGCGCCAAAGCAGGGCCTGCTCGAGACTGCCGACCTTGGCCTGCGCCTGCGTGAGGGCTGCGCGCGCCGTGCTGTAATCGCCCTTTTCCTGAGCGACCCGTGCACGCTCAAGGGCCTTGAAAATAGCCGGTTCGATGCTTTGCACAGCATGGGCCGAGACAGCGAAAAACAACGAGATCAACAGCAGCAAACGAGGCATGTCAGCGTTCTCCTTGCAGGCGGAAGTGCAGAGTCTTGACGGCTTCTCGCGACACCGCAGCCCCATTCTCGGTCCGTGGCGCGAAGCGCCAGCGAGCGGCGGCGCGGCGTGCTTCACGGTCGAATACGTTGGCCGGTGACGCTTCCAGCACCCGAATGTTCTCGACCTTGCCGGCGGCGGTAATGGTGAAAGCAAGCTTGATGTGGCCTTCGATGCCACGCTGACGTGCCCGATAGGGATACTCGGGACGGACGTCGTTGAGCGGCATGACTTCCTGCTCCGGTCCCGATTGCGAGGCCGACTCCGCTGCCGACGGGGCTGCCGGTGCCGGGGGCGCCGCCGGCGCAGACGCAGCCGTCAATCCGGCCAGGCTGGGCGCGGGCGCGCTGGCGACCGATATACCCGTTTCGATGTTCGGCAGCGGCAGGTCAAGCTTCGGCAGGTTGGCACTCGGACTGGCCATGCTCGGTGCAGGTGGCGTGGGCGTCGGCGGTGTCTTGGGTTGAGGAGGTTGCGGCGCCTGCTGTCGCGAGCGGGTCGCGGTGCTTTCGTTACGGTTGTCCATGCGCACGAAATTGGCGATCGCCACCGGCTCGTCGGTGACCTCGCTGCGCGGCGGGTTGACCATGCTCAGCATCAGCACGAACAACAGCAGCGCGACCACGCAGGCGCCGACGAAGGACAACCCGACGCGGGTCAGTCCCCGGACCATCACTGCGCTCCCGAGCTGGCAGCAAGCGCCACGTCCTGGACGCCGGCCAGACGCGCCTGGTCCATGACCTGGACGACCAGACCGGTCCGCGCATCCTGATCGGCCTGCACCACCACGGCGCCCTCTGGCTGATCGACGCGCATACGCTCGACGTGGGCCCGTACACTGCGAACGTCCACGGCCTGCTTGTCGATCCAGACCTGGCCTTCCGCAGTGACAGCAATGAGAATGTTGCCCTTGTCCTGGGCACTGGCGGTATCAGCCTGAGGACGCTGAACCTCGACACCGGACTCCTTGATGAAAGAGCTGGTGACGATGAAAAAGATCAACATGATGAAGACCACGTCGAGCATGGGCGTCAGGTCGATGCCAGTGTCTTCTTCCTGCTGATAGTGGTGACGACGCATACGCATCCGGTAATCCTCAATCGTGACGCAGCTGGTCGGCCAGCCGGTCGAGAGCCTGGCGCGAAATACGTTCGAGACGCGCCAGGCTGAACAGTCCAGTAATGGCCAGCACCATGCCAGCCATGGTCGGCAGGGTCGCCTGCCAGACGCCCGCGGCCATGCCACGGGGGTTGCCGGTACCGTTGAGCGCCAGCACATCGAATACCGCAATCATGCCGCTGACCGTGCCGAGCAGTCCGAGCAGCGGATACATCGCCACCAGGGTCTTGCTCATCCGCAGGGGGCCTGCAAGTTGCTGCTGCGCCTGGGCCAGCCAGGCACTACGGACCGCACGCTGCCAGTTGCCGGACTCGTTTCCGAGTTGCGCCCAGGCTTGGCGCCGGGATTCGACCCAATGCGGGAACACCCGCCGCATGAACCACAGGCGTTCGAACACCAGCGTCCAATACAGCACACACAAAGCAGCCAGCGCCCACATCACCGCGCCGCCCGCCGCCATGAAATCGAGCAGCGAATACGCGCTGTCGATCAGGCGCAGCCAGTGACCGTGCAGGTCAGTCACGACGCGGCGCCCCTGACAGGTGCAACGCGATCAGGCCCGCACTCTGCTGTTCCAGCAGCTGGATCAGCGCCTTGCTGCGGCTGGCCAGCAGGCTGTGCAGGAACAGCAGTGGAATGGCCACCACCAGGCCCAGCACGGTGGTCACCAACGCCTGGGAGATGCCATCGGCCATCAGCCGCGAATCGCCGCCGCCACTCTGCGTGATCGCCTGGAACGTCACGATCATGCCAGTCACCGTGCCCAGCAGTCCGAGCAATGGCGCTACCGCACTGAGCAGCTTGAGCAGCGGCTGGCCGCGCTCCAAAGGCGGCGTTTCCTGCAGGATCGCCTCGTCGAGCTTCAGCTCCAGGGTCTCAAGGTCGGAGAGCTGCGGCTTGGGACCCAAGACGCCAATGATTCGACCCAGCGGGTTATCGTCGCGCGGCTGGTTGAGGCTGCGCATCTGCCGGCTCACAGCACGCCCGACGCCGGTCAGGTAGACCATGCGCCAGACGGCCAGCAACAGGCCAACGGCGCCCAGCACCAGAATGACCCAACCCACCAGGCCGCCCTGCTGGACGCGGTCCCAGAGCTGCGGCTGACGTTGCAACTGGGCCAGTAGCGAACCGCGGCTCGGGTCGATCGGCAGGGACGCAAGGGCGTCGCTGCTGCTCAGGTAGTCGTTCACCAGACCCATGCCGGACGGTTGGCGGCTGGGCGTCAGCAGCTCGCCAGCGCCGCTTTCATAGCGCAGGAAAGCATCATCGGAGAACGCGGAGAAACTTCCAATGCGCAGCACCGGCTGCACACTGCGTTGACCATCGGCGCCCACCACAGGCAGCTCCACACGCTCGACTCGACCACTGGCGGCAAGGTCCTCGAGCAGCGTCATCCAGAAATCGTCCAGGTCCTGCGCCGAGGGCAGTGCCCGGCTTTGCGCCAACGCCTTGAGCCGCGCGAGGCGCTCCGGGTATTGCGCGTTGAGCAGGCTGTCCTGCCACTGTCCAGCGATGTCACCCGCACTCTGGCGAACGACCCCGAACAGCTCCCCGAGATGACCGACCCGCTGAGCCAGAAGCTTTTCTTGCTCGGCCAGCTCGGCTTCCTGGCGATCGAATTCGGCTTTCAGACGCTCCGCTTCGGCTTTCTGTTTTTCAAGCACCGCATTGGCACTTGCCAGCAATTGCGCCTGCTCGCTGCGATTCTGGACAAACGCCTGCTCGCGCGCCTGCATGGCGTCGACCTCCGCAGCGCGTTCGCTACGAATACGCTGCAACAGTTGGTCTGGGCTCAAGGGCTCGGCCGCCTGAGCCAGGGCCGGCAGCAGGGCGATGAACATCAACGTCAGCAAACGGCTCATTGCGCAGCCTCCTTGGCCAAGGTCTTGATGGGCAGCTCGAGCCAGGCCGGCGCCTGCTGCTGACGGGCAATGGCGATGGCCTTGGCAATCGGCCGACGCGCGCTGCCGTCGAGCACCTCCCACGCCCTGGACTGCGGATTCCACCAACCGCTCTCATGGGCATCCAGCGTCTGGTAATAAAGCATGGTGCGTCCCAGCCGCAGGAACTCGACGCTACGGCTGCCACCCTCGACGGGCAGCTCACCCCGCCAGGCTTCGAGCGTTCTGCCGTAATCGCTTTCGATCTGGTAGGCCTCGAGAATCCGGCGGTATTTTTCGGCCAGGCTGACATCCGCCCGGGCCTGCATGTCCTGCAGGCTTGCCAGGCGGTCAGCGCGTTCGTCAGGAAGGAATGGCAAATCCGCCGCGATGAACTCGCCGAGCACCTCGATCATCTGCCCCATTTGTGGCGCAACGGCCTCCTGGGTGCGCTCAATGCTGTCCAGTTGGCGCTGGAAACCCTCGAGTTCCTTACGCTGCCCCGCGGTGAGTTCGGTCAACTGCTCGTTGTAGGCTTTCAGCGCCTC